>UQTA01000028.1 GCA_900543885.1 uncultured Clostridium sp.
TCTTCGAGAAGCTGACGAATGATATTTCTTTTTCCATCGGTCATTTGTACTCTGTGTACAGGTTTCTTTTGTCTTGCCATAATAAAAGGCCCTCCTAATGATATTTATTTTATCATAGAAGGACCTTGTGATGGTTATTTTACAGAAAAAGTTTCATAGGCTCCATTTTTCCTGAGGACCTATCTCCCACAGGAAGCCTATGAAATGTTTGTAAAAGATATTTCAGATACATTTCATAAAGATACAACAAAGGTTAAATGGATATTTGATTTTACAGCTCTTTGTATTGCAGTGATCCTTATGCTTGTATTATTCCGCCGTTTTGCTTTTGATATGGTAGGTTTTAATACAGTTCTTGCAACCATCGTAAATGCTCCGCTGATTGGTATTTTTGGAAAAATACTGGATCGTGCCGGAAGTTTTGATTCTTCATTTCCACAATTCTATGAAAAGTTCCAGAGTATTATGAATTAAATCCAAAAGAGCTGCCCCATATTGGTGGCAGCTCTGCTTATAAAGCAGTGGAAGAAAAGTTTTGAGGTGAAAAAATTGAAAAAGTTGTTTGATACACTGGTAGATGGAAGTGTAGCTCTGATCAGCCGCTTTTTACCGGATGCATACATTCTGGTCCTGCTTTTAACGGTAATACTGTTCATAGCAGCCATTCCTGTTACCGGTATTGCTCCTGCAGAAGGGATCACAGTGCTCGACCGTCTGATAGATCTTGTATATAAAGGCTGGTATGGTGGTTTCTGGAATCTTTTAGGATTTGGAATGCAGATGGTGCTGATCGTAGTGACAGGAACCATGTTTGCCAATACAGAGCCAGTGCATAAGATCATTGTAAAGATCGCATCTGTACCTAAAACACCAAAGCAGGCTCTTATCCTGGTATCAGCAGTAGGTATGGTGGCATATTTTCTTCAGTGGGGCGCAGCATTGATCGTATGTGCAGTGCTGGCCCAGGAAGTGGCAAAAAAGGTAAAAGGGATCCATTATCCATTGCTTGTGGCAGCTGCCTATGTAGGAAATGCGTTCTGCCTGGTGGGAATATCCGGCACCATCGCCTTAAATGTAGCCGGTGGCTGGAATTTTGAAGGCGTATGGAGTACAACAGGTATTCCTTTCAGGGAAACGGTATTTGCACCTTATAATCTGTTTATCTATGTGGTTGGTGCCATTGTTCTATGCCTGCTGATCACTGCCATGCATCCATCTCCTGAAAAGACGAAAACAGTGGATCCGTCTATATTTAATGAAGTATCTGCAGCAAAAGTTTATAAATCCCCCAGTGAAATGACTCCTGCAGAAAAGCTGGAAACATCCGTACTTTTAAACGGAGCCATTACATGTATTGGATTTTTCTGTGTGATCTGGAGTTTTGTAGACTCTCTTTATATTAAAAAGCAGTCTTTTTCACTTTCTATTAATCAGGTTAATATGATCTTCTTGTTTGCCTCCATTGCGATGTATAAAACACCTGTACGTACAGTAGAAGCAGTGAAAAAATCTCTTGGCGGAGCAGTAGGAGTGGTTCTGCAGATGCCCTTTTATGCGGGTATTGCAGGACTGATCAGTTATAACGGTGGTTCTACAGGTGTTTCTATTGCACAGGTGATCGCTGGATTTTTTGTACATATTTCCAATGCACAGACATTTCCACTGTTTACCTGCCTCAGTGCAGTGATCGTAAAGCTGTTTGTGCCAAGCGGCGGGGCACAGTGGGCGGTCCAGGGTCCCATTGTAATGCAGGCAGTGCAGAGTTTTATGCCTGCAGTGTCGGAAGGAAAAGCGGCAATGGCTCTTTCCTGGGGAAATTCCTGCTGCAACCTGTTGCAGCCGTTCTGGCTGATTCCGGTGCTGGAAGTAGCGAAGTTAAAGGTAAGAGATGTAATGGGATATTGTGTGATCTGTCTGATCGCCCTTTTGGTGATCATATCAGCCGGTCTGCTGTTTTTATAATGAATTAAAAAGAGGTAGTTTTTGACACTACCATACAAATAGAGGAGAAAATAATTATGGGAAAACGAATTGTAATTGCACTGGGCGGAAACGCTCTTGGAAAAACGATCTCAGAGCAGGCAGAAGTTGTAAAAGGAACTGCAAAGGCGATCGCAGGCCTGATCCTTGCAGGACATCAGGTTGTTATTTCACATGGGAATGGACCTCAGGTGGGAATGATCCAGAAGTCGATGACAGCTTTGCATAAGCAGGATCCCGAACATTATGAACTTTGCCCATTATCTGTGTGTACAGCAATGAGTCAGGGATATATTGGTCTGGATCTTCAGAGAGCTTTAAGAAATGAACTGGAAAGATCCGGGATCCGTAAACCTATTACTACCATTCTTACCCAGGTTCAGGTGGATCCGGAAGATGAGGCATATAAAAAGCCTTCTAAACCCATCGGAGCCTATGTAACAGAGGCGGAAGCAGAGATTCTGAGAAAAGAAAGAGGTTTTGTGTTTGCACAGGACGCTGGCAGAGGAATCCGCCGCGTAGTTCCTTCACCAAAGCCTGTGGCTATCCTTGAAATGGAGTCTATCCGTGGAATGGTGGAAGAAGGCCAGATCGTGATCGCTTGCGGAGGCGGCGGTGTTCCTGTAGTAAAGAACGAAAACGGAGACTATATTGGCACGGAAGCGATCATAGATAAAGATTTTGCATCTGAAAAACTGGCAGAAGAGCTGGAGGCAGATTATCTGATCATTCTTACAGCAGTAGAAAAAGTGGCGATCGGCTATGGTACACCAAGAGAAAAGTGGCTGGATCATATGAGTGTGAAAGAAGCAGAATTTTATATAGAGGAAGGACAGTTTGCTCCAGGTTCCATGCTTCCAAAGGTAGAGGCAGCAGTTGCTTTTGCAAAATCTGGCAAAGGAAGAAAAGCACTGATCACGTTGCTTGAAAAAGCAGAAGATGGAATTGAAGGAAAAACAGGAACAGAAATAGAATTGGTTTAAAAACTAAGATAAAGATTGAAAAATTAAGAATGAGAATAGGAAGTGGTTTTATGTATGACCCAGAACAGGCGGTATTTGAAGAACAGCCAGAATCTAACATTGAAATTGCATACGGAATAGAAGATGTTCCAAAACCATTGTGGAAAGCGATCCTTTTTGCACTTCAGATCACATTAGTGGATTTCACACCTTTTATGTGGGCAGCCGGTTTTGCTTCTTTAGCCGGGATCGATCAACCTGATTTTGTACCTACTTTGCTTTGTGCCTGCTTTTTCTGCATGGGTATATGCACTTTTCTTCAGACAACGGTAGGAAACAGGCTTCCTATTGTGCAAGGTTCATCTTCTGCTTTGATGTCTTCCATGGGTAATATAGCAGGTGTTTATGGCCTTCCTGCTGTATGGGGCGCATCCCTTATAGGAGGTCTGATCCAGACAGTACTTGGAGTGACCAAAACAGTCAGTAAAGTAAGAAAATTTCTTCCACCGGTAGTGGTTGGTTCTGTAGTAACTGCAATTGGCTTTGTAGCAGCAAGGATTGCAGTCCAGTGGACATTTTCCAAACAGGAACCGTTGTATCTGATCCTGGCACTGATTTCATTTTTACTGGCACTTGTACTTAAATTTAAAACAAAAGGAATCATTTCCCAGGGATTTATACTTGTTACAGTTGTGATCGTAGGAGTAGTGGTATCATCTTTTCTGGGGATTTTTGACTGGGAAGCAGTTCACGCAGCCCCATGGCTGAGAATCCCGCGTCTTTTCCCATTTACAGGTATGAAAGGACAGCCAAGTGGTGCGATTACCATTATAGCGGCAGCTGTTATCGGTGGTTTTAGTGGATATATGGGAGCTATTTTTGAGTCTGTAGGAGATTATGCTGCAACCTGTGCAGCCTGTGATGAGGTGTACAGAGTAAAGCATATTGATAAGGGAATCATGGCCAGTGGCCTTGGCTGTATGATCACAGCTCTTTTTGGAGGCCTGCCATGTACATCTTATACACAGAATATAGGTATCGTGGCAGCTACCGGTGTAGCTTCCAGACGTGTGACCCAGTTTGCAGGGGGACTCTTCCTACTTTATGGTTTCTGTCCTAAAATGGCATATATCCTGGCAGGTATCCCTAAACCGGTTATCGGAGCTGTTTTTCTAATCTCAGCGGCTTCCATCATGTTTTCCGGGATCGATTCCATTGTATCATCTCCAAGAACATTAAGAAATACACTGGTAGCGGGAATTACTCTTACTTTAGCAGTCATGCTTCCATATCAGTGTACTTCTACTTATAAAGAGTGGGCAGATGGACTTTCGCCATTTTTAAATATGCTTTGTACTTCACCGGTATTTATTGCAGTACTGTGTGGTGTGGGCTTAAATGTATTGTTGAATATTGTTTTAAAAGAATCATAAGAATATCCTTTGATCAAATAAGGGCTGCGGTTTTGAATCGCAGCCCTTAAAAAATTTCTTATTCAATTCTGGATCTTCAGATCTTTTATGAATTTCTATGAATTAGAAATCAACTTCCTCATCATAGTAGCAGCACTTAAGCAGCTTAGCCATCTGATCAGGATTGATGCTTCTTGGGTTGGAGCCGGTGCAGGCATCGCCTACTGCCAGTTCTGCAACCTTAGGCAGTTTCTCCATGAATTCTTTCTCATCGATGATTCCGCCTTCATAGTACTTGATGCAGGTAGGAATATCCAGATCCTTGTTCATCTCGCGGATCCTTGCGATCAGAGCATCTACCAGTTCTTCATCAGTATTTCCTGGCAGGTTGATGAACTTAGCGATCTTAGCATATCTTGCAGCTGCTTCTGGTTCTTTTGCATTGAATTTGATAACCTTTGGCAGGTACATTGCGTTAGCACATCCATGAACGATATGTCCGCCGGAGTAAGCAGCACCAGTCTTATGTGCCATAGAGTGAACGATACCTAATAATGCATTGGAGAATGCCATACCAGCTAAGCACTGAGCATCATGCATCTTAGCACGGGCATCCATATCACCGTTGTAAGAAGAAACTAAGTTTTCGTTGATCATTTCGATGGCATGCAGTGCCAGCGGATCGGTGTATTCGCAGTGCAGTGTGGAAACATATGCTTCGATTGCATGGGTCATAGCATCCATACCGGTATGTGCAGTCAGCTTCTTAGGCATAGTAGCTGCTAAAGCCGGGTCAACGATAGCAACATCTGGTGTGATGTTGAAGTCAGCCAGAGGATATTTGATTCCCTTAGCATAATCTGTGATTACGGAGAATGCAGTAACTTCAGTAGCTGTACCGGAAGTAGAGGAGATTGCACAGAATTTAGCTTTTGTACGCAGTGTTGGGAAGCTGAATGGTGTGATCAGGTCTTCAAACTTGGTATCAGGATACTCATAGAATACCCACATAGCCTTTGCAGCATCGATTGGTGAACCGCCGCCTACAGCTACGATCCAGTCAGGTTCAAATTCCTGCATAGCCTTTGCACCCTTCATAACGGTCTCTACAGAAGGATCTGGCTCAACACCTTCAAATAACTGAACTTCCATTCCTGCTTCTTTTAAATAAGCTTCTACTTTATCCAGGAAACCGAAACGCTTCATGGATCCGCCGCCTACAACAACAATGGCTTTCTTGCCAGGCAGTGTCTTTAAGGACTCCAGTGCATCTTTTCCGTGGTATAAATCTCTTGGTAATGTGAATCTCATAGTTATGACCTCCTAAAAATATAGTTGTGAATGAACCATATGTACTTGTTCGTTATTTATTTAACATCCCAACATCTATATAGTAGCATATTGATAAAAATTTGACTAGATGCAAAATTGGAATAATGGTATTCCTGTGGGTATATCACGGATTAATGAGAAGAAAATTGCAAAAAATAAATAAAAATAGAAATGAAAAAGAAAAAAATGCTCAGTAACAGAAAAAAGAAAGGAATAACAGAGGGTTCTGTTACTGAGAAAGTTGTTATTTTTAAAACAAACTTGTCCTATTGATCCGATAACTGACTGATGGTACGTCCAAGCCACTGGGTCAGTTCCGTCTCCGCTTTGGACAGACGGTAGCTGCTGCGACAGACTAAAAGATCCTTAAATACATTGTCAGGACGGGTACATTCCCGCTGGATCAGTTTTTCTTCCGTAAGTGTGCTGTATGGAACAGGAGAAGTCCACATATAAGCACCTGGAAGATGGCGGAGAAATTCATATTGACTGCCCCGGTCATAAATATAGATGGTATGACGGGGATCGCCGCCTGTTGAAACAGAATCGGGAGTTTCTGCTGTATAGGAAGGATATTGTATGTCTCCCTGTAGCAGTTCCACAGACTGGGAAAAATCCAGGTGTTTTAAAGACTTCTTTTTAGCAAGAGGATGGGAAGGCGACATAAGCACTTTGGGAGAAAACTGCCATAAGACTTTACTGTCTAAATGTTCATCATGGATCATTTTCAGGAAAAATGGTTCGTAGATCATTTGACAGCGGACAATGCCTAAGTCAAATTCCTTTGCAGAAACCAGGCGTACCACATCTTTTGCATTGGTTTCTTTATAGCGCACATTGGTGGTGAAAAGCCGGTCATCTTCTTTTAAGAAGTCTTTTAAAGTGCCGGATATGTAAGAAGCACGGGGACCGCAAAGACGTATCTCCCTTGGACATTCCCTGTTTCTGGAACAGAGTTTATCTAACTGGGATTCCTGTTCCATGATCCCTTTTGCATAGCGAAGGAACTCTTCTCCTCTTGCAGTGGGGATCATACCGCGGCTTGTACGGTCAAAAATCGGGCATCCCAGATCCTTCTCCAGTTCACGTATGATCTTGCTTAAATGTGGCTGGTTCATATAGAAGTTTTGGGCTGCTTTTGTAATAGAGCCGGTTTTTTCTACTTCAACGGCATATTTTAAATAGGAAAGATTCATGGCGGGATCTCCTTTGCACAGGCGGATAAAAACGCCTGAAAAAGGCGTTTGATGATCGTTTATCTTTTATAAGTATATACCAAAAGGGTTTTCTTTCAAAGAGCTTTTTTAAAAGCGGAGCTACAGCAACATGTCTGGTTGACAGTAAAACTGTCATAGTGATAGAATGTGCCTATGGAAAAAAGAGATAATAAACATAAGAAAAAATGGAATTGCGTTCTGGCGGCAGTTATGTTTGTGATGCTGTTGATGTCAGGATGCGCTGTAAAGCAAAAGGAACCGATCAGCAAGTCAGATTTTCTCCTGAATACATTTGTCACCGTTACTTTGTATGATACAGATAAGGAAGAAATCTTAGACGGTGCCATGGATGTATGCAGGGAATATGAGGATGTGTTAAGTACCACAATAGAGACCAGCGAGATTTATCAGATGAATCATCGAAAAGAGGGAGAAAGACAGTTTACAGTTTCAGATAAAACAGCGGAGGTTTTGAAGAAAGGATTGGAATACTGTGAAATGTCTCACGGTGCTTTTGATATTACCATTGAGCCTTTAAGCAGTCTCTGGGATTTTACAGGAGAAAATCCTAAGGTTCCTGATGCAGACCTGATCCAAAAGGAACTTGCAAAAGTGGGATATGAAAAAGTATCACTGGATGGAAATATAGTTACTTTTGCAGATGATGATACAGCTATTGACCTGGGGGCGATTGCCAAGGGATTTATTGCAGATCGTATTAAGGATTATCTTACAGAACAGGGAGTAAAAAGCGCTATTATCAATCTGGGAGGCAATGTACTCTGTATAGGTGAGAAAACAGACGGAACGCCTTTTAAAATCGGTCTCCAGAAGCCATTTGCAGATCGCTCGGAAACAGTAGCAGCTCTTGATATCAATGATCTGTCTGTGGTATCTTCTGGTGTATATGAACGTCATTTTATCCAGGACGGTGTGAATTATCATCACATTTTAGATCCACATACCGGTTATCCTTATGAAAATGGTCTGACTCAGGTGACGATCATCTCAAAACAGTCAGTGGACGGAGACGGACTGAGTACATCCTGCTTTGCGCTGGGACTGGAAAAAGGAATGGAACTGGCGGATTCACTGGATGGTGTATATGCTGTATTTGTTACAGAAGACGGAGAGCTTCATTATTCCAAAGGAGCCAGAGAAATGTTAAGTGAGGATTAACGTATAGAAAGAACTTACTTAAAACGAAAAGCAGGAGAAAAAACGTGTTTGGAAAATTATGGAAAAAATGTGTAAATTATGAAACCATCAGTTATCTGATCTGCGGTGTGCTGACTACAGTGGTGGATTTTGCTTCCTATACTGTATTCAGGAAAATGTCCATGGGGGTTGGTACATCTCAGGCACTTTCATGGGTAGCGGCAGTTTTATTTGCCTATATTGTAAATAAGATCATCGTATTCCGCAATTTTAATATGCATCCAGGTTATTTATTAAAAGAAGGAAGTGCTTTTTTTGCAGCAAGAGCAATTTCCGGAGTGGCTACCTGGATCTTAATGGTGGTTATGGTAAAACTGGGAGGAGACAGAGGCTTCGTTTATGAAATGTTTTGTAAGCTGACAGCTTCTGTTATCAATATGGTGGCAAACTACGTATTCAGTAAGCTTTGGATCTTTAAAAAGAAATAATATCAGAAATAAAATCTAAAAGCGGCTGTAGGAAAGGTGAATGCAGTGAGTCGTGAAGAAATAGAACAGGTAGAAAAGGAACTGGATGCAGTACTGGAAATGGTTCAGAGACCGGTTCCGATGAAAAATACAGACAGCAGGGAGGAAACAGCATCTTTGCAGGAAAATGACCCATTACAGACAAAAAGAAAAACGGAAAAAGAACCAGAAATGCAAAAGAAAATAGGAACAGAAAAAGAAAGAGATAAACGTGATCTGGAAGAAACAGCCAAAGATCAGGCGGCAGCAGCCCAAAGAAAAGATCAGGATCCGGGTGATGAAGTTACTGTGGATCATACAGACCCAGAGGAATTTTATACAGAAGAAATTTATGATGCAGAAGACCCGGAGCATTTCCGGTTTCTGCGTCCGATGGATGGTCTGATCGCAGCTTTTTTTGTTCCGGTAGCTGTTCTGATCATTCTCTTTGCCCAGAGAGGAATCTTTCCTTTTGGGGAAGAATGTTTTTTAAGAACGGACATGTACCATCAGTATGCCCCCTTCTTTTCTGAATTCCAGTATAAGTTAAAGCAGGGAGGAAGCCTTCTTTATAGCTGGGATATTGGCATGGGAGTGAATTTTTCTGCTCTTTATGCCTACTATCTGGCAAGTCCGGTGAACTGGCTGATCATTTTATGTCCGAAGAAATTCATTATTGAATTTATGACGATCCTTATTATGATAAAAACAGGTATTTGCGGTGTCACATTTACCTGGTATCTGGATCACCATTTTGAAAAAAAGCATTTTATAGCCGGCATTTTCGGAATCTTCTATGCTTTAAGCGGTTATATGGCGGCTTACAGCTGGAATATTATGTGGCTGGACTGCATTTTCCTGCTGCCCCTGATCCTTTATGGCTTAGAGCAGCTGGTACGTGAAAAAAAAGGCCTGTTTTACTGTGTGACATTGGGGCTGTCTATTTTGTCAAATTACTATATTTCCATCATGATCTGTATTTTTATGGTCATGTATGTGATCGTGCAGGTCATCTTATATCCTCCAAAGGGAGTAAAAGAACTGGCAGCAACAGGTGTGCGTTTTGGATTTTATTCCCTTCTTGCAGGCGGATTGGCGGCAGTAGTGCTTTTGCCGGAGATCTATGCATTGCAGGCTACTGCTTCCGGGGATTTTAGTTTTCCCAAAACCATCAGCTGCTATTTTTCCATTTTTGATATGATCGCCCGGCATATCGGAAATGTGGGAACGGAGATTGGCCTGGATCACTGGCCAAATATCTACTGCGGCGTGGCAGTGCTTATGTTTCTGCTTCTGTATCTGGGAGCAAAGAAGATCACTGTGCGGGAAAAGGCAGTTTACTGTGGTCTGCTGTTAATGTTTTACGCAAGCTTTTCTATTAATGTGTTAAACTTTATCTGGCATGGTTTCCATTATCCAAACAGTCTTCCATGCAGGCAGTCCTTTATCTATATCGCTCTGGTGCTGACCATGTGTTATCAGGCTTTTATGGAATTAAAAGAAACTTCCTGGAAAAAGGTGGTATGGGCATTCTGGGGTGCTATTATCTTTGTGATCATGGCAGAAAAACTTGTGGATAACTCAGAGCAATTTCATTTTTCTGTGTTTTATGCAGCGATCATTTTCCTGGCACTGTATATGGGACTTATTTATCTGTATAAGCGCAAACACTGGAATGGAGATGCGATCCTGATGATGACGCTGCTTTTGGCAGCATTGGAAGCGGCGTTAAATCTTGGCGTTACCAGCCTTCCAACTACCAGCAGAACTGCTTATGTAAAGGATAATGAGGATACGGAACAGTTGGCTGGAAACATCAAATGTGATACTTTTTACAGAGTGGAAAAGGGGGACAGCAAAACGAAAAATGACGGTGCCTGGATGAATTTCCCGTCAGCGTCCCTGTTTTCTTCCGTGGCCAATGCTTCTTTATCTGATTTTGTAAGATTCCTTGGCTGCGAAAGTTCCACCAATGCTTACAGCATCAAGGGTAGCACTCCCTTAGTGGACAGCCTGTTTTCTATCCGCTATGGCATTTACCCGGATCAGCAGCCGGCGACGGGTTTAAAAGAGCAGATCGGGCGGAAAGGCTCTATGTGGCTTTATGAAAATAAATACACACTGCCTGTGGCATTTATGCTGCCATCTGATGTAGAAAGCAACTGGCTGTTAGATTCCGGCAATCCGGCCATTGTGCAGAATGACCTTTGTAATGTTTTAGGAACCAGGGATGTGCTGGTATCCAATGAAGGCGTTACGGAAGGTAAAAAATTTACTTTTACAGCGGAAGAAAATGGCCAGTATTATGTGTATGTGACCAATAAGAAAGTGGAAAAGGTTACAGCATCCATGGGTGAGAAAAGCCAAACCTTTGACAACGTGGACAGAGGTTATCTGCTGGAGTTGGGGTATCTTGTAAGAGGAACGGATGCAGAGCTTCGGTGTGAAGATGATGGCAATCCTACCCTTCAGGCAGAAGTATGGCGTTTCGATACAGAAGCGTTTAAAGAGTTCTATGAAAAAATGGATCAGAATCCTGTAAATTTAACAAAATGGACAGATACAAAGCTTGCCGGTACCATTCATGCAGGCGCAGCAGGTACTATGTATACAAGTATTCCATATGATAAAGGCTGGAAGCTTACAGTGGATGGCGTGGAAACAGAAACAAGACAGATTTTTGATACATTTTTGGCTGCGGATCTTACAGAAGGCGACCATGAGATCACTTTGACCTATGAGCCGCAGGGATTAAAAACAGGTGCCATGATCACAGGTGTGAGTCTGGCAATATTTGCTGCTGCAGCGGTTATTACTGCTGTAAATGAAAAAAAATACAAAAAAAAGAGGCAAAAATAGAAAAAACAGCCGCAAAATGTAGATTTATAAGGTATAATGAATAATTATAACACGCTCTCAGAAGCCAGAATGCCAAAATACAGGTAAAAAGGCTTTTGGGAGTACATTTCCACAATAAAGAATAAAGTAAAAGGAGATACAAAATATGAAGCTTTGGGGCGGACGTTTCACAAAAGAAACAGATCAGCTGGTACAGAATTTTAATGAATCACTTTCATTTGATCAGAAATTTTATCGTCAGGACATCAGAGGCAGTATTGCTCATGTAAAGATGCTGGCAAAACAGGGAATCCTTACAGAAGCAGACAGAGATGCCATTGTGGCAGGTCTGGAAGGCATTAGAGAAGATTTAGACAGCGGCAAGCTGGTGATCCCGGTTGATTCCGAATATGAGGATATCCATTCTTTCGTAGAAGGAACTTTAACAGAGCGCATCGGCGAGGCAGGAAAGCGTCTTCATACCGGACGCAGCCGTAATGACCAGGTGGCTCTGGATATGAAGCTGTATACAAGAGATGAAATTGATGAATTAGATGTTCTTGTAAAAGAGCTTTTAAAAGAACTTCTGGTGATCATGGAGGCAAATACCGAGACATTTATGCCTGGTTTTACTCATTTACAGAAAGCGCAGCCTGTAACACTGGCTCATCATATGGGTGCATATTTTGAAATGTTCTCCAGAGACCGCTCCCGTTTACAGGATATCCGCAAGAGGATGAATTATTGTCCATTAGGCTCTGGCGCTTTGGCTGGAACTACTTATCCATTAGACAGAGAATATACGGCAAAGCTTTTGGATTTTGACGGACCAACTTTAAACTCTATGGATTCTGTGTCTGACCGTGATTATCTGATCGAGCTGTTAAGCGCATTATCTACCATTGCCATGCATTTAAGCCGTTTCAGTGAGGAAATTATTATCTGGAATACCAACGAATATCGTTTTGTGGAGATCGATGATTCTTACAGCACAGGAAGCAGCATTATGCCTCAGAAGAAAAATCCGGATATTGCAGAGCTGATCCGCGGCAAGAGCGGACGTGTTTACGGAGCACTTGTTTCCATGCTCACTACCATGAAGGGACTTCCTCTGGCTTATGATAAAGATATGCAGGAAGATAAGGAACTGACCTTTGATGCCATTGATACAGTAAAAGGCTGTCTGTCCTTATTTACCGGTATGATTTCTTCTATGAAATTCCGCAAGGACGTAATGGAAGCCAGCGCAAAGAATGGCTTTACCAATGCTACAGATGCAGCGGATTATCTGGTAAATCACGGTGTACCATTCCGTGATGCCCATGGTATTGTGGGTCAGCTGGTGCTGTTATGCATCGATAAGGGAATTGCTTTAGATGATCTTCCGTTGGAGGAATACAAGAAGATCAGTCCTGTATTTGAGGAAGATGTATATGAAGCCATCAGCATGAAGACCTGTGTTGAAAAGCGTATGACCATTGGTGCACCAGGTCCTCAGATGATGAAGAAAGTAATTGAGATCTATAAAAAGCAGTTAGAACAGGCTTAATACGCAGAAGATAGTAAGGGAATGTGAGGTGCCGCAAAAGAAGGGTTATTTTTGCGGCACCTTTTGCTTTTATAAAAGGCTGACAGACAGAGGGAGGTTTTTATGAAGCTGTTTCATTTATCAGACCTGCATATAGGAAAACGGGTCAATGAATTTTCTATGCTGGAGGACCAGAAATATATTTTGAGGCAGATTTTAAAGGCGGCAAATGAGTATCAGCCGGATGGGATCATACTGGCGGGGGATATTTATGATAAGCCGGTTCCGGCGGCAGAGGCAGTCCAGGTATTTGACGATTTTCTCACAAGTTTAAGTGAAATGAAGCTGCCTGTGTTTATGATCAGCGGAAATCATGATTCTGCGGAGCGTGTTTCCTATGGCGGACGGCTGATGAAGAAAAGCGGTATTTATGTGGCGCCTGTGTATGAGGGAAAGACAGAAAAGGTGGAGTTAAAGGATGATTATGGAAAAGTGTGTATTCATTTGCTGCCCTTTATAAAACCGGCTGCAGTCCGTCATGCTTTTGAAGGGGGAGAGTATGAAAAAGAGGCAGAGACAGTCTGCGACTATCAAAGTGCTGTAAAAATGGCAGTTTCCCATATGGAAATAGAGGAAGGAGCCAGAAACGTACTGGTGGCCCACCAGTTTGTTACCGGGGCTATGAGATGTGAATCGGAGGAAGTGTCAGTAGGTGGTCTTGACAATGTGGATGCCTCTGTGTTTGATGATTTTGATTATGTGGCATTAGGTCATATCCACAGTCCTCAGGCAGTGGGAAGAGAGCAGGTGCGTTATTGCGGTACGCCTCTTAAATACTCCTTTTCAGAAGCTGGCCAGGAAAAATCCATTACTGTGGTGGAATTAAAAGAAAAGGGTAATACCCAGATTACATTCATTCCATTGCAGCCTCTGCGGGATATGCGCAAGATCCGGGGAAGCTATATGGAAGTAACGGCAAGATCTTTTTATGAAAATGACAGCTGCGATGATTACCTTCATGTGACTCTTACTGATGAGGAGGACATTTTAGATGGTCTGCAGAAGCTGCGGGTCATTTATCCCAATATCATGCAGCTGGAATACGATAACCGCAGAACCAGAGAAAATATGGAGCTTACAGCAGCCCAGGCAGTGGAGAAAAAGTCGGAAATGGAGCTGTTTATGGAATTTTATGAGCTGCAGAACAACCAGTCCATGAGTCAGGTTCAGGAAGAGTTTGTACGGAATATCATCCAGGAGGTGAAAGAATGAAGCCGAAGAAACTGATCATAAGCGCTTTCGGACCTTATGCGGAAAAAACAGTGGTAGATTTTGAAAAACTGGGAGAAAAAGGTCTTTATCTGATCACTGGTGATACAGGTGCGGGAAAAACAACACTTTTTGACGCCATTACATTTGCACTGTATGGGGAAGCCAGCGGAACTGTAAGGGAAACAGGAATGTTTCGCAGCAAATATGCGCCGGATGATGTGCCTACCTATGTGGAGCTTCATTTTATCTACCAGGGAAAAGAGTATAAAGTGACCCGAAATCCGGAGTATCTTCGGCCAAAGGGCAGAGGAACAGGCTTTACATTGCAGAAAGCAGAGGCAGAGCTTATTTTTCCCGATAGTCGGCCGCCGGTAACCAAAACAAGAGAAGTGACCAAAGCCATTATAGAGTTAATGGGGCTTGATTATCGCCAGTTTACCCAGATCGCAATGATCGCCCAGGGAGATTTTCAGAAGCTTTTATTAGCCGGAACCACAGAACGTGGGGAAATCTTCCGACAGATCTTCCACACAGGGATCTATCAGGATATTGAAAACAGGCTGCGGGATGCTGTAAAGGGAAAATGGAAGGAATATGATGAGATGCGCCGCAGCATCAGTCAGTATCTGGACGGTGCCAGTATAGGTGGAGATCCCCAGACAGAAAGTGAATGGAAAGAACTGAAAAAGGCGAAATTTGAAGGAAAGACCATTCGGGGGATCGAACTGCTGACAGAAGTTATGGAACGTCAGGAAAAGAGCTTGCAGGAGTCAGCTGGGCAGATAGAACAGCTGGATAAGGAGATACAAAGAGCGAACAAAACGCTGGGAGAAGAAAAACAGAGACAGCAGATGCAGAAAAAGCTTGAGGAAAAGAAAACGCAGTTGACAGAGCTGGAACCGAAGCTGGCAGCTGCTGTTTTGGAGAAAAACCAGGCAGAAGAAAATGCAAAGGCCTGTGAAGATCTGGCAGAAGAGATCCGGGAGCTGAGCAGGAAAAAAGAGGGACTTAAGGCTTTCAGCCAAAAAGTGAAGGAGGCAGAAGAAAAAGAAAAGAAGATCAGGGAAGAAATACAGGAAGATGAAGATCTGAAAAAGAAAAAAATTTCCTGGGAACAGGCTATGCAGAAAAATAAAGAAGCCCAGGAAAGTCTGAAAGGTGCAGAAGCAGAAAAAGAACGCCTGCAGGGCAAATTCAGGGAAGTATCTGGAAAATGTGAAAAACTTGCAGAAGATGAAAATGCACTGGATCAGGCAATAAAGGAGAAAAACAGCTGGCTGAAATCGTTAAAAGAACTGGAAAAATGGGAAAAAGAGTTAAGCCAGAAGAAAAAAGAACTGACAGACCGGGAAAATGCTTTGACGCAGATGGCTGGAAGGGAGCCTGTTTTACAGATGCGATCCGGGCAGCTGAAAGAGTTTTGGGATCAGGTGGTTTTGCTGGAAAAGACAGAAGAAAAGCTGAGCAAAGCTCAGAGAGAATATGAAGATGCAGTTCATGTAAGAAACAGAGACAGAGAAAACTATAACCAGCTGGAACAGGTATTTTTAGACGCTCAGGCAGGTTTGCTGGCCAGACATTTAAAAGAAGGGGAAAAATGTCCTGTGTGCGGCTCCCTTCATCATCCTCAGCCGGCGGTGCTTATGGATGAGGTGCCGGATAAAGAAATACTGGATCAAAAGAGGGAAGAATTAGAGAAAGAAGAAAAGAAAGTACAGAATCTAAGCACGTTGGCTGGTCAGTGGAAAGAACAGATCGAAGAAAGGAAGGAACAATGCAGGAATAAGGCAGAGCAGATTTTTGGAGACCAGTGGAAAGCAGACCAGGATCAGGAAAGGATAAAGCCTCGTCTGTCAGAAGAAATCCAGACTTGCAGCCAGCAGTTAAAGGATGCCAGAAACGGGGCAGAAGCTTTGAAAGAGTGTCAGGAAGAAAAAGGTAAGCTGGAGAAAAAAGAAGAAGTTTGCCAGAAAGAACTTCTTGATGCCCGCGATTTTTACGCGGCTGCGGATGGACAGCTGTCACTGCTGATCCGGCAAAATATGGATCATGTACCAGAAGACCAGGATGCAGAAGCGGTTTTAGACCAGATCCGAGCCTCTTTTGCCCAGAGAAAAAGGGAAAACCAGGCGGCTTTAGATCAGATTCGATCTGAGTTAGAACAGAACAGGGAAAAGGAAGAAGCTTTAAAACGTTTAAAGATCCAGGCGGAAAAACTGGAAGAGGATCAAAAACGTCTTCTGGAATGTATTTCCCAAAAAGCGCTGCTGATCCAGAGACTAAAGACCCAGGAAGAAGAGTTAAAAAAACAGATAGAAGAAGAAAAGAAGATCTATGATACAGTTACAGAAGAGGAAATAGAGGAACTGCTGAAATCGAACATAGATAAAAAGAAGGAGCTGGAAACAGCACGGAGTACGACTATAGAAATATTCAATGAATTAAATGCACAGTTGGGGGGACTGAAGTCTACCATAAAAACTCTGCAAAATCAGATTGATGCAGTTGAAGAAAGTTTAGGAGAAGAAGAGATAAAGGAAAAAATTTGTGCCCTTTCTGAAGAAAAGAAAGGATGGGACGAAAAATATTCCAGGCAGTTTGCAGATTTGGAAAATAACCGTTGTATTTACAACAATGTTAGGGGAAAACAGGAAAAAATGGCAGCAGCGGAGCAGGAATATGTATGGATGCGGGCACTTTCCGATACAGCAGGGGGAACACTGAGCGGAAAGAGAAAAATCGAGCTGGAGACCTATGTGCAGATGGCTTATTTTGACCGGATCCTTCGCAGGGCCAATCTGCGCCTTATGACCATGAGCAGCGGCCAGTATGAATTAAAGCGACAGGAAAACGGGGAGAGTAAGAAAGAAAAAGCAGGTCTGGAGTTAAATGTAATTGATCATTACAACGGAACGGAACGCAGTGTAAAGACACTTTCCGGCGGTGAATCTTTTCAGGCTTCTCTTTCACTGGCACTGGGGCTTTCTGATGAGATACAGGCTGGCGCAGGGGGGATCCGCCTGGATGCCATGTTTGTAGATGAAGGTTTTGGCTCTCTGGATGAGGACTCCTTAAACCAGGCGGTCCGCTCCTTAAATGACCTGGCACAGGGCCAGAGACTGGTAGGTATTATTTCTCATGTAGGTGAGCTAAAAGACCGGATCGAGCGCAAGATCATTGTTACGAAAAAGCGCAGCAGCACCGGTGTTGGAAGCCAGATACAGATTGTGGGAAATTAAACAATAGAAAAATGACAGAAAATCTTAAAAAAACCGCGGTTGCTCATAAAGCAGTGTTCTGGTAAAATGGGGAACAGATAAGAAGGATGGTTTATACGTATATTTCCAAAAGGAGAGTGCTTTATGAAATATAGAAGATCAGTGTTTGGCAGCTTTCTGGCAATGGGACTGGCTGTGACGGCAGCTTTTGGCGCGCAGGCAGAGCAGATCGTTGCTGTAAACAGTCCCATTGAGTCTGTAGAAGGTCAGGCATCACCTGTGGCAGATGCAGGTCAGAACAGCCAGAATACTGCAAATAATCCCAAGGAATCAGAGACTGCGGCTTCCAGTGCAGATACAGCTCAAAACACAGCGGATCATACACAAAATGCAGACTCATCTGCTGCAAAGCCAGACCCGGCATCCATTACACCAACAGCTACAGGTATCAGCATTTACATCAGCAAGCGCCAGAGTAAGCTGACCCTGATGCAGAATAAGCAGGTGATCGGTACCTGGGATGCAAAGCTGGGACGGCAGTCTGCGATAGGTGATAAAGTAAAAGAGGGGGATGAAATCACTCCTTCCGGCAGTTTTTATGTATGTACCAGAAATGACAAGAGTCAGTATTACCTGGCACTGGGACTGTCTTATCCAAATATTGAAGACGCAGAGAGAGGACTTTCTGCTGGCCTTATTACACAGGAGCAGTATCAGGCGATTGTAGATGCCAATAAAGCAGGTGTGACACCGCCATGGGATACTCCTTTAGGCG
Organism: uncultured Clostridium sp.; assembly: GCA_900543885.1. Taxonomy (GTDB): domain Bacteria; phylum Bacillota; class Clostridia; order Lachnospirales; family Lachnospiraceae; genus Enterocloster. The sequence continues at coordinate 18,199 of UQTA01000028.1, forward strand.
GAGCGATTGAGATCCATGGAAATCAGGGAGATCGTGGAACTGCAGGCTGTATTGCCATGACCAATGACGTAATGGATATTTTATGGAGTTATTGTGCAGTAGGTGTACCTGTGACGATTGGACCGTAACAGAGAGTGGTTATAAGGATTGCTGCAGCCTTATTCAGGCATTAGCATATGAAAGGAATCAAAAGAAATAATGGAACGGGAAATAGATTTAAAAGAAATATCTGATGGAAGGAGATATAGCTCATCGGATATGGTAAAAGCAGACTGTGGAGACTGTAAAGGCTGTTCTGCCTGCTGTCAGGGGATGGGATCCTCTATTTTACTGGATCCCTATGATATTTACCGGCTGACGCAGGGAACGGGAATGGCTTTTGAGGATCTTCTGAAAGGCTCCATTGAGCTGAATATGTCAGACGGCCTGATTCTTCCAAACCTGAAAATGGCAGGAGAAAAGGAAGTCTGTTCTTTCTTAAATGAAGAGGGGAGATGCTCCATTCACCCATTTCGCCCAGGTTTTTGCCGGTTGTTTCCTTTGGGAAGAGTGTATGAAAATGGTTCTTTCCAGTATTTTTTACAGACTCATGAATGTAAGAAGGAAAACAGGACAAAAGTAAAGGTTCGCAAATGGATCGATATACCGGATTTTGGAAAATATGAAAAGTTCATTTCTGACTGGCATTATTTTGCGAAAGAAATGGGGCAGAAGATCAAAAATCTTGGAAGCGAAGGGCAGGAAAAATCAAAGGCATTGTGTCTGTATATCCTGAAAAAGTTCTACATGGAGCCATTTGATGCTTCCGCAGATTTTTATGAACAGTTTAACAAAAGACTGGAGGAAGCAAAACATGCAGCAGCTGCCTAAAGAATTTATGGGAAGAATGGTTCGTACCGTTTTGTTTATCGGTCTGGTGGCGGCCTGCTGCGCGGGAGTAGCTACCTTTGGAATGTTTGTGGCATCCAAATTCAATCTCACTACATCCAGAAGCCAGATCCCTCTTACTTCTGTTAAGATCGAAGGAGAAAAGGTACTGATCCCTGAAAATGGGAAAACCACCAGGGAAGCTGGTTGGACTTTGCGAAATAACAGAGGTCTGTATATTCTGACCCTGGATGAGCTGGAAGCTGGAAGTAAAGATACTTCAGATCCCGTGATTGAGGTGGAAGGCGATCTGATCATCCAGCTGAAAAAAGATACAGTAAGTCACCTGGAAAGCCAGGGACCTGTGATCAAAAAGGGCACAGGTACGCTGACCATCCGGGGAGAAGGAAGCCTGGAATTGGAGTCAGCAAATGCAGAGGCAATCTGCAGTGACTGGAACGGGGAAGAACTGGATGCAGATCATCCTTCCGCTGTCCGTCTGGAAGCTGGAGATATGAACTTTACAGGAGCGGATTTTGGCATTGTGGATGAGACTGTGGAGCTGGCAGGTGCCCAGGGAACGATCGAAGCTGCTTCTGCGTCAGGAGCTGCTGTTAAAACAGCTCATATAAAAAGAGAAGGCAGCAACAGTGACAAGCTGGAACTTATAGGTGACACAGCTGTTGTTACACCAGAGGCTTAAAGACAAGATATCCTCTGCAGAGATCAATCCGGTGGATGTTAAATATCATCCAGTGTGGCAAAATGATACCCCATTTCCTCCCATTTTGTAAGAAGTTCATCCAAAATGGCTCCATTGGTGTCAGAAGTACTGTGAAGTAAAACAATGGCCCCGGGATGGATACGGCCTAACAATTTTTTGAATGCCTCTTCTTTTGAGGGCTGTTTATCCTGATACCAGTCCACATAAGCAAGGCTCCAGAAAAAGGTTTTGTATCCCATTTCCTGGGCCATTTTTAAGTTGTTTTCACTGTATTTTCCCTGGGGAGGCCGGTAATATTTTTTCATGGTTTGACCGGTGACTTTTGTATACAAGGCTTCCAGATCCTTTAATTCTTTTTCAAAACTTTGTTTATCTGAGATTTTTGACATATCCGGGTGGTGGTATGTATGATTGCCTACAATGTGACCTTCATCTGCCATACGTTTTACCAGATCCGGACTTGTTTCAAGATAATTTCCTACCACAAAAAAGGCAGCATGGACGCCGTGTTTCTTTAAAGCATCTAATATTTTCTCTGTATTCCCATTTTCATAACCAGCATCAAAGGTAAGATAGATCACTTTTTCGCCAGGATCTCCCATGTAGCAGGCATTAAATTGTTTTAGATAATCGTTTGTTGTATTTCCAACAGGAGACTGACCGGGATTTGGGAAACTTAAGCCCCAGTTGCCGTCAGCAGAGGCAGAATATATAGGAATCCCATTAACAGAACGAAAACGGCTATTGGCCTGACCTGCCAGACTTCCCGCCAGATAGGCAAAAACAAAGATCAAAAGCAGATGAAACCATTTTTTAATAAAATCACCCATAGAGGAACTCCGGATAGAAGGGATTGGTGTATGTATATTCAAAAGCAGTCTTTAATATGTTATACTCTTAAAGGAATGGCGAAAACAAGTACATTAAAATGCAAGGCTGAACTATAACCATTAAGGAGGCAATTTCTATGGAATTTAATGAAACCGTTATGGCGCGCAGAAGTTTAAGAGCTTATGAAGAGGGAAAGACAGTAGAGAAGGCACAGATGGAAGAAATGATCCATTTTGCTCAGCTGGCTCCATCCTGGAAAAATTCCCAGACAGGCAGATATTATATTGTTATGTCACCGGAAATGCTGGAGAAAATAAAAAAAGACTGCCTTCCGGAATTTAACCAGAAAAACAGTGCAAATGCACCGGCACTGATCATTACTGCCTTTGAAAAAACACGTTCCGGTTTTACAAGAGAAGGTGCAGCTGAAAATGAAGTGGGTGAAGGCTGGGGATGCTATGACCTGGGACTTCAGAACGAAAATCTGGTGTTAAAGGCAAAAGACATGGGATTAGACACCTTGATCATGGGAATCCGCAACAGCGAAAAGCTTCGTGAATATCTAGATATCCCGGCATCTCAGGAAATTGTCTCCGTGATCGCAGTAGGATACGGCGCAATTAAACCTGAAATGCCGGTAAGAAAAAATGTAGAAGATATAGCTAAATTTTTTTAAGATTTGTGTTACAATAGTTTTTTCATTTCCATATACGGCAGAACGCTAAAGCCATTTTTTTCATAGACTTTAACGGCTCTGCCGTTTTCTTCTTCTACTTCCAGACGTAAAACAGCTTGTGGATATTTCTTTCCAATAAATTCCAGAAATAGGCTTCCGATGCCGCTTCCGCGAAAATCTTCTTTGATATAAAGATCTTCCAACCATATACAGGGGCGTCCAAACTCAGTAGAAAAGCTTTTAGCAGCCATGGCATACCCCTGAATCTGGTCATTTTCTTCAAATATATAACCTTCCAGATAAGGATTTTCCGTTACGCAGGCCTCAAAATCACTGGTAAAAATAGCTGTGGAGCCATTGCTCAAAACAGCGGGGGAAGCGTAGAAAACTTCCATCATTGCAAGAACAGCCTTTTTATCAACTGGCTGCATAGGTCTTATAGTTGTCAATTTAAAAGATTTCCTTTCTTTGATGATTTATGTCCTCTTTCAGATCTGTTTTCCATCTTTGATCACACATTTTAATGTCAGATCCGGTTCAAGGAGCACTACATTGGCTTTTTTTCCTTTTTCAAGGGAACCATATTCATCATCAATCTTTAAGCTTCTGGCCGGATTGATGGTAGCGCAGGCAATGGCAGTTTCAAGCGGAAGGTTCATTTTCTGCACTGCTGTGCGCATACAGTCAGCCAGGTTGGTAGCAGAACCGGCGATGGCTCCGTCAGATACCAGAGTTGCAAGTTTACCTACTACTTTTACATCCAGACCGCCCAAAGTATATTGCCCGTCCGGCATGCCGGTGGCTCTCATACTGTCACTGATCAGGATCATACGGTCAGCGCCCATCATCTGGAAGGTGGCACGTACAGTAGCCGGGTGAATGTGGATGCCGTCACAGATGATCTCAGCCATTACATGTTTGCTGTCAAATACAGCACCAACAACGCCGGGAGCGCGGTGGAGTATTTCCGGCATGGCGTTGTATAAATGAACGGCATGATCAGCACCGGCGTTAAAAGCTCCCATAGCTGTATCATAATCAGCATTTGTATGTGCTAAGGAGATACTTACCTTTTCTTTCATCTGGCGGATAAAATCTAAAGAGTTCCTGCTTTCTTCCGGGGCAATGCCTATGAATTTTACAAGACCTTCTGAAGCTTCTAAAAAACGTTCGCAAAGGTTTACGTCACATGGAAGTATATTTCTTTCATCCTGTGCACCTTTTTTAACAGGACTGATAAATGGCCCTTCCATGTTGATTCCTACCAGATCGGCTTTTTTATAGTCGTGTTTTTCACGTTTATACCGGGCGGCAGTTTTTAAAACATCTAAAAGTTCCTCTGCCGTAAGCGTCATGGTAGCCGGGGCGATGGCAGTTACACCTACAGAAGCTTCATATTCAGCGATCCGCTCAAGCGCTTCCAGTGAATTGTCACAAAAATCATCCCCCATGCATCCGTGAAAATGAAGGTCGATCAGCCCTGGAATGGCATAGGCACCTTTGCCGTCAAGAACTTCTTTTCCCGTAAGATCAGGTTTATTTTCATCGGTATAGATATCACTGATCCTGTCATTTTCAAGAATCATACCACCTTTTACAAATTTCTGCTCCGGTGTATAAACTTTTACATTATCAATGATCATAGTGTAATCCCTCCTGTTTTGATCAAAATAGATTCTCCTATTACTTAGTGTACTTGGAAATGGAAGTTTTTTCAATCATAAATATTAAATGGCGCTTTTGGAAGCTTATCAGTTATAAAATGCAAAAAAGCTTCAGAAGCCGGAGAAATGTTCTTTCCATAGGCCAGTCCGATATTCATAGTCTGGTTTGGCTCCAGGGGAAGATGCACTACCCGGTCCTGCCAGAGATAGCTGTTGACAAGGTTGTTGATACTGATCCCAAGACCTACCTCTACCATGGAGTAGGTTGCGTTGATATCCATAGTGGAAAACTGAGTGTTGGGAGTAATGTGACAACGGGAGAAAATACGGGCGTTGTCTACGTCCTGGCCCGGATAAGTCTGGATATAGGATTCTGTTTCAAAGGCTTTCATGGGAACTGCGCTTTTCTGCGTTAATGGATGTCCGGGAGGCAGAAGAGCGACCATGGGATTTATGATAGGAAATAAAACAGATGGTGCTTTTATGGCAGCAATGGGATATTTAAAGATCGTAGCATTGTTTTATATGTTCTGTTTTACGGGAAATACCTTTACCGGTTATTTTGACGGGATCGGCTGGGTCTTAGTGAATCTGTTCTGGAGCGGGTGTTATTTCAGACAGAGAAAAAATGCTTGATTCTCTTTTTTTCCAGCATATAAAGCCATACATATCATTAAAAAAGAAAATGGCAAAATTAACAGCGACTGGTATGTAGGCTGGATTTTTCATGGATGCCAGGATCCAAAGTATGACCAGGACAATATCGTTTGAAGCGTATCCAAGGGCGTAGTAAGAGGAGCGCAGCATAGTAAGGGATGCGGCCAGAAAACTTGTTGTAACGGAAATGGTGCTGAATACGATATTAGGCGTATTTAACGCAGCTAAAATGTAGTAAAAACCATAAGTGACTACTGTTACAGATACTGCAAGTCCAAGAATGTGTACCGGTTTTAGCTTCTGAATGGCAACTTCCGTACCAGATGGTGAAGGATTTTTGATCCAGGTAATGGCTGAACAGACCGACATCGGCAGCGTCATGCCCAAATAGGTGATCATTTCACCCCAGTAGCGAAATCTCCATGAGATAATGTCATACAGAATACTGAACAGGATCATCAAGATGGGGGCCCATACATTTCCTTTTGCGGTAAAAATCAATGATGTGATTCCGATACAGGCGGCGATCAAAGTCAGCAGATCTGTGGTTTCTGTCAGCGTATTGGAAAGAATTACTATGAGCAGAGATACAAGCCATAAGGTCCAGTCTTTTTTTGTTAAATGTTTTATGGGATTATTCATAAGTGATTCAAACATTATCGTTCCTGTATCTCTTTCCCACTGAGATGTTCGATTTCGATTTCAAACATTTGGACTGCTTTTCCGGCATGTTCGATTTCCTCATCGGCTAACTGTTCATTGGGATAGTATTTCATTGCAAACCGTTTTAATAATGCAGTTGCCTTTGGACCGGCTTCCAACAAATGACATCTTCCGAATACAACCACACTCTGCATGAAAGGAGCCCATGCTTCTTCTTTGATCTGTTCATTTCCATAAACTGTGAAACATATTTTGTCGCAGGCTTTAAGGGCATCCACTTTATGTCCTGCACGTGCGCCGTGAAAATAGATTTTCTGGTTTTCTGTGTCGTAGAAATAGTTAACAGGGATCGCATAAGGATAGCCGTCATCCCCGTTTACTGCAAGAACACCCCGGCGGCTGTTCTGCAAAAGAGCCTGTGCTACATTTACGTCAATTTCATTTTTCTTTTTTCTGATGGGCCTAAACATGTTTTGTCTCCTTTTCTTTGCTTTTTAAAAATAAAGCGCCAGAAATTTCTATCTTCTAAGACCTAACGATAGAAATCCTGACGCTTAACTTTCCTACCCGGTGGCAGAAAAGTGTCGTAGTTTATTTTTTTATTTTTATAACACAAAATGGAAGCCTTGTCCAGATGTTAGTTATTTTATCTGCTGTGGGATATTGCGATTAGTTGCGTTCAATAAGACATCTCTGAATCAATTTTTCCAACATATCATTGCTGACATTTGCTGATCTGATACTAGCATCTATCATCTCTTTTTTTGAAACATCGGTAAAGTCAATTTCAAATCTACCACTGTTCAAGCATAACTGCTCAATGTATATTCTCTGAGTCCTTCCATTACCTTCTCTAAACGGATGGATCATATTAATTTCACCCAGGTAATAAGCAAGTCGCTTACTCATTTCTTCCTTATCTGTTATGTCAGATAAGAAATTTTCTTTTTTCAGCTTACGATACAAATCATCAAACTGGCTTTCGATAAACTGCACCAAACAGAAAACGGTTCCTTTGGAAATATCAACGGTTCTTGTTTTACCAGCCCAGGAATAGACATCCCCAAATAGATGCTTATGTATAGAACAAAGATGCTTAAAAGAGAAATCTCCGGTGACACCTTGACTTACAAGTTCCGCCTGGCGTACTGCCGAATAGTCTCTTTCAGCATCGTGTAATGTATCTAAATCTCTTATATCTAATTTATTCTTTAATACATTTGTTCCCGGATAACAGTACTTAGCATCCTGTTCATCATCATAGAAATAATTATACTCTTGATCCTTCAATCGGCTTCCTGGATACTCTGTATTTCTTATTTAATTCTGAAATTGCATCTGACACGGAAATTTTTTTAACCAAGATATTTCTTACTCGCTGACGACATTCTACATCAAAAGGCATGCCTTCCATTTTGAAACTGGATTCAATGCTGCTTACTCTTCTATCAACTGTCATACGCGTATCCTTTCCCCTTTCTCCTTCACAGAAAGGAATTTGTTCCTTTATAGTATACCACAAAATACTACATCTATACTATAAAATTCCGTATTATAAAAGAGAGAACACATAACCTTCTCTGGTGCCATTATTATTTCTGTTTACCATTTTATATCATTTATTTCTCATCCACCACCTGGAAAATAATAAATTTCAGGTAATAAGATTCATCAGCTGCCCACAGGATCGGGTGATCAGCAGCCTGGGTGCGGTATTCTACCTGGCGCAGCCGTTTATGTACATTGGAGGCTGCTTCACGGATGGTTTTGGTAAATAATTCCGGATCCATGAAATGAGAGCAGGAGCAGGTGGCAAGATAGCCGCCGTCTTTTACCAACTTCATGCCCCGCAGATTGATCTCACGATAGCCTTTTACTGCATTTTTAATAGAATTTCTGGATTTAGTAAAAGCAGGTGGGTCCAGGATAACCACATCAAATTTTTCGCCTTCCTGCTCTAATTTAGGAAGCAGGTCAAATACGTCAGCACACTGGAAAGACACATGATCTTCTAAGCCATTTAAACGTGCATTTTCTGTGGCCTGATCTACTGCAAGCTGGGAAGCGTCCACCCCAAGGACCTTTTTTGATCCTGCAATGCCTGCATTTAAAGCAAAGGAGCCGGTATGGGTAAAGCAGTCTAATACTTTCTCTGGTTTCAGGTTGCGGCACAGGTTCTGGACTGCCAGACGGTTGTATTTCTGATCCAGGAAAAACCCGGTTTTCTGGCCGTCCTCTACGTCTACAATATAATGTACGCCATTTTCACAGATTTCTACTTTGGTATCAAATGGTTCGCCGATGAAGCCTTTAAAGCGCTCCATTCCTTCCTGAAGGCGTACTTTTGCGTCACTGCGTTCATAGATGCCTCGAATGGAAATTCCGTCTTCTTTCAGTACTTTCTTTAATTTATCCAGGATCACCGGTTTTAAGCGGTCAATGCCCAGTGCCAGGGATTCAACTACTAAAACATCTTCAAATTTGTCTACCACAATACCTGGTAGAAAATCTGCTTCGCCGAAGATCACACGGCAGCTGGAGGTATCAGTAGTAGCTTTTCTGTATTCCCATGCAGTGCGGACTCTCTGTTCAATAAAATCTTCATTGATCACAGTATCTTTTTTGCGGGATAACATGCGCACAGTCAGTTTGGATTTTGTATTAATAAAACCGTGTCCTAAAGGATAGCCGTCAAAATCTTCTACAGTAACCAGATCACCATTTTCAAAATCACCGGAAATGGTATCGATCTCATTGTCATAGATCCAGGCACCGCCGGCCTTTAAAGTACGGCCGGTTCCCTTTTTTATACATACACAGGCAGTTTCTTTGAATAAATCTTCGTAATTCATGTATTCCCTCCTCATCATATGAATACCATCAGTATACACTAGTATTTATACATTTGCAAAAGGATCTGTATCCAGTACGCCGATGCCTTTGCGGATTACCTGTTCCGTCAGCCTTGCTAACTGCTGCGGCGTTTCTTTCATATTGGTTTTCAGCCAGTACTGTACCAGTCCCACACAGCCGGATACGATGAAAGAGAAGTAAGCGTCAAAGATAGCCGGATTTCCGGCGCGGAATACTTCCATCCAGTCGTGAAGACATTTATCACGGATCAGCTGTTTTAAACGGTTCATAAAGTTTAAGTCACCATTTTCGCCTAATAATATTTCCACTAGGTCTGCATTGTCATAAACCAGAGTGTAGATCTCTACAAAAATACCGTAAGGATTTTTCTTTAAATCTTCTGCGTCATGTTTCATGACAAGCTGGTTAAAGTCATCTAAGAGCTCACTTTCTGTTTTTTCCAGAAGATCAAACACATCTTTATAATGAAGATAAAAAGTTCCTCTGTTCAGGTCTGCTAATTCGGTCAGTTCCCGGACGGTAATGTCCTGCACTTTTTTTTGCTTTAATAAAGTGACCAGACATTCACGCAACTGTTTTCTGGTACGCCGCACGCGTCGGTCGATTGCTTCTGTACTCATGGTATTAAAGTCCCCCTTTGTGTCTGCATTTCATTTAGAATATTTTAATATTTCGTTAATCGACAACAATGATTAAAGTGTTTATTATTAAACAAATGAAACGAAATTAATTATTGTTGTTTTCACCATTAGTTAGTATAATCCATTATAGTTAATAAATGAACAAATGTCAATTAACAAATACAGAGTTGAATAATGGAAAGTTACAGTTCAGCAAGAGGGCAAGAAGATGCAAGGCTGAACTGTAACAATAGAAGACAGGAGATGACTGTATGAAAGGCAAAAGCAGGTTATATCCCATTTCAATCTTTATGATGGCAGCTTTCCTGGCAGCAGGACCGGCCGATACAGCTTATGCAGCGCAGCAGGATACAGGCAGCTGGGTGGAGCTTAACGGAAACTGGTACTGGAAAAATGCAGACGGAACAGCATACATTGGCTGGCTATACACAGGTGGCCGTTTTTATTATCTGAGGGAAGACGGGACTATGGCTGTCGGCTGGGAAAAAGTGGGAGATGAGTGGTATTATTTCCACGAAGACGGCGGTATGAATGAAGGTCAGCTGGTTTTGGATAATGCAGTATATGAATTTGAAGATACGGGAGCTTTAAAGTCAGCAAAGTGGCTGGAAAATACAGGAGGCGGCGCTTATAACGCAGGTTGTTATGATGATATAACCCAGGAACTATTTGGTCAGCTGGGAGATGAAAAGAAAGAACAATATTTTGACGCATATCCAGACAGAGAACAGGAACATGATGGTGACAGACGTACAAACTATGACAGGTACGCAGGTTTTATTATGGATATGAAGTTAAATAAAATAGCCCAAAGCCGTCTGGCGGCAGCTATGGAAAAAGGTTATGCAGACGGACGGGTCACAGGAGAAGGAACCATAGAAGATACACTGGCGTCCATTCCCTACCGCAAAGGTGCTTCCTGCCTAGAAGTATATGTGCGGGACTGCAAAGATGCAGATGAGGCATATGATAAGATAATGAATGTAACGGAACGAAAATATACATCAAAGTCAGACAGAAAGTACACATTACAATATTATCGATATATGGGTATGGCCCATGAGGAAAAGAACGGACACCACTGGTTTATGGTTCTTTTTATGCGTTAAATGGAGCATATCGTGTGAGGAGTTAGGATCATGGAAAAGAAATTCAAATTAGGCCCGTTAAAGAAGCGGGAGAAACAGGAAAAAGCTTCTGGCGAAAAACCGTCTATTAAGCTGGCCCGGTTTATTATTGAGAAGCAGAACTGGATCGTATCGGTATTCGTTGCTGCCTGCTTATTTTGTGCGGTTGCCATGCTGTTTGTGGAAGTCAACTATGACTTAACAGAGTACCTTCCGGATACAGCACAGTCAGGCATTGGTTTAAATAAGATGGAAGATGAATTTGGCTATCCTGGAACGGCCCGTATCATGTTAAAAGATGTGACGTTGTATGAAGCCAAACAATACAAAGATAAAATGGAAGCAGTAGACGGTGTGGATCAGATTTTGTGGTGTGACAGTACCGTCAATATTTACTCAGGTGAAGATTTTATCCATCAGGAAGATATTGAAGATTATTATAAAGATGGCTTTGCAGTAATGGATGTCACCTTTAAAGAGGGAAATACAGCTAAAAGCACATCCGCAGCGATTGATGAATTAAAGGAGATCACTGGAGATAAGGGCTGTTTTACTGGAATGGCAGTTCAGAATAAATCCCTTCAGGAGAACCTGGCAAGTGAGATGCAGCTGATCTTAACCGTAGCGGTCATCATGATCTTTACAGTACTTTGCCTTACGACTACTGCCTGGTCTGAACCATTTCTGTTTTTGCTGGTCATGGGTGTAGCCATTTTGTTAAACCGTGGTACCAATATTTTTATAGGAAGAGTTTCTTTCCTGACCAACAACGTGGCAATGGTACTTCAGCTGGCAACTTCCATGGACTATTCTATTTTCCTGTTGGATGCTTTTACAAGAGAAAAGAAAAAAGGACTTTCAGATGAAGAGGCCATGGTAGATGCAGTAGATGCCGCTATCAATTCGATTTTTGCCAGCAGTCTTACAACAGTAGCAGGTTTCGTGGCTTTGATGTTCATGAAATTCAGCATTGGCTTTGATATGGGTCTGGTTCTGGCAAAGGGCATCGTGTTTAGCCTTTTAACCGTTGTATTTTTCATGCCGGCCATGATTTTCCGGTTTGCAAAATGGAATGAAAAAACGTCCCATCGTTCTTTCTTACCGGATTTTCATAAAATGGGCAGGGGAATTTATAAGATCCGAAATATCGTACTGGTAGTGATGATCCTGATCGTTCCTTTTGCATATACAGCGCAGGGAATGAATGATTTCTTATTCGGAAACAGTGCAGTAGGTGTCAGTGAAGGTACTCAGGTTTATGCAGATGAGCAGACCATTAACGAAAAGTTTGGCCGCAGCAATATGCTGGTAGCCATTTATCCCAATACTTCATCCATTACGGAAAAGGCAATGTCAGATGAGATCGAAGATCTGGAATATGTAAAAAGCGTAACATCCATGGCGAATACACTGCCGGAAGGTGTTCCGGAAGATTTTCTTCCTTATTCAATAACCAGCCAGCTGCATACAGATACCACCAGCCGTATGCTGATCTACATACGCACCAAATCAGAAAGTGATAAGGCTTTTGAATATACCAATGATATAAATGATATTGTAAAGAAATATTATCCACAGGATTCTTATGTAGTAGGTGAAACACCTTCCACGGAAGATATTAAGACGACGATTACAGCGGATAATGCCAGAGTTAATGTGCTGTCCCTGATCAGCGTATTTGTAGTGGTTATGTTCAGTTTCCAGTCTGTATTAGTGCCGATCATTGTTATGATCCCTATTGAGGCTGCGATCTATATCAATATGGCAGTGCCTTATCTGGTTGGCGAGACATTGGTTTATATGGGATATATTATTGTAAGCAGTATCCAGCTGGGTGCAACGGTAGACTATTCGATTCTCCTTACCAACAACTATATGACCTGCAGAAAGACCATGAAGAAGAAAGAGGCAGTAGTGGAAGCACTGGCTATGTCTTGTTCCTCTGTATTTACTTCAGGAACAATCCTGATACTGGCAGGTTATATTGTATATCTGATCTCCAGTACAGCAGCGATCGGTGGCCTGGGACATCTGATCGGAAGAGGTGCGTTGTTTAGTGTATGCCTGGTACTTACTGTTTTACCGGCACTTTTGGTTATTTTCGACAATATTATTACAAGTAATGAAATGGACCGTTTTAAGAAGTTTTTAATACGAAGACATGAAAAACGGAAAGCTTTATTAAAATCCGGCATTGGAGCAGTTAAGAAAAAAGCGTCAGAAGCCAGAGCAAAAAGCGGCAGTCAGACAGCGGAGGTAGAAGGAAATGAAATTTAGAAAAAGAGTGACAGCTTCTGTTTTAACGGCAGCACTGCTTTGCGGGTCAGCAGGCAGCAGTGTTCCTGTATATGGTGCACCGGCAGGCGCAGATGTAGATGAAACCATGTACGTAAACCTGGACTATTACGGAAAAACCACCAAGGTAAACGTAGTAAAAGGGGTAAATTTAAACGGTCTTGGTGAGATCACGGATTATGGAAATTATACCAATGTGGAAAATATGAGCACCAGTGATGTTCCTGTTTTGGGAGATGGAAGTGTGACATGGAATCTGCCGGAAGATCAGAACGGTCGTTTTTATTATAAATGTACCATGGATAATGACCAGGTAGTGCTTCCCTGGGATTTTGATGTTTCCTATAAGTTAAATGGTGTTCCTGCAGATGGGGATAAGCTGGCAGGTGCAAGCGGCCTGATCGAGATCCATGTAAAGGCAACACCAAATGATAATGCAAAACTGTATTACAGGAATAATATGATGCTAATGGTGACAGTTCCGGTGGATATGTCTAAATGCTACAGTGTAGATGCAGATGGAGCTCAGATCCAGAGTCTTGGATCTACAACAGCAGCTGTATTTTCCGCCCTTCCGGGAGAGGAAGGAGATTATACCGTCCGTATTGGTACAGACAGTTTTGAGACAACGGGCGTGATCATGGCAATGGCGCCAGGCACTATTGATGATCTGAACCATATCAAGGATCTGAAAGAGGCAAAAAATACCTGGAAGGATGCAGGAGATGCTCTCTATGACAGTCTGGAACAGATGGCAAAATCAGTAGAATCCATGCGTGATGGTATCAATCAGGTACAGTCTGGTGTATCTTCTGCTGAAAGTGCAAGACAGAAATGGAGTGCCTCTAAGGACAGCATTCTGGCTGGAAATGACCAGACGTTAGAGTCTCTGACCGCCTTGTCTGCCCAGTTGGAAACTCTGGTCCCACACCTTCAGACAGCCAAGGATGCGGCAGAAACAGTACATAACAGTATGGGTGATATTGTAAATACCATGGGAGATATGCAGGAGCCGCTGCGAAAGATGTACAACCGCCTGCGTAATATCAGTTCTTCTTCCCAGTCTCTGGGAGAGCAGCTGGATGATGTGAGAGATGACATGGCATGGCTTATCCAGAATAATGCCCAGTTCCAGGTTCAGACTACTACGATCTTAGAGGTTCTTCCAGGTTTGATCGAAGACCTTCAGGATTATGATTTAGATGATCTGGAGGATGAAGATACAAGGAGCATAGCAGATGATCCGGAGCCTGAGAAAGACAGCACAACAGACAGTGGTGTAAATACAGTCCAGGAAGATAAAAACACTGGTGATGCATCCGGTGAGGCATCAGATGGAAAAGATACAGCTTCTGAAAAAGATTCCGGCACAGCGGATGCTGAAGACAGCAAAGATAATGGGGATGCTGGTTCTGATACAGAAGATACCCAGATATTGAGCCGGGCCCATATTGAAAAGCATGAAGTCCCTCTCTTAACTGCTTCTTCCAGTGTTGATCTGGTAACCCTTTATAAAATGTTATCGAAGATTGATAAAGACAGCCGGGAGTTTACCCAGACTGCCTCCAGTTTGATGGATAATGTAGGGGACGCGGCCCAGTATGGCGCAGATCTTACAGACAGTATGGATCTGATGATCGAGGATCTGACCGCTCTTCACGACTCTCTGGATATGTATTATCCGGATCTGCAGGCATCTTTAGATGATCTTTCTGAACTGGTAAACCGCACAACGGATGCTATGAACAAAGGTGTCGCTACATTGACCATTGTCCAGAATACCTTAAAGGCTACCAGCGGTGATATAGATGATGCTGCTAAGAACAGTTTAAGAGGCAGCATGGAGCTTCTTGATAAGAGCCTTAACATCTTAGACAGTACCACCGGTGTTAGAATAGCAGGCCGTACCATGAAGGATGTTATGGATGAACAGCTGGATAAATTCGATACTGACAATCGTTTCTTATTCATTGATCCGTCAGAAGATAAGGTTTCCTTTACTTCTGATAAGAATCCGGCACCAAAGACCTTACAGGTAGTCCTTCGCACTGACGAGATCAGCCTGGATGATGAAGAACACAAAGAGACAGATGCGGAGACCGAAAAGGTAAATGAAGGTCCGTTAAAGAGAATGTGGAATGTTCTGGTACAGATGTGGCAGGCGATTATCTCTATTTTCAAAAACAGATAGTCAGAGGCTTTTGTTTCTGATATGATAGAAATAAGGGTTAGAAGGAAAAAAGACCCTCGGCACGCCAGATGGTGTGTCGGGGGTTTTATACTATCTCAGGGAAACAGCAAAAAGGATTGGGAATACATTGCGGGAGGAAAAAATGGAACCGGCAGGAAAACAGGAAAAAACGAAATATAAACTGGCAGCATCCATGAAAGAGTGTATGAAACAGATGCCGGTGGATAAGATAACGGTAAAAAATATTGTAGAAGGCTGCGGTGTTGCCAGACAGACCTTTTACCGGAATTTTCTGGATAAATATGATCTGATCAACTGGTATTTTGATAAACTGGTACTTCAGTCCTTTGAGCAGATCGGTATGGGGCATACAGTAGGAGAGAGCCTCACACAGAAATTTGAATTTATTGTCAATGAAAAAGTATTTTTTACAGAGGCCTTTCGCAGTGATGACCGTAACTCATTAAAAGAACATGATTTTGAGCTGATCTTACAGTTCTACCAGGATCTGATTGGACGAAAGACCAGCAGGCCTTTGAGGGAAGATCTGCAGTTCCTTCTGGAAATGTATTGCAGAGGTTCTGTTTATATGACAGTAAAGTGGGTGCTGACAGGAATGAAGGATTCACCTGCGAAAATGTCAAAGAAGCTGGTGGAAGCCATGCCGCCCAGACTGGCAGCTGTCTTTGATGAGCTGAAATTGTTATAGAAGTGACAGATTTTGTTATATATAACACAAAAAGATATTATCTATATATTGATAATGCAAGTAAATAACAGCAGATGTTATGTATAATTTGAATGATAAAATCTGAGAAAAATAAAAAAGTTTCTCAAAAAGTGACAGACGGGCATGTTTGTCACTTTTATTTTTATAAAAACGTTGTTATAATATTAACGAAACAAAGAAAAACAACAAGGAACCTAAAAAGCTGTTCCGAATCAGTCGGAACGTAAGTTTCTAATGTACTCTCGGAAAATCAGCCGCAAAAGCAGGGGCAGGAAAGATTCAGAGAGTACATTCTAAAAAAAGGAGAATGTATCATGGCAAACAGAATCGTATTAAATGAAACTTCTTATCATGGCGCAGGCGCTATCGCTGAGATCGCTAATGAAGCAAAAACAAGAGCTTTCAAGAAGGCTTTTGTATGTTCCGATCCAGATCTGATCAAGTTTGGTGTAACAAAGAAAGTTACAGATGTACTGGATAATGCAGGTCTTGCATATGAGATCTATTCCAACATCAAACCAAACCCAACAATCGAAAATGTACAGACAGGTGTAGCTGCATTTAAGAAATCAGAAGCTGACTATCTGATCGCTATCGGCGGCGGCTCTTCTATGGATACAGCAAAAGCAATCGGTATTATCATTGCAAACCCTGAATTTGAAGATGTAAGAAGTCTGGAAGGTGTAGCACCTACCAAGAATCCATCTATTCCGATCATCGCAGTTCCAACTACAGCAGGAACAGCAGCAGAAGTTACGATTAACTATGTTATCACAGATGTAGAGAAAAAACGTAAATTCGTTTGCGTAGATACACATGATATTCCTGTTATCGCAGTGGTAGATCCTGATATGATGTCCTCTATGCCAAAGGGACTGACTGCTTCTACAGGTATGGATGCATTAACACATGCCATTGAAGGATATATCACTAAGGGAGCATGGGAAATGACAGACATGTTCCACTTAAAGGCAATCGAACTGATCTCCAAGAACTTAAGAGGTGCCTGCGAAAATACAAAAGAAGGCCGTGAAGGAATGGCTTTAGGACAGTACATCGCAGGAATGGGCTTCTCCAACGTAGGTTTAGGAATCGTTCATTCTATGGCACATGCTTTAGGTGCTGTTTATGATACTCCTCATGGTGTTGCAAATGCGATCCTGCTTCCAACTGTTATGGAATACAATGCACCTTGCACAGGAACCAAGTACAAAGACATCGCTATCGCAATGGGTGTTGAAGGTGTAGAAAATATGAGCCAGGAAGAATACCGTAAGGCAGCCGTAGATGCAGTTAAGAAACTGTCTGCTGATGTTGGTATCCCAGCTGACTTAAAGGCAATCGTTAAGGCCGAAGATGTAGACTTCCTTGCACAGTCCGCAATGGATGATGCATGCCGCCCAGGCAATCCAAAAGATCCAACCTTCGAAGACATCAAAAACTTATACTTATCACTTATGTAATGGCACATAGGAAAAACAAGCGCCACCCCATCCGGGGTGGCATTTGTTTTTCCAGTGCCATTAACGAATGGCCCGCCTGCGTCAGCAGGCAGTGGAGCGCGCCAGCGCGTGGGCCATGAGTTTTCCAGTGCTATTAACGAATGGTCCGCCTGCGCCAGACTCCTTTAAAAATATATTATCAATATATGGGTAATACAAATAGAAGTTTACAAATAATTTACCTGAACTTTACACAACTGCCCCATAATCCATATTGACGATTGAGAAAATATCCCGTATAATGAGCAAGTGTAAACGCAATGTAAAACGTATGTAAAGAACAGGAAAATTCAGTATTATCAATATATAGATAATATAAAAAAACAATTCCTGTTTCTTAAAAAAGGAGTAAAAAATGGGAGTTGAATTGCTTTTGGGCCTTCTGGGAGGTCTGGCGCTGTTCCTTTATGGAATGCAGATGATGAGCAACAATCTGGAAGCAGCGGCCGGAAACAAGATGAAACAGATCCTGGAAAAGCTGACTACCAACCGCTTTATGGGAATCCTGGTAGGCGCAGGCATCACAGCATTGATCCAGTCATCTTCAGCTACAACTGTTATGACAGTAGGCTTTGTAAACTCAGGTCTTATGTCTTTAAACCAGGCTGTATGGATCATCATGGGTGCAAATATCGGTACTACGATTACCGGACAGCTGATCGCATTAGATGTAGGTGCTTTAGCACCGCTGATCGCATTTATCGGTGTTGTCCTGGTAGTTTTTGTAAAGAATAAAAAGCTGCAGCATGTGGGAGGTATCGTTGCCGGAATAGGTGTTATCTTCATTGGTATGGGAATGATGAGTGATGCCATGCTTCCGCTGCGTAATGAGCCGGAATTTATCCAGCTGATGACCAGCTTTAAGAATCCGCTGTTAGGTGTTTTGGCCGGTGCGCTGTTTACCGCAGTGATCCAGTCTTCCGCAGCGTCTATTGGTATCTTACAGGCATTGGCTGTAAGCGGTGTTATCAATCTTCACAGTGCTGTATTCGTATTATTCGGACAGAATATCGGTACCTGTATCACTGCAGTTCTGGCTTCCGTAGGAACCAACAGAAACGCAAAGAGAACTACAGCCATCCATTTGATGTTCAATGTGGTTGGTACTCTTATTTTCATCGCTCTTTGTATGGTAACTCCGTTTGTAGACTGGATGATCGCTACGAATCCGGCTAATCCAGCTGCACAGATTGCAAATGTGCATACTATTTTTAATATTGCTACCACAATTATCCTGTTCCCGTTTGGAAATACTCTGGTAGAGATAGCGAAGAAGATACTGCCGGATACGCAGACCAAAAAGGTTATGGATGCAGACCAGTGGTTCGAAGGTCTTATGGCTTCCAAGCATCATCTGGGTGTTTCTACGATTGCGATCAGTCAGATCCATGAAGAAATCCGGGACATGCTGGCTATGGCAGCGACTAACGTTTCTGAAAGCTTTAAGGCAATGGAGCAGGGACCGGGAGAAGAAGGAATCAAGGAAATTGCAGACAGAGAAGAGGAAATTGACCTTTCCAATGTACGTTTGTCTAAGAAAATATCCAAGGTTCTTGTGTTAGACCAGACGCCGCAGGATATTGAAGCTTTAAATAAAATGTACAGTATTTTAGGAAATATTGAGCGAATCGGAGATCATGCGATGAACCTGGCAGAATATGCTCAGACCATTCAGGAAAAGCAGCTGAACTTCTCTGCTTATGCTAAAAATGAATTTAGGGTTATGGATGAAAGCTGCGCATTAGGTATGGAACTTCTCAGAAAGGCGGCAGCCGGAGAAAGTGGATTTACGTTAGAGCAGATCCAACAGATTGAGCAGAAGATCGATGATATCACAGATAATTTCCGTCAGAATCAGATTGAACGTATGCGGGAAGGACATTGTAATGTAGAGTCCTCAATCCTGTATTCTGAAATGCTTACAGACTATGAGCGAATCGGAGATCATATGTTAAACATCGGAGAAGCTTACGATGCGATCCAGTGGAATAATGATAATGCTGTGGCTTTGACAGAAGAGTAAAAAACATAATACAGATAATTTAAGGGGCTGTTGCAAAATACAGCCTCTATTTTTCTGCATCCGTTGTCTGCACAGCTTCTCGTTACATCTGTGCGTTCAGTTCGGACCAAAGTCCGCTCTGCCCGCACAGATGTCTCGAAGAGGCAG
>UQTA01000029.1 GCA_900543885.1 uncultured Clostridium sp.
ATTTCTCTGGCAGTCGTGCCTGTGATACGAAAAGAGGACTGTATTGGTGCATTTGCCATGCTTCAGAAATTTAATGAACAGGAATCACGACAGAATGCCCTGCGAAGACAGCTGATGCAGAAAGGCCATTATGCCAGATATACATTTGATGATGTGATAGGAAATTCAGCAGCTATTACAGAAACCATAAACATATTGCGGAAAATGGCAATGACAGACAGTCCGGTCCTTCTTATTGGAGAGACAGGTACGGGAAAAGAACTGATGGCCCATGCTCTGCATCAGGCTTCCAGACGGGCAGAGGGACCGTTTATTGCCATTAATGTGGCTGCCATGCCGGAAAATCTTCTGGAAAGTGAGCTTTTTGGTTATGAAGAAGGAGCCTTTACAGGAGCGAAAAAAGGCGGTCGCCCAGGACTTTTTGAATTTGCCCATCAGGGAACTTTGTTTTTAGATGAGGTGGAAGGAATGAGCCTCTCTATGCAGGTAAAGCTTCTGCGTGTTCTTCAGGAGGGAGAGATCATGCGTGTGGGCGGCGGCAGCATTATCCGTGTGGATGTGCGTATTGTGGCAGCAACCAATGAATCCCTGGAAGAAAAGATACAGGAAGGAAGCTTCAGAAAAGATCTTTATTACCGTTTAAATGCCCTGACAGTGGAAATACCGCCTCTTAGAAAGAGAGAAGATGATATTTTCCTGCTTCTTGATTTCTTTATGCGGAAAATAGGAGGAAATTTCACTTTATCTTCGGAGACAAAAGAATTTTTGCGCAGGCATCCGTGGCCGGGAAATATCCGGGAACTGCAAAATGCAGTGGAATATTTTAATTATCTGGCAAAAACGGTGATCGAGATCTCTGATCTGCCGCCCACTATGACCCGATTTGTAGAAGCGGGTCTGGATGTTGTCGGAAAGCCGGCGGAAAGAGAATCCTTTGCAGAGAAGCCTTTTACAGCGAGATCTGCTGCAGAAAATACCCATAAAGACAGTTTTGAAGTAAATGACAATACAGATGCCAGGGGAATTAATGCAGCAGCGGATAAAAAGCAGTTTGTCTTAAATCAGCTTGCACTTGCCTGGAGAGCAGGGGAAACAGCAGGAAGAGAGAAAATATTAGAGGCAGCGAAAAAGGATCACATCCCTATGACTCAGAAACAGGTGCGGGATTTGCTGGACGAGCTGGCAAAAGAAGGACTGATCCAGGTTGGAAGAGGAAGAGGCGGAAGCCGTATTACAGAAAAGGGGCTGCAAAAACTTATAAACAAATAGTCAGCACAAGGAAAATTTTTGATTCTAAATAAGGTGGTCAGAGAAACAGGCAAGGGATATTGGTTGAAAAAACCTAATAACCCATTAATAACTAATAAACCACTTAAAAACAACCGATTAACCAATTGAAAGCAGAAATAAGCTAACTAAATAATTACCAAATTTTTCCAAAAATTTTCAAAAACAGGCGAAAAAACATTATTTTTACAAAAAAACAATAAAAAATCCAAGAAAATAAAAGTTGGCACGTAACTTGCTTTATATATAAGTATCAACCGGAAACGGGAAAGAAAGGATATAAACAGCAATGAAGTACAACTTTGATGAAGTGATCGACAGAAGTAATAACCGTTCTTCTAAGTATGATGAAAGAATTAAGAAGTTCGGAACCGAGGATGTGATCCCGTTATGGGTCGCAGATATGGATTTTAAGACTGCTCAGCCGATCATCGATGCATGCCGCAAAAAAGCAGAAGAAGGTATCTGGGGCTATACTTCCAGACCAGCCAGCTATTTTGAGGCAGTACAGGAATGGGAAGAGAAGTATTATGGATGGAAGCCGGAAACTTCCCATATGAGCTGGTGCCTTGGTGTTGTTCAGACCATGGCAGCTCTGATGAAGATCTACACCATGCCAGGAGATAAGATCCTGATCCAGACTCCTGTATATTCCGAATTTTACGATATTCCAGAGGCAATTGGCCGTGTAGTAGTAGAAAATCCTCTGGTAGAAGAAAATGGCAGCTGGCATGTAGATTATGAAGATTTTGAGCGTAAAGCAAAAAAATGTAAAGTATTCTTACTGTGCAACCCTCACAATCCACTGGGTCTTGTATGGGACAAAGAAGATCTGGAAAAGATGGCAAAGATCTGTATGGAGAATCATGTTATGCTTATCTCTGATGAGATCCATTCTGACCTGATCTTCCATGGAAAGAAGCATACCAGAACTGCTACCATTTCCAAAGAGATCCATGATTACGTAGTAACCTGTGTTTCCGTAACAAAGACTTTTAACCTGGCAGGACTTCAGGCATCTACCACCATTTTCCCAAATCTGGAAATGAAGGCAGATTTTGACCGTTACTGGAGTGCAATGGATATCCACAGAAACAATGCCTTCAGCTCTGTTGCGATTGAGGCTGCTTACAGAGAAGGACGTGAGTGGTTAGATCAGTTACTTCCTTATCTGTCTGCTAACTTTGATTTTGTTAAGGAATACTGTGAGAAGAATATTCCTCAGATCAAGCCAAACATCCCGGATGCAACCTATCTTGTATGGTTAGATTGCCGCGAGCTGGGAATGAACAATGAAGAGTTAAGAAAATTCATGATCGAAAAGGCTAAGATCGGATTAAATGAAGGATATACCTTTGGAAGAAGCCTGACAGGATTTATGCGTCTGAATGTAGCATGCCCACGCAGTGTACTGGAGAAAGCACTGGGACAGTTAAAGGATGCTGTAAACGCACTGAATAAATAGTAAAACATTACGAATACGATAATTTAATTTTGGGGGAAATTATGGACAAGAAGAAAATCTGGGAGAGTTACCGCTTCCCGCTGATCCTTTTAGGCGGTATTATTTTAGGAGCGATCATTGGAGCTGTTTTAGGAGAAAAAGCAACCATACTTGCACCTGTTGGTGATATATTTATCAACCTGTTATTTACAGTTGTTGTACCAATGGTTTTTGTTTCTATTGTAAATGCAGTAGGAAGTATGCTGAATATGAACCGTTTAGGAAAGATCCTTGGTTCTCTGATCAGTGTATTTATTGTAACCGGTCTGATCGCATCTGTTCTGGTACTGGTTGTTGTAAATGTATTCCCGCCTGCTGCTAATACTACCATTGAAATGGCAAGCAGTGAAATGGGTGAAATGTCAAGTGTAAGTGACATGATCGTAAATACATTAACTGTAAGTGATTTTAATGGCCTGATGAGCAGAAAGAACATGCTTCCTATCATCATTGCAGCTATTTTTACTGGTCTTGCAGTTGCTAAATGCGGCGGACAGGAAAGCCCATTTGGAAAGATGATGGCAAACTTAAATGATATCATCATGAAGATCGTTGATATGATCATGAAATTTGCTCCTATCGGTCTTGGCGCTTATTTCGCAAACCTGGTAGGTGAGTTCGGACCTCAGCTGATCGGTGACTACGGACGCTGCATGCTGATCTACTATCCAATGTGTATTTTATATGGGGTTGTATTCTTCCCGTTATATGCGTACTTTGCAGGTGGAAAGCAGGGCGTAAAGGCCATGGCAAAGAATATTTTCAATCCGGCTATCACAGCATTTGCAACCCAGAGTTCCTGTGCAACGATTCCTGTAAACCAGGAAGCCTGCGATAAGATGGGCGTACCTCATGATATCAGCAATATCGTTCTTCCAATGGGTGCTACCATGCACATGGATGGTTCTGTATTATCAGCTATTACAAAGATTGCTTTCCTGTACGGTGTATTTAATATGCCATTTACAGGTGCTGGTACTTATGCAATGTCCATTGCAGTTGCAGTATTAAGCGCATTCGTATTATCCGGAGCTCCAGGCGGCGGACTTGTTGGTGAAATGCTTATCGTCAGCCTGTTTGGATTCCCAGGAGAAGCATTCCCGCTGATCGCAACCATCGGATTCTTAGTAGACCCAATGGCTACCTGCTTAAATGCATCAGGTGACGCAGTTGCTTCTATGATGATCGCACGTCTGGTAGAAGGAAAAGACTGGATCAGCAAAAAGATCAACGGATAAATCAGAAACGTTCTCAATCAGCGGAAAGACAATATAGAGGCATATACAAAAGGCATATATGAAAAGGGAAAAATCACTATGAAAGTAACAGTAATCGGAAGTCATCTTTGCCCTGATACTCTTTATGCGCTGCAGCAGCTTGTTCAGGCTGGCGCAGAAGTTGATTTTAAGGATATTTTATCCTGTCATGCAGATCTTAAGGCATATCTTACACTGCGTGACACCTCTGATCTGTACGCGCAGATCCGGGGAACAGAACGCCTTGGAATCCCATGCTTTGTAAAAGAAGATGGAACAAAGACCTTAGATCTGGCAGAAGTTTTAAAGTAATTGGAATGAAGTAAGAAAAGGTTGCTGGTCATGCAACCCATGAACAGTAACAAGCAAAGGGGGATGCTGTGAAATGAGAAAAACATTTTGCAGCATCTTTTTGGCAGATTCTAAGAGTCATAGTGACAAAAATGAGGAGAAAATAAAAATGCATGTATTAACAGAACTGATAAAAAGTGATATGAAACCGGCACTTGGGGTTACAGAACCGGGAGCCATTGCATTTGCTGTATCCACTGCAAAAGCACATATGAAGGGCGATGTAAAGAAGGTTAATTTAAGATTAAACAGCGGCATGTATAAAAATGCGTTTACCTGCGGTATCCCCGGAACCAGCGAGGTGGGAAATTATTATGCAGCTGCGTTAGGCGCCATTGCCGCAGACCCGGAAAAAGGACTGGAATGTCTGGAAGGGATTGGCAAGACAGAGGAAGAGGCTGCAGGAAAAATGATCGAGGCAGGAATGATCACGGTTTCCATGAGCAGCATCACCAGCCGTATTTTCATTGAAGCTACAGTAACAGGTGCTGATTCGGAGGCAGTTGTTACCATTCAGGATGCCCATACCAATATTACAAAGATTACGGAAAATGGGGTTACGGTATTTGAAAAGGAAGTAAAAGCAGCAGAGGAAAGCAAAGAGGAAGTACCTCTTATCCACCAGTATACACTTGCGCAGATGGTGGAATATGTAAATACGGTTCCGGCAAAAGAACTGGAATTTATCAAAGACGCTTATACTGTAAACTATGAACTGCTCCAGGAAGGATTAAAAAGCCCGAAGACTACTTACGGACCATATCTGTTAAAAAAGAACGGGGGCGTTCTGGTATCAGAAGATGAGAGAAAGACTGCTTCTTTATTCTGCAATGGAGCTATTGAAGCCAGAGTGATCGGACTTTCCAAACCTGCAATGAGCATTACAGGTTCCGGCGCCCATGGAATTATCGCTACCATGCCATTGTATGCGGTGTATAAGATCAATCATTATACAGAGGAACAGCTCCTTCGTGCCACTGCCTTAAGTTATCTTGTTTGTATGTACATTAAAGAATATTCAGGCAAGCTGTCTGCATTCTGCGGCTGTGCCATTGCTGCCGGAACGGGAATGGCCTGTGCTCTGGCATGGTTAAAAGGAGCCGGGGCAGAAACAATGGAAAAAGTCATCAACAACATGGCAAGCAGCATTACCGGTATGATCTGTGACGGCGGCAACCAGGGCTGTACCATGAAGGGGATCGTGGCAGTGGATGCTGCTTTTGATTCTGTAGAGCTTGCTATGGATGGCGTATATATTTACAATGCTCACGGCATCAACGGGGCAACACCAGAAGAGACCATGCACAATATGGGACTGATCGCGTCACCTGGTATGACAGGAACAGAGAAGACCATTGTGGAAATCCTGGATCATAAGAATCAATAAAACCTGTTTACGAGATGCAAATGATAATTGTAGAAAACCTATACAATACATAAATAATTCCAGAAATTAAGACTTTTCAAAAAATTTAAAAATACTGTTGACAAATGATATATCTTACGTTATAATCATCTATGTTGCTTGAGAGAACAGCAACGCAGAGATGCAGAAGTGGCGGAATTGGCAGACGCGCACGGTTCAGGTCCGTGTGGTAGTAATACCTTGAGGGTTCGACTCCCTTCTTCTGCAGGAGATGAGCAGGAGGTCAGGAAACTGGCTTCCTGTTTTTTACTTTCCGGATATTTTGAAGAAGATATGTGGAAAACTAGTTACAGTTCAGCCTTGCATCTTCTTGCCCGCTTACAGCGGACAAGAAGCTTTGGGCGTCCACCTTATGAAGATTTAGCGCCAAAAGCACTTATGAAAACAAGTTTTCAACATACTTTTGACCCTAAATCTTCGCAAGGCTGAACTGTGACGAAACTATTATGAGAGAAAGAAAGGTGGGGTACAGCAGATGCTGGAACTGAAACATCTCTCCTTTGAAGTAAATGATGACAAGGGAGAAAAAGGAATCATAAAAGATATCAGCATGAAAGTAGATGATGGTAAATTTGTAGTCATCACAGGACCAAACGGAGGTGGAAAATCCACCACTGCAAAGCTGATCATGGGAATTGAACATCCAACTGGCGGCCAGATCTTCTTTGACGGGGAAGATATTACGGATAAGAACATTACAGAAAGAGCCAGAATGGGTATCAGCTTTGCATTTCAGCAGCCGGTACGGTTCAAAGGGGTTCAGGTATTAGACCTTCTGCGTCTGGCTTCAGGAAAGAAGCTGTCAGCGGCAGAAGCCTGTCAGTATTTATCTGAGGTAGGTCTTTGCGCCAAAGATTATATTAACCGTGAGATCAATGCCAGTCTTTCCGGCGGCGAGTTAAAGAGGATCGAGATCGCTACAGTGATTGCCAGAAATGCAAAACTTTCTGTTTTTGACGAACCGGAAGCTGGAATTGACCTTTGGAGTTTCCAGAACCTGATCCAGGTATTTGAACGTATGAGAAAGAATAATAATGGTTCTATCCTCATTATTTCTCATCAGGAGCGTATATTAAATATTGCAGATGAGATCATTGTCATTGCAGATGGTAAGATCGTAAACCAGGGAACCAGAGAAGAGATCATGCCAAAGATCATGGGAACCGCAGCAGCAGTGGATGTCTGTTCCGGTTTTCCAGGCAATGATGGAAAGGAGGAGCAGTAAGTATGGATCAGATCCAGGAAAGACTTCTGGCAGAAGTAGCTGACCTTCACGGAGTGCCGGAAGGTGCTTATAACATTCGCGCCAATGGAAAAATGGCGGGAAGAAGCACAACTGCCAACATTGATATTACGACGAAAACAGATAAGCCGGGAATCGATATTAAGATCAAACCAGGCACAAAGCACGAAAGTGTCCATATTCCGGTAGTAGTCAGCGCCAGTGGTTTAAAAGAAATGGTGTACAATGATTTTTACATCGGAGAAGATTCAGATGTTGTGATCGTGGCAGGCTGCGGTATCCATAATTGCGGTGACCAGGATTCAGAACATGATGGGATCCATCGTTTCTTTGTTGGAAAAAATGCAAAAGTTAAATATGTAGAAAAGCATTATGGTGAAGGGGATGGTACAGGAAAACGTGTACTGAACCCGGGAACAGAAGTTTACATGGAAGAAAACAGCCAGATGGAAATGGAAATGGTCCAGATCAAGGGAGTTGACTCCACGATCCGTACCAATACAGCCAAACTGGCAGCAGGCGCAAGACTGGTGGTAAGAGAGCGCCTTCTGACTCATGGAGAACAGGTGGCAGAAAGCATTTATGAAGTAGAGTTAAATGGAGATGGCTCCAGTGCAGATGTGGTATCCCGTTCTGTGGCAAAAGGAACATCCAAACAGACTTTCCGTGCCAGCATTGCAGGAAATGCAAAGTGCAGCGGTCATACAGAATGTGATGCTATTATCATGGATGATGCAAAGATCTTAGCAGTACCTGGTCTGGAAGCCAATAACGTAGATGCAGCTTTGATCCATGAGGCAGCCATTGGAAAGATCGCTGGTGAGCAGCTGATCAAACTGATGACTCTGGGGCTGACAGAAGAAGAGGCAGAAAACCAGATCATTAATGGATTTCTTAAATAACAGTAAGATTGCTGCGAAGATGAGTGTATACCAGTGTACTGTATCACTCACATTTCGCATAATGACTTGCCTGAATTTCCATCTGCTGCGTTGTCGTCAATCGACGATGCCACCGCATCGCCTCATTCCTCCGCCTTGCAGATTGAAAATTCATTCTGCGTCATTCTGCTGAAAGTGAATGATACAGTACACTCGTCATATGGATGCTTTTTTCAGCATAAGATAGAGGAACGACGGGCAGTGGGAAGCATTAAAATATGGCAAATACAGACCAGAAACGGGAGGATCTGTTAAATCTGTCTTTAAGTGTATCAGAAGAAGAGCGGATGCGTTCTGAGAGTCTGGAAACAGGCTATGACCGAAAGGAGCGGACCTGGGAACTGATCGTCCGGTATTTTGGAAATCTGGACAGACTGCGACAGGAAGGCATTCAGGTACGGGAGCTGTTAAATGGCTATGGGATATTGAAAGTACCAGAGCATTTGGTAGACTTTGTTACGGATATACCAGAAATTGAATATATAGAAAAACCTAAGAGGCTGTTCTTTGCTGTAAATCAGGCAAGAGCGGCCTCTTGTTTTTTAGATGTACAGCCGGGGATCGGGGAAAATGGAAATACCGGCAATATAGAAAGCAGATCTGGCACAGACGAGGTGAGGAGGCCGGGAACAATGGAATCGGCAGCAGAGGTGTCATCGGATCTTACAGGAAAAGGAGTGCTTGTTGCAGTGATCGACTCCGGCATCGATTATCTCCATCCGGATTTTCAGGCTTCAGACGGTACCAGCCGCATTTTATACCTTTGGGATCAGGACAGGGATACTGTATACACAAAAGAAGAGATAAATGAAGCTTTATCTGCATACAGAGAAGGAGCCGGTGGAAAAAACAGGGCTGGGGCATTTCAGATCGTACCTTCGGCAGATACAAGCGGACATGGGACGGCAGTGGCTGCTATTGCCGCAGGAAATGGAAGAGAAAGCAATGGTCTGTATCGGGGTGTCGCGTATGAAAGTGAATTAATCGTGGTAAAACTTGGAATTCCTCTTACAGACAATTTTCCAAGAACGACGCAATTAATGGAAGCTGTGGATTTTGTTCTGCGGACAGCCAGACAAGTAGGACGACCAGTTGCAGTAAATTTAAGTTTTGGAAATACCTATGGTTCTCATGACGGTACCAGCCTTTTAGAAACTTTTCTGGATGATATGACAGGTTATGGGAGAAATGTGATCGTGGCCGGAACCGGAAACGAAGGAGCCGGTACCGGTCATACAGGCGGATTTTTGGAAACCGGAAAAGAACAGATCATAGAACTGTCTGTATCGGCTTTTGAAAACAGCTTTGGAGTACAGCTTTGGAAAGCTTATGAAGATATTTTTTCTGTTTTTATAAGATCGCCATCTGGCGCGGTGATCGGAAGTTTGCAGGAAAATCTGGGACCGCAGCGTTTTAGAAGTGAAAATACAGAAATTCTGGTCTATTATGGAAAACCGGCTCCCTACACCAAAGCACAGGAAGTTTATTTCGATTTTATACCAACAGGAGATTATATAGACAGCGGTATCTGGCGATTGATCCTGATGCCGGAAAAAATCGTTACCGGCCGTTTTGATCTTTGGCTTCCTTCCAGGGCTGCGCTGAATAATGATACCCGTTTTTTGAAAAATACCCCGGAAACCACATTGACGATTCCCTCTACTGCCCGGAAAGTCATCTCTGTGGGAGCTTATGATTCACGCAGCAGAGCCTATGCGGACTTCTCTGGACGAGGTTTTACCCGTCAGACGAATCAGGTAAAACCAGATCTGGTGGCTCCCGGTGTGAACATAATTACAGCCAGAAACAGAGGCGGCTATGAAGCGGTCACAGGAACTTCTTTTGCGGCCCCCTTTGTTACCGGCGCAGCCGCCCTTTTAATGCAATGGGGGATCATAAATGGAAATGATCCGTTTTTATATGGTGAAAAAGTAAAAGCCTATCTGATCCGCGGCGCCAGACAGCTTCCAGGATATGATATCTGGCCGAATGGAAGAGCGGGGTATGGGGCACTGTGCGTTTCGGTAAGTATACCGAAGTAAAAATGTAACCATTGAAATTACATCTGTATTTTGATATGATTTTACTGAAAAGAGGTGTAAAAATGCAGATTTCAAGTAGATTTACCATGGCAATTCACATGTTTGCCTGTATAGACACATTTTCAGATACGAAAATGACAAGCGATTTTATGGCAGGAAGCATCGGAACGAATCCGGTTATTATAAGAAAACTTTTACAGCAGCTGAAAGCAGCGGGACTTATTGAGGTTTTACGAGGAACTGGTGGTGTGAAAATTACCAGGCCCCTTAGTGAGATCACATTTCTTGATATATATAAGGCTGTAGAATGTACACCGGATGAGCAGTTATTCCATTTTCATGAGAATCCCAATCAGAATTGCCCGGTTGGAAAAAATATTCATAAGGTACTGGACAGCAGATTGGGAGAGGTACAAAAAGCAATGGAAGATAAATTGGCAGAAATGACACTGGCCGATGTTAAACGGGATGTTGCTTTGTGTATGGGAGATGATGGAGATGACAAACATAAAATATCTGAAAATGTTAGTAGAAGAGCTGCATTCTTCCACTGTAGCAACCATAGGATCTGATGGACATCCTCAGACAAGAATTATTGATATGATGTATTATGATGAGGCTGGCGTGTAGTTTCTTACAGCAAAAGGAAAAGCCTTTTATTCTCAACTTATGGAACAGAAGTATGTGGCTATATCTGCTTCCAAAGGCAAGATAGCTGTGTCACTCCGCGGCAAGGTAAAGAATATCGGAAAGAAGAATCTGGATATCATGTTTGAAAGAAATCCTTATATGAAAGAAATATATCCAGGTGATACAAGGGCTGCATTAGATGTATTTCAATTATATGAGGCTCAGGGAGAATATTTTGATATCAGCGATCCGTCATGTATTGTGAGAGATGCGATCACAATAGGTGATGGAGAACAAATACAAGTGGGATATTATGCGGGAGAGGGGTGTATTGGCTGCAAATTATGTTACTCTGTCTGTCCACAGAAGTGCATTGATCTGTCTGTAAAACCAGTTGTAATCGATCAGAATCACTGTCTGCATTGCGGAAGATGTGCTGAAATATGCCCGAAGCAGTGTATAAAGAAAAGAGGTATGGCATGATTTTAAAAAAGATAAGAAAAAGTCATGTAGATTGGAGCAGACTGCTGTGTTATACTTCAGCAAATGACTATGTGTTCCAAAGTGATTCCTATGAACTGCAGGTGGAAAATGCAGCCAGACTTATAAAAGAAGCGGATGCTGTAATCATAGGAGCAGGAGCAGGGGCTTCCACGGCGGCAGGTATTGAATATGGCGGAAAGAGATTTCGTGAGAATTTTCATGAATTTATTATGAAATATGGCAGACAGTATATGACAGATATGTATGCTGCCGGATTTTATCCTTTTCCGTCAGAAGAAGCAAGATGGGGATATTGGTCTAAACATGCATTACTCAACAGATTTGATCCGCCTGCATTGCCACTTTATAAAGAATTGTATGATATTGTTAAGGAAAAAGAGTATTTTGTCCTGACAACGAATGTGGATCATCAATTTTATAAAGCAGGTTTTGCGCCGGACAGAATATTTGCAACTCAGGGTGATTATGGAGAGATCCAGTGCCAGCGCGGCTGTCATTCAAAGGTGTATGATGGGGAAGAATTGTTTAGAAAAATGGATGCAGCAAGAAAAGACTGTCTGATTCCCTCGGATCTGGTGCCAAAATGTCCGGTATGCGGCGGAAAGATGGCTATGCATTTAAGGTGTGATCAATATTTTGTAGAAGATGAAGTATGGCATGAGGCTGCTGACAGATATGCGGATTTCCTTGAAGGAAACAAAGCAAAAAAGGTAGTATTATTGGAATTAGGTGTAGGTTTTAACACACCGATCATAATAAGATTTCCCTTTGAAAAACTGGTTCGCGATTTTGCTTCCTATAGTCTGATACGATTAAATAAGGATGAGGCAGTTGTTCCTGAAAGTTTCGGGAAAAGAGCAATAGGAATCGGTGGGGATATGGCTGCGGCTGTCACAGATTTACGAAAGGAGCTTGTATGACACAGAGTGAGAGAAGAGAATACCTGATTCAGTATCTGTTAAAAGAAGATAAGAAGATTTTCAGACCGAAGATGCCGTCAGACAAGCAGGGACAGGAAGAACTGCTGCGTTCGCTTATGAATGTCAGAATGCCAAAACCAATAAGCGAAGAATTTTTAAAGATCCAGGATGAATATCTCACCCAAAGAAATATGGAACGGGGAATTACAGATGTAAATGATTTACAGCCGACGGCATCTGATCCACGATTCTATATATGGCAGGGGGATATCACTACCTTAAAATGTGATGCCATAGTAAATGCCTGCAACTCACAGATGCTGGGCTGTTTTTCACCAATGCATGTCTGCATTGATAATTTCATCCATACTTATGCGGGAATTGAGCTTCGTCTTAAAATGCATGAGATCATGTTAAAACAAGGCCATGAGGAAGAAACCGGAAAAGCGAAGATTACACCAGGATATAATCTGCCGGCGAAATACATTCTTCATACAGTTGGCCCTATCATACAATGGGAGGCCAGCAAACAGGATGAAGATCTGCTGGCCAGCTGTTATAAAGAATGCTTAAAACTTGCGGCTGATACAGGTGTGGAGTCAGTGGCATTTTGCTGTCTGTCAACAGGTGTATTCCGATTTCCACAGCAGCTGGCTGCGGAAATTGCTGTCAGTACTGTAAAGAATTACATTAACGAGGATGATCGTATAAAAAAAGTTATTTTTAATGTGTTTAAAGATGAGGATCTTCGGATTTATCATACATTAATTGGATAGAGGCTTAATTTTTGCTGATGATCAGAAGGGAAAGGCTGTTGCAGAAAAACTGCAGCAGTCTTTTTATAGTACAAAAGAAACCAGGAATATAAGAAAGAACTTCTCCAACCTGTAAATTTATGACATGATATTTACCAGGAAGCGATCCCAGGATACCTTGCAGGCTACACAGCTGTAAAACTGGGTTACCGTCATTTAGGATTTTTAGGCGGCCAGGCAGTTCCTGGCGTTATGCGTTACGGCTATGGCTATGTCCAGGGAATTGATGCGGCAGCAAAGGAAATGGGAATTACCGATGAAGTAGAGATCGATTATGCTTATGGCGGTCAGTTCTATGGCTCCACAGAGATCACAGCGGCTATGGATACCTGGTACAGCAATGGCACAGAGGTTGTTTTTGCCTGCGGCGGCGGTATTTTTACATCAGCAGCAGAGGCAGCAGCAAAGGTAGGCGGCAAGGTCATTGGCGTAGACTCTGATCAGTCTCCGATCATTGATGCCTATGGAGAAGGAACTACCATCACTTCTGCCATGAAGAGCCTGACAGCGACTGTTAATTCTATGCTGGATTCCATTATTTACGATGGAACATGGGACGAGCATGTAGGAAAAGTGGAAAATCTGGGCCTTGTGTCAAAGGATGATATGTCCTTAAATTATGTGGGACTTCCGGAAGATACGACACAGTGGAATGATGATTTTGGCTTAGAGGATTATAAGAATCGCGAAATATCAGCTTTAAAGCGGTAAGAATGATGTTGCTTTTGATCTGTTTGTGTCAAAAATCGACCAGCTGTTAACCCGGATGGAGCAAGAATCCTGATACATAAAAGTTCTCACCCATTATTTTTTGAAATAAATGCAATGGGCGGGAACTTTTTTGATGCAGCAAAAATGTACTTAAAAATGTATTTTTATAGAAACATAAAAAATATTGGTTCCTTAACATTTTCTTTATGTTATAATCGAATTTACGTGTGTAAAAAGCAGAAACAAAGGAAAATGAAAGGACAAAGGTAAAATGAGCAACTTAAAACCCATGTTATTAACAGCCTTAAAGTCCTATGACAAGTCCCAGTTTGTAAAAGACGTGACAGCAGGTATTATTGTGGCGATCATCGCCCTTCCACTGTCTATTGCTCTGGCACTGGCGTCTGGCGTAGGTCCTGAGGCAGGTATTTTTACAGCGATCGTAGCTGGATTCGTTATCTCTGCTCTTGGGGGAAGCAGTGTACAGATCGCCGGTCCAACCGCTGCATTTGCTACGATTGTAGCTGGTATCGTGGCAAGAGACGGAATGGACGGTCTTGTGATCGCGACTGTTCTTGCAGGTGTATTCCTGATCCTGATGGGCATCTGCCGTTTCGGAAGCCTGATCAAGTTTATTCCATATACCATTACAACCGGTTTTACCTCCGGTATCGCAGTTACCATTGTGATCGGACAGTTAAAGGATTTCTTTGGCGTGGCTTATCCGGAAGGTGTCCGTCCGATCGAAACCATGGAAAAGCTTGCAGCGTTTCTTGAAAATATAGGAACTGTCAATCCGGCAGCTCTTATTGTAGGTATTGTAAGCTTGGCGATCCTGATCGTTTCTCCTTACATATTTAAGAAGATCCCAGGTTCTCTGATCGCAGTTATCGTTGGCATTCTTATGGTAAAATTCCTTCCTTTAAAGGTTTCTACCATTGGAAATCTGTATACCATCAGTAATGCGCTCCCATCTTTCCACTTGCCGTCAGTAAACTTTGAGATCGTTCAGGCAGCGCTTCCAAATGCATTTACCATTGCTATCCTGGCAGCCATTGAATCACTGCTATCCTGTGTTGTTGCAGATGGTATGATCAATGGAAAGCATCGTTCTGATATGGAATTAGTGGCACAGGGAGCCGGAAATATTGCTTCCGCATTATTTGGCGGTATCCCGGCTACAGGTGCCATTGCCCGTACAGCAGCTAATATTAAAAACGGCGGCCGCACACCGGTAGCAGGTATGGTACATTCCATTACCCTGGTGATCGTTCTGGTAGTACTGATGCCTTATGCAGGTATGATCCCAATGCCTACCATTGCAGCGATCCTATTTGTCGTTGCTTACAATATGTGTCAGTGGCGTACTTTCTTACAGTTAGTAAAAACAGCTCCAAAGAGTGATGTTCTGGTGCTGGTGGTAACCTTTGTGCTCACTGTATTATTTGATCTGGTAGTAGCGATCGAAGTAGGCATGATCCTTGCATGTCTGCTGTTCATCAAGAGAATGAGCGAAGAGACAAAGACAGAAAGCTGGGTATATACAGACGATGACACAGTGGCTGTTAATGAAAATCTGCGCATGCTTCCAGCTGAGATCCGTGTTTATGAAGTAAGCGGCCCTCTGTTCTTTGGCGCTTCTGATGCCGTT
Source organism: uncultured Clostridium sp. (assembly GCA_900543885.1). Lineage (GTDB taxonomy): Bacteria > Bacillota > Clostridia > Lachnospirales > Lachnospiraceae > Enterocloster. The sequence goes on from UQTA01000029.1 coordinate 15,282, forward strand.
GAACATATTGTAGTGGAAGAAAGTGCAAAATGTCTGGTACTGCGCATGAGAGCAGTTCCGGCACTGGACAGTACAGCAATGAATGCGCTGACTGCACTTACCAAAACCTGCGAAAGCAAGGGAGTGACAGTAGTATTTTCTCATGTAAATGAGCAGCCTATGAAGGCAATGAAAAAGGCTGGATTTGTTGCTCTTGCAGGTGAAGAGAACTTCTGCCCGAATATTACATCTGCCCTGGAGAGAGCAGAAGAGATCATTAAATAATATATTTGTTTTTCTTGGGCCATTAACGAAGGTCTCGCCTGCGCATAAGATATAACATAAATAAAAAGCCAGAAAGCTCTGTGACAGATATCACAGCAGCTTTCTGGCTTTTATAATAAGTGGAATGACCATAAGTATCCATACGATAGGTTCAGCCATAATGATGCCCCAATAATGGAAAATGCGAGCAAGAACCAGGGCAGCGATGATTTTTCCAATCAATTCGATCATACTGGAAAAGACGGGAGTAATGTGATCTCCCATTCCTTGAAGTCCGTTTCTTAAAACAGAAATAGCAGCAGGTGCAAAATAAAAGAGAGAATCGGTTTTCAAGTACCAGGAGGCATTGGAAAGAACTGCAGGGTTTTGAGAGCCTGTTACAAGGCTGATCAGATTTGGTGCAATTGTATAACTTAAGAGCATCATTCCAATGGACCAGATCCATGTAATGAGAAGTGCCTGGCGTATACCTGTGCAGATACGGTCTTTTTTTCCGGCACCCATATTCTGTCCACAGTAAGTAGCCATGGTTACTCCCATAACAGAGAAGGGAAGCATGAAAAATTCTGTAATCTTGCGGGCTGCTGTGTGGGCAACGATAATGTCCTGACCAAAAGTATTGATAGCACATTGAAGGGACAATGTTCCGAAAAATACAAGGGACATCATGGCGGCCATGGAAAGACCGGAAGTATACAGATCCTTTATTTCCTGAAACTCCAGTTTGAAATCAGCAGGAGTAAAACGGAAAACAGGATATCGTTTAAACATATAAATCAGGCTTATAATGGCGGAAAGTGATTGGGACAACACTGTGGCCCAGGCAGCTCCGGCAACGCCGAAGCCAAATTTCAAAATAAAAAGCAAGTCTAAGGCAACATTTAATCCTGCCGCAAACAGCAGGAACAAAAGCGGGGCAGCAGTATCACCTACTGCACGTAAAACAGAGGCACAGCCATTATAAAGCATGGTAGCTAACAGTCCCAAAAGAATGACCTTTATGTAGTCATCAGCCTGATCCATTAAGCTGTCCGGCACATTTAACAGATGCAGTATAAAAGGCAGACTGGCAACACAGATACAGGTAAGGAGAAAAGCTGTGATCGTACCTAAAAGCAGACATCCGGCCCCATATCGTGTCACTCCACGTTTGCGTCCGGCGCCAAACTGATGGGCGATCAAAAGAGAAAAACCATTGGTCAGTCCGGATAAAAAACCGATAAATAAGGTGCTGATCGAAGTGGTAGCTCCTACAGCTGCCAGTGCCGATTCACCTAAGGTGCTGCCAACTACGCGGGTATCTGCCAGACTGTAGCATAATTGGAAAATATTTCCAAGGGCAATGGGAATCATAAAAGAAATCATTACCTTGGAAGGGGATCCTTTTGTTAAGTCTTTCATAATAATACTCTTTTCTGATTTTGTTATAATTTTTTGTTTACAATTCAGCCTTGCGAAGATTTAGGGGCAAAAGCACGTTGAAAGCTTGTTTTCATAAGTGCTTTTGACCCTGGATCTTCATAAGACGGACGTCCAAAGCTTCTTGTCCGCTGCAAGCGGGCAAGAAGATGCAAGGCTGAACTGTAACATTTTTTGTGTGATGGGGATCCGGCAGCAGGCTGCTGCCGAACTTTGTGTATAGTATCATAAAAGAGAAAAAGACGCAATGAAAGATAATAAAAGGTTGGTATTTTTAAAGATGTTCAGATAAGGCAGAGGTTTTGATAAAATCTGCAGTGTGAAGCCAGTTATCCCGCATATTTTTCAAAGCAGTTTCCAAATCTTTTTGTATAAGTGCGTTTATTATTTTTTTGTGTTCTTGATAGGATTGAAGATAATTGCTTTTTTCGTACACAAAAATTGATTCAGCTCTTAAAGTGTGGACATGTAAAATCTCAAAAAAATAGGTCAAGAACTCACTGTCGGCCAATTGAAAGATTAAGGTATGAAACTGACGGTCAATTTCAGTAAGTTTCGTAAAATCAGAACTTTTTGCAATTTGGGCATAAGATTCATTTAACTCATTTAAATGCTCTAAGTGTTCCTGAGTCAGGTTGGGGAAAGCAAATTTTAAAGCGAGACAGTTTAATTCAGCTAGAATATCATAAGCTTTTAAAGTTTGTGCATAATCAATAGGTGTAACACTGCTTCCTTTACCTGGAATAATGTTGATGAGTTTCTGATCAGATAGAAGCTGCATTGCTTCCCGAACAGGAGTACGACTGACAGAAAAATATTGCGAAACATCCTGGTCGTTGATCTTTTCATTTGGGCGTAAGGTACCGTTTATGATCCAATTTCGCAGTTGAATATAAACCAGTTCTTTTGCCGACATACGTTTTTTGATTGGTAGGGTGGTTGGTAAGGGCATAATACTCAGTCCTTTCTTTTTAGTGTGATATTAGTAATAAAAATAGTTATTATGCATAAAAAATATTAATTTGCGCGATATATATTGACTATTATAACCTAAGCGTGATATATTTTCAATATGATGTATGCAATATATTGCACAAAATATTTTTTTAAATAATATTAAAAATGTGAAAAATGGAGGTGAAAATTATAGCCGTATTGCATACAAAAGCGTTTAAGTTGCTGTAAGGGGTGAGAATATGGAGAAATGTAAAATCAGCATATTTGAAACATGCGGGACATCAGGGGTGACGTGGGAAGAATTGACCTGGAATATGTCCTTGATTGAGAAAATAGCTGAAGTTAACTAAAAGTCCTGATGTTCTTTGCTTTTGACAAAAGGGGATGCAGATTGAAGGAACAGAACAATAGAAAAATTGTCAGGGGCAGTTACGATTCAATTCCTTAAGCACAGGTAAAAGGTTTCAAATGGAGGAAAGTCACAATGAATGAAAAGAAAAAATTTCAAATGCCGCATATATTTATTATTCTGTATGCAATCATATTAGTCATTGCCGCATTGAGTTATATCTTACCGGCAGGTGAGTATACCAGAGTATTAGATCCAAACACGGGAAGAGAAATTATTGATCCGAATTCATATCATGTAATCGCATCAACACCAACTACAGTGATGCAGCTGTTTCAGGCATTTCCATCGGGATTTGTAGAGGCTGGCTGGGTTGTTGTATTAACTTTTTGCGTATGTGGTGGCTTTTACATGGTGAATAAAAGTGGTGCTATTGGTGGTGTTATTACTTGGTTATCAAACAAGTTAAAAGATAAAGGCATCATTATTATTCCAATTTTAATGGTTACGTTTGCAACTATTGATTGCTTTATTGGTATGTGCGAATTATGCATGGTTTATGTGCCGATTATATTGCCGCTTATGCTTATGTTAGGATTTGACTCTATGACAGCTTGCGCAACAGCATTGTGCGGTTCTGCTATTGGCTTTACATCTGCGCTGGCAAATCCGTTTACAACCATTATAGGACAGAAAATTGCAGGCCTTCCACTTCTGTCTGGCTGGCAATATCGTTTGATTTCTATGATCGTGGTAGGAGCTATAGGTATTGCTTATGTTATGCGATATGCAAGCATGGTAAAAAAGGATCCAACAAAGTCTCTGGTTTATGAGTCTGATCTGGAATTAAGAAAACAATTGGATTTGGATAATAAAACGGAATATAATTTAAATTTCAGACAAAAATTAGCGGGCATTATTGCATTGGTATTATTTGTCATCATGATTGTTGGTGTATTCAAATGGGGATGGGATCTTCCTCAGATTGGCGGCATCTTTATGGCAATGGGAATTGTGTCTGGTCTTGTAGCGGGTATGACAGGTAATGAGCTTTGCGAAACATTCCTGGAAGGTTGTCAGCAGGTGCTTTTGGGTGCTTTGATTGTTGGACTTTCCCGTGGTGTTTCGGTTGTAATGAGTGATGCACATATTACAGATACAATCATTCATGGATTGGCTATGGTACTTCAGAGTCTTCCTGGTTCTGTTACCGCAGTTGGTATGCTGATTGTACAGACTATGTTGAATTTCCTGATTCCATCTGGTTCTGGACAGACAGTTGTTACAATGCCGATTATGGCGCCTTTAGCAGATCTGGTAGGTGTCACAAGACAGACAGCAGTTTTAGCTCTTCAGTATGGTGATGGTTTTTCTAATATTTTCTATCCGGTAAGCGGATATTTTATGGCGACGATTGCGTTGGGACATGTGCCATATGATAAATGGATCAAACGTATGCTTCCGTTGTTCGGAATGTGGACACTGGTTGCTGCTGTATTTATGATAATTGCCCAGATTATCCAGTGGGGACCATTCTAAAATTTAATTTGAAGAATTGTTTGGAAATGTGGAGAAATAATAATGAGCGCGAGTATGAATGAAGTTTTTGAGAGAATCAAAAATGATGTAATTGATTTTGCACAGAAAATAGTACAGACGAAAAGTATGACATGCGATGAGGTGAATGTGGCAAAGCTTGTAAAGGAAAAAATGGAAGAACTTGGATATGATGAAGTTACAATAGATGCCACAGGTAATGTTTTGGGAAGAATCGGATATGGTGCTAAAAAAATATTATTTGATTCGCATATGGATACAGTAACAGTTATTGATTCAGATCAGTGGGCAGATGACCCATATGGCGGTATTATAAAGGATGGAAAGCTTTATGGACGCGGGTCTGTGGATATGAAGTGTCCACTTGTGGCTTCTATATATGGTGCTTATGTAGCTAAAGAAATGGGGATTCCCAAAGATACAAGCGTATATGTGTCTGCTTCTGTTATGGAAGAGGATTATGATGGGGAAGCAGTCCGCCTATTACTTACAGAAAATCCAATTCACCCGGATTGGGTAGTTATCTGTGAACCTACGAATATGAAAGTGGGAGTAGGGCATAGAGGACGTGCCCTGATTGAAATAAAGATGGCGGGTAAAGGCTGCCACGCGAGCAATCCAGATAATGGAATTAACCCAGTGTATTTGATGACGGAAGTTATCAAAAGAGTAGAGCAGGACGCGGAGCAGTTAAAGAAAATGCCAGGAGAAAAAGGTTCTGTAGCAATTACTAATATTTATTGCAGTACAGCTTCCAATAACTCTGTACCTCAGGATGCTACAATTATTCTGGATAGAAGATTGGCATTGGGAGAGACAGAGGAAAGCGTAGGGAAAGAAATGGAGGATATTGTAGTTGGTACAGGAGCAAGTTGGCAGTATAGCGACATTCCAGGAAAAAGTTGGACTGGAAAAGATTTCCTGTTCCATTCATTCCTTCCAGCTTGGACTATAGAGAAAGAACATCCATTGGTAGTGGGGGCAGCTAAAGCCTATGAGGAAGTAAAAGCACAGTCGCCGGAATTGTTCCGCATGCAAGCAAGTACCAATGGGGTTACAACTGCTGGATTGATGCACATTCCGACAATCGTATTTGGACCTGGTGATTTGGCAATGGCACATGCAAGAGACGAGTACTGTGAAATTGATAGTATGTTAGATGCGGTGAAGATATATGCAGTATTGTGTTGCCTGTAAATAAAATTAATATAGGTCATATCACCTGTCTTTTGAAGTTGAGATGAAAAACAGTGCTAAGTTATGGATTAAAATCTGTGACTTAGCACTGTTTGCAGTTGCTGGAAATAGAATTTAGTGCAGTTTGTTTGAAATTCTACATAATAGTTTGGAGTTTTGGAAAAAAAGAGTATAATACATAAAAAAGCAGGAGGAAAAACTGACTATGAACAAGAAACGAACCTCGTTAGAGGAAACATTGGCAGCATCGCCGCTGCTTGTATTAGATGGTTCTATGTCTACCCCTTTAGAAAATATGGGAGTAGGCTTAAATACAAAACTCTGGACGGCAAGAGCTCTGGCTGATTGTCCGGAAAAAATCAAACAGGTGCATAAGAATTATTTAAAAGCAGGAGCAGACTGCGGGATTACCTGCAGTTATCAGGCAACGATACCAGGACTTATGGGGATCGGATATACAAAGGAACAGGCAGAAGAACTGATTGTTAAAAGTGTTGGGATCTTTCAGGAAGCAAGAGAAGAGTGGTGGCAGGAAGAAGGAAAAGATGGGAAGCGGGTGTGGCCTTTGTGTCTGGCAAGTGTGGGACCTTATGGGGCATATCTGGCGGATGGCTCTGAATACAGGGGAAATTATGGGGTATCAGAAGAGACTCTTTATGAGTTTCATAAGCACAGAATGGAGCTTCTGTGGGAAGCAGGAGCGGATCTGCTTCTTATGGAAACGCAGCCATCTTTGAAAGAAGCACTGACAGAAGCGAAGATTGCGGAAGAAATAGGGGCAGATTACTGGATCAGCTTTTCGTGCATGGATGAAAAACATATTAACGAAGGAGAAAAGATCGCTGAATGTGCAAAAATATTTTCTCAGGATGCGTATAAGTATCCTCATCTTAAAATGCTGGGGGTCAATTGTACAAAACCTGTCTATATAAGCAGACTGATCCGGGAATTGCGTGCTGGTACAGATCTGCCCATTGCAGTTTATCCAAACAGCGGTGAAGAATATGATCCTATCACCAAAACCTGGCACGGAACCAATGACAAGCGTACTTTTTATGATTATGCGCTGTCTTATTTCCAAAATGGAGCAACAGCAGTCGGCGGATGCTGCACTACAGTAGAAAGTCACATCAGACAGGCGGCAGAGGCAAGACGGGATTTTGAAAAGATGGAAAATGCAGAAAATAGAAAAATTCCTCTTGCAATTTCCTAAAAACAGTACTATAGTTATGACTAACAAGTGAATACAATCTTCAGGGCGGGGTGTGATTCCCCACCGGTGGTATAGCCCATGAGCCGTAAGGCATGATTCGGTGTGATTCCGAGGCCGACAGTAAAGTCTGGATGAAAGAAGATGAGAAGACAGAATAGAAGATATATATATTATCAGATATTTGTTGAATATCAGCTCTGGAACAGTGATTGTTTCAGAGCTTTTTGTTTTTGATCAAATGGTTTAATAGCCGCTTGGTTATGAACAGGAAGAGATTATTTATAAAAACGCTCTGGAGAACATGTTAAGCTCCAGGGCGTTTTTTGTTCTACATGCATCGTAAAGGCGCAGGTAATGTGCGAATCAAATAGCCCTAAAAGCAGCAAGGAGGGAAAAACTTGAATATTACAGAGGATTATAGTGAGGATGAGAAATATATGGCCATGGCTATTGAATTGGCAAAGAAGGGATATGGCTATACTGCTCCGAATCCGGTAGTGGGAGCGGTGATCGTAAAAGATGGCTGTATGATTGGCCAGGGATATCATGAAAAATACGGAGAACCTCATGCAGAAAGAAATGCGCTGGCTTCCTGTACTCAGTCTCCTAAAGGAGCCACTATATATGTTACCCTGGAACCATGTTGTCACCATGGAAAGCAGCCTCCATGCACAGAAGCGATCCTCCAGGCAGGCATCAGCCGGGTTGTGACCGGCTCAGGAGATCCCAATCCCCTGGTAGGAGGAAAAGGAATCCAAATCTTGAAAGATCACGGGATACAGGTAAGAGAGCATGTGATGAAAGAGAAATGTGATGCATTGAATCAGGCATTTTTTCATTATATCCAGACCGGACGTCCTTATGTGACCATGAAATATGCCATGACTATAGATGGAAAAATTGCTGCTTATACCGGGGCATCTAAGTGGGTGACAGGGGAAGAAGCCAGACACCATGTACATGAACAGAGAAAGAAAAACACAGCGATCATGGTGGGAATCGGTACAGTACTGGCAGATGATCCTATGCTTAACTGCCGGATAGAGGGCGGAAGAGATCCTGTTCGTATTATCTGCGATACACATTTAAAGATGCCTGTTACTTCTAAAATTGTAAAAACCGCAAAGGATATTCCAACGATCATAGCCTGCTGCACAGCAGATGAGGAACTGCAAAGACCCTATAGAGAGGCTGGTTGTAAAATACTTTTAACAGAGAAAAAAATGAATCATATTGACCTGGAGCAACTGATGGAGCAGTTGGGAAAAGAGAAAATAGACAGTATTTTGTTAGAAGGAGGCGGCACGCTTAACTGGGCGGCATTGAACGCAGGGATTGTCCAGAAAATACAGGCCTATATAGCACCAAAGATCTTTGGGGGAACAACAGCGAAGACCCCGGTAGAAGGAATTGGTGTAGAAGTACCGGATCAGGCATTTTTGATTAAAAACAGAACGATCAGACTCTTAGGAGAAGATTTGCTTGTGGAAGGAGATGTGGAAAGAAATGTTTACAGGGATCATTGAAGAAAAGGGAATGATCAGCAGGATCATGAAAACAGCCAGTCAGGCAATCCTTACCATAAAAGCGAAAAAAGTAATGGAAGATATACACATAGGAGACAGCATTGCAGTAAACGGGATCTGCCTGACGGTTACGTCTTTTTCTGCAAATGAATTTCAGGCAGATGTGATGCATGAAACATTAGACCGTACATCTCTTAAAATGCTGAAGCCGGGAAGTTCTGTGAATCTGGAGCGGGCTATGGCAGCTGGAGGAAGATTTGGAGGGCACATGGTATCTGGCCATATTGACGGAACTGGAAGGATCACAGATATAAAAGAAGACAGTCTGGCAATCTGGTATACCATAGAAACGTCCCCGGAGATCCTTCACTATATAGTAGAAAAAGGTTCTATTGCCATTGATGGGATCAGCCTTACAGTAGCAAAAGTAACACAGACAACTTTTGCAGTTTCCACGATTCCACATACACGGGTCGTTACTACATTGGGAGAACGAAGAGCAGGAGATCTGGTTAATCTGGAAAATGATATCGTTGGAAAATATGTGGAAAAGTTTATATATGAGAAAAATACTCACGAAATCATGAAAGAAAATAGCGAGAAAAAAACTCATGGAATAACCAGAGAGAAACTGGCGCAGTACGGATATTGAACAATTAAACAGCAATGCCAATATCTTTTGGTTCTAAAAAATGGGAGTATATCAGATAAAAAGCAGAGAGGAGAAATATCATGGATCAGATGAAAAATACAGAAAACGGATTTAATACAGTAGAGGAGGCACTGGAAGATTTAAGACAGGGAAAGCTGATCCTTGTAACAGATGATCCGGACAGAGAAAACGAGGGAGATTTTATCTGTGCGGCAGAGTATGCCACTACGGAAAATATTAATTTTATGGCAGTACACGGAAAAGGACTGATCTGTATGCCTATGTCTGAAGAATACGTGGAGAAGCTGAAATTGCCCCAGATGGTGACAAAAAATACAGATAACCATGAAACAGCCTTTACCGTATCCATTGACTGTGCAGACACTACCACAGGAATCTCCGCAGCGGAACGTTCGATCACAGCTATGCGGTGTGTAGCAGAAGATGCGAAGCCGGAAGATTTCAGGCGCCCAGGTCATATGTTTCCGCTTCTTGCAAAGAAAAATGGAGTTTTAGAGCGCAATGGTCATACAGAGGCAACGGTAGATCTTTGTCGTCTGGCAGGTCTGAAGGAATGTGGCTTGTGCTGCGAGATCATGAAAGAAGATGGAACTATGATGCGCACTGCGCAGTTAAAGGAACTGGCAAAAAAATGGAATATTAAATTTATTACGATAAAAGATCTGCAGGAATACAGAAAAGTTCATGAGCAGCTGGTAGAACGTGTAACTGTAACTAAGATGCCAACAAAGTATGGTGTGTTTACAGCCTATGGTTACATAAACCGACTGAATGGAGAACACCATGTAGCACTGGTAAAAGGTGATATAGGAGATGGCGAAAATGTACTTTGCAGAGTCCACTCAGAATGCCTGACAGGAGATGTATTTGGCTCCCTGCGCTGTGATTGTGGCCAGCAGTTTGCGGCTGCCATGACTCAGATTGAAAAAGAAGGCAGAGGGATTGTGCTGTATATGCGCCAGGAAGGCAGAGGCATTGGCCTGATCAATAAATTAAAAGCTTATGAGCTACAGGAACAAGGATTGGATACTCTGGAAGCCAATCTTGCTCTTGGTTTTAAGGGAGATGAAAGAGAATATTATATTGGTGCCCAGATTTTACGTGATCTGGGAGTAAGGAGCATGCGTCTGCTTACCAACAACCCGGATAAGGTTTATCAGCTGTCTGCTTTTGGACTTAAGATCACAGAGCGGGTGCCGATCCAGATGCAGGAAACAGAGTATGATCATTTTTACCTTCAGACCAAAAAGATACGTATGGGTCACATGCTTCAGTAGATAATGCGTGCAGTCAAACAAAAAATAGTATAGTTCAGCATTGCATCTTCCTGCCGTTTACTGCGGACAGGAAGCATATATACAAAACAGAAAGGACAAGAAAAATATGCGTACATTAGAAGGAAAAGTAGTAGCAAAAGAAATGAAAGTAGGAATCGTAGCTGCAAGATTTAACGAATTTATCGTGTCGAAATTAGTGGCAGGAGCCCGGGATGGTCTTCTGCGTCATGATGTGAAAGATGAAGATATTGATCTTGCGTGGGTTCCGGGAGCTTTTGAGATTCCGCTGATTGCATCCAAGATGGCAAAAAGCGGGAAATATGATGCTGTGATCTGTTTAGGAGCTGTTATAAGAGGAGCGACCAGTCACTATGATTATGTGTGCAGTGAGGTTTCCAAAGGGATTGCCAATGTTTCTCTGGCAAGTGATATTCCTGTTATGTTTGGGGTACTGACTACAGATAATATAGAACAGGCGATTGAACGCGCAGGAACAAAAGCAGGAAACAAAGGCTATGACTGCGCCCTTGGCGCCATTGAAATGGTGAATCTTGTAAGAACGCTGGAAAATTAAGGACAAAAATCCGGTGGTGCAGGTCATGATCCTGACAGCACAGTTAAGAGAACCAATAAAGGGCTGCGGCCAAATACGGCATACTTTTTTATACGCTGTATTTGGTCAGCAGCCCTTTGAATTATGCAAGGCTGAACTGTAACTATTTTGTGGGGATATTACTTTTTCGCATGTACTTTAAGAGGCATCATCAAATGCTGTATCATGATCGAATAAGCTTTCTGGCCATCCCCTTCTTTTACCGCATTATAATAAGCCAGGTGTTCATCGACGGTTCCCTGGATACGGCCTTCAGCGGAAAGGGCATCCTGAGAGGTTAAGTGGATCAGGTACAGCAAACGCTGGAAAATCTGGTTAAATTCATCATTGTGGAGATAGTTGACGATCAGAAGATGAAACTGATGATCATAGGAGATGAAATCCTCTAAAGAATCAGAATCTAATGCTTCTTCCATATTATCCAGGATCATTTTCAGACTGCGCAGCAGCTGCTTTCCTTCTTTTGTATCTGCCTGTGAGGCGATCACAGTGGTACAGAAACCTTCAATAGCACAGCGGATCTGAATACTGTCTTTCATATCCTTTTCATTTAGCTGGCGGATCATAAAGCCTTTGCTTGGTATGATGGTAATATAGCCATCCTGGCTTAAACACTGGAGGGCTTCACGCATAGGGGTTCGGGAGATTCCTATTTTTGCGGACAGTTTTGTTTCTGAGTAGAGCTGTCCGGGCTCTAATTCACCGTTTAAAATGCCGTTTTTGATGGAATCGTAGGCCTGCAGCTGCAGGAAGCTTTTTTCTTTCATTCTTATATCCATATCCTTTATGTTTAAATCAATCTGTATACAATCTTAAGGCTAAAATCATATATATGTCAAGAAAAAACAGCGATTTTCCTATTGTTTTCCACGTTTTTTATATGAGAGAGGATATTTTTAAATACACGCTTGTACATAAAAGTAACTTGGTGTAAACTAAAAATATATATTTTTTCTATGTATAATAGTAATACAGGAATAGATATTGTAAAAATTCATAAGAACGCGGTTGAAAATTTGTTGATTTTTACTTTTGAGAAAATCTTGACAGTATACCGATATACCGGTATACTGGTATACAGATAGGCAAGTAAAAAGCCAACAAAGAAAATAAAAACCAATTTTAAGGAGGAACCTAAAATGTGTGTTTATGAAATGGGTAACTTAAGAATTGTTGATCTTTCCAAGATCCTGGATCCAAAGACAGAGTCCAGAAGATGTCATCTGTTCCGCTTCAATACCGGCGGTGCTATTCCGGATTTCCATACCAACATGGATCTGATGAGCCATCTGGGAACTCACTGCGAATGCCCTTATCATCATGATGATAACTGGCCATCTGTAGCAGAACTGCCTCTGACCACTTTCTTAGGCCGTGCAGTATATGTAGATTTCAAGGAGACTGTTGCTAAGCGTGGACACATTACCGCTGCTGACTTAGACCGTGAAGCAGGAAAGGTAAGAGAAGGAGATATCGTTATCATTGATTCTTCCTACAAGCTGTATCCATTTACTCCTGATACCAACACTGACAAAGACCAGCGTCTGTTAGTTGGTGCAGAGAGCGCAGAGTGGTTCAAGGCTCACAAGGTAAAAGCTGTTGGTTTTGGTGATGGTGTTTCTATCGAAAACTGCAACGAAGATGTTAAGCCTTTCCATGACATCTTAATGGCAGAGAACATTGTATTCCTGGAAGTTTTAAGAAACTTAGAGCAGCTTAAGAAGGATGTATTCTTCATGAGCTATTCTCCACTTCCAATCCTTGGTCTGGATTCCAGCCCTGTTCGTGCATATGCAATTGAAGGACTGGCTGAGTTCTCCGAATAATTCCTGGACTTTTAACAGACTGCGCCAGTGCATAAAAAACTTTATGCCGGGCGCAGCTGTGCTTTTAAAGTATAGTGAAACGTAAAATGCAGGATCAAAAGAGTTTGATCCTGCGTGAAACAGAAAGGGAGAAAGAAAATGCGTATTGCAGTGATCGGTGCAGGAGCAATGGGATCTATTTACGGCGGACATCTTTCCCAGCATAATGATGTTCTCTTAGTAGATACGAATGAAAAAGTAGTGGAGCAGGTTGCTAACAATGGTCTTCTGATTGACGAAGATGGAACCACCCACACATATCATCCAGGTGCTGTAAGCAACACTCAGGGACAGGAACCAGTAGATCTGGTGATCCTTTTTGTAAAGGCTTTGTTCTCCAGAGCAGCATTAGAAGGAAACCGTGGTCTGATCGGACCAAATACCCGTCTGATGACGTTACAGAATGGTGCAGGACACGAAGATCTGTTAAAAGAATTCGTTGATGAAGAGCATATTGTGATCGGTACAACTGAGGACAATGGTGCTGTTCTTGGAATGGGCCATGTTCGCCGCGGCGGAACCGGTGTTACCAATGTTGGTATGCTGGTAGAAGATAAGGAAGGCTTCCTTCCAAAATTAAAAGAAGCATTTGACCAGTGTGGTTTTAATGTAAAGATCCATGAAAACATCCATACTCTGATCTGGGACAAGCTGTTTACCAATGTTTCCTTAAGTGCCCTTACAGGTGTTCTCCAGGTAGACATGGGATATATCGCAGCTAACGAGTATGCATGGGATCTGTGCTGCCAGCTGATTCATGAGACAGTAAAGACAGCAGCAGCAGCCGGACTGAACTTCGATGAAGAAAAGGTTCGTGAAAAAGTTAAAAATACTTCCATCAACAATCCAAACGGATGCACTTCTATCCGCGCAGACCTGCGTGATGGCAGAAGAACAGAAGTTGATACCATCAGCGGCGCCGTTGTACGTGCAGCTCACAAGTATGGTGTAGAAGTTCCTGGCCATGAGTGTATTGTTCGCCTTGTTCATGCAATGGAAGGTAGAAACAAATAAATAAAGGGAGAGAAAAATATGATCTTTTCATCTATTAAGAATGGTGATTCTTTTGAAAAGTATCCAGCAGCAATCCAGACTGCATTAGAGTATTTAAAGAGTCATGATTTTGCAGCTATGGAACCTGGTGTATATGAAATCCAGGGAAAGGACATCTATGCGCAGGTATTTGATGCCATGACAGAAGATGTTTCTGACAGACGTCCAGAGTCTCATGAGAAATATCTGGATGTACAGTACTTAGTATCTGGCAAAGAGCGTCTTGGATTTACCAAGAACACCGGAAACTACAAAGTAGCAGAGCACATTAAGGAAAGAGACCTGATCTTCTATGAGTCTGTAGAAGATGAAGGATACATTGAGTCCCGCCCAGGATGTTTCTGTGTATTCTTCCCATCTGATATCCATCGCCCACAGGTTATTTCCGGCGAAGCTATGAGCCTGCGTAAGGTTGTAGTAAAGGTAAGCGTAGCACTGCTGTAATTACGGGACAGTGCCGCTGTACGCCGATTTTTGGCGTATATCAAATTTCATAAACCAATAAATTTAGCAGCTCAGTATATAACAAGGCCTGAATAAGCCTTTTCAGGTCGATATACTGAACTGCTATAATATTGGAAAAAAACCGTAAAAAATATGCTGCCACGGCAGTGAACGAAAAGAATATAGAAGTTTAAAACAGGCGTTGCGGGAAATTTTCCTGCGGCGCCTGTTTTTGTGTACCAGGATGTTTCAATGGAATTTCCTAATACACAAAAAAGGCACTTCGTGTCAAGGCACATTCTTTTTACGCGGGCAGCAGTCTGTCTGTAAACCCTGCGGGCGGTTTTGCTAGGAAATAGGGTTAAAATGTGTTATACTATTAAAACAGTACAGCAGATTCAATGAATTTGTTGTTATAAAATCACAGCCATCAGCATATACATATACATAGCGAAAACAAAAGCGGGGTGACTTATTGAACATCAGAGAAACCTTAGAACAGCTGGAGCTTAATACATTAAGCCCCTACGCCTCCTTTTCATCACATACAAGAGGAAGGGATCAGAAAGAACCACTTTGCGATATCCGACCGGAATACCAGCGGGATAGAGACCGTATTCTCCACTGCAAGGCATTTCGCCGTATGAAGCATAAGACGCAGGTATTTCTTGCCCCTGAAGGAGATCATTACCGCACAAGACTTACCCATACATTGGAGGTATCCCAGATTGCCCGGACCATTGCAAAAGCCCTGCGGTTAAACGAAAGCCTTACGGAAGCAATTGCTTTGGGGCATGATCTTGGCCATACGCCCTTTGGTCATTCTGGGGAAGCTGTTTTAAACGAAATCTGTGAAGATGGCTTTACCCATTATGAGCAGAGTGTCCGTGTGGTGGAAAAACTGGAAAAAAATGGAAAAGGGTTAAACCTTACCTGGGAAGTGCGGGATGGCATCCGCAATCATCGTACTGCCGGTCATCCATCTACTTTAGAAGGAGGAGTAGTCCGCCTGTCTGATAAGATCGCTTATATCAATCATGATATAGATGATGCTATCCGGGCGAAGATGTTTGAGGAGAAAGACCTTCCCAACTGCTATACAGATGTGCTGGGACACAGTGTCCGGGAACGTTTAAATATTATGATCCATGATATTATCTTAAACAGCCTTAATAAGCCGGGAATTTTTATGTCAGAAGGTATGGAAGAGGCTATGATGGGGCTTCGCCAGTGGATGTTTGACAATGTATACAAAAATGATATTCCGAAAGCAGAAGAAGGCAGAGCCCAGCAGATGCTTTCACAGCTTTATTTCTATTATATGGATCATGTGGACGAACTTCCTCAGGAGTCTCTCAATTTTTTAGATGCAGGAGAGAAGGTTTCACGTGTGGTGTGTGATTACATAGCAGGCATGAGTGATATTTATGCCATTGATCAGTTTGAAAAATTATTCGTTCCAAAACGCTGGAACGTACTATAATAGAAGGATCCATCTGCGTCAGCAGAAATCAGGGCATATCAATGCCTGGATCGGATCCTGTATTTTAACAGAAGGGAGAAAAAAGCATGTACTATCCGGATGAAGTCATAGAGGAAGTAAGAATGAAGAATGACATCGTAGATGTGATTTCAGGATATGTAAAGCTGCAGAAAAAAGGAGCCAACTATTTTGGCCTTTGCCCTTTCCATAATGAAAAATCGCCTTCTTTTTCCGTTTCCCCTGGAAAGCAGATGTATTACTGTTTTGGATGCGGAGCCGGAGGAAATGTTCTTACTTTTGTAATGGAATATGAAAATTATACCTTTCAGGAGGCGCTGCAGTCTTTAGCCGACCGGGCGGGAGTGACGCTGCCGAAAATGGAATACAGCAAAGAAGCCAGAGAACAGGCAGAGCTGCGTGCCAGATTATTAGAGGTAAATAAACTGGCGGCCAACTATTTTTACTATCAGATGAAGCAGCCTCAGGGAAAAATGGCATATGAATATTTCCACGATAAGCGAAAGCTCACAGATGAGACGATGCTGCGGTTTGGACTTGGTTATTCTAATAAAACAAGCGATGATCTGTATCGTTTCCTGAAAGAAAAAGGCTATGATGATGGATTTCTCAGCCAGACGGGCCTTGTGACTATTGAAGAGCGGGGAGGAAGGGACAAGTTCTGGAACCGTGTTATGTTTCCAATCATGGATGTGAATAACCGGGTCATTGGTTTTGGAGGCCGGGTGATGGGTGACGGGGAGCCTAAATATTTAAACTCTCCAGAAACGAAATTATTTGATAAAAGCCGGAATCTGTATGGTCTGAATTATGCCAGGACGACCAGAGAAAAGTATATGCTGGTGTGTGAAGGCTATCTGGATGTGATCTCCATGCATCAGGCGGGCTTTACCAATGCAGTGGCCTCTTTGGGAACTGCATTTACCAGCCAGCACGCAGGTGTCTTAAAGCGCTATACAGACCAGGTGATCTTAACTTATGACAGCGATGGTGCAGGCATTAAAGCAGCGCTGCGGGCCATTCCTATTTTAAGGGATGCAGGAATTTCTGCCAGAGTTTTAAATATGAAGCCATATAAGGATCCAGATGAATTTATTAAAAATATGGGGCCTGAGGCTTTTAGAGAGCGGATCGCACAGGCGAAAAACAGCTTTTTATTTGAGATCGATGTGTTAAAGCGGAACTATCAGTTAGAGGATCCGGAGCAGAAAACGAAATTTTATCAGGAAACAGCGAAAAAACTGCTGCAGTTTGGAGAACCGTTAGAGCGGGATAATTATATCCAGGCAGTATCCAGAGAGCAGATGATCAAAGAAGAGGAACTTCGCCAGTTAGTAAACCGTCTGGGAATGCAGATGGGACTAAAGGCCGGTGACAGCTACCGGGAAGATGGGGCTGGACGGAATATCATTTCACGGGAAAATGGAAACAGTTCCGGCAGTGATGTGGTACGACCGGAATATGGCAGAGATTTTTATGAAGGACAGCCAATGCAGCAAAATCAGGCTCCGGCAAAGAAAACAGGAAGAAAACAGGAGCGGGAAGACGGTATACGAAGATCCCAGAGGCTGCTGCTTACCTGGCTGATCGAAGATCCGGCATTATTTGACAAGATAAAAGGTATTATAACAGCAGATGATTTTGTAGAAGATCTGTATCACCAGGTGGCAGTCATGGTATTTGAAGGCCATGAAGCAGGAAATGTAAATCCGGCCGGTATTTTAAGCAGGTTTATCAATGATGAAGATCAGTACAAAGAAGTAGCGGCATTATTTAATGCCAGCTTGAAAGAATCCTTAAACAATGAGGAGCAGAAAAAGGCATTTGCGGAGACTGTAATGAAAGTAAGAAAAAACAGTCTGGACAGCGCAAGCCGGAATGCAAAAGATATTGCCCAGCTGCAGGAGATCATAAAGCAGCAGGCAGCTTTAAAGCAGCTGCATATATCCCTGGATTGATTTAAGGAGGAAGCTTATGGAAAGAACGGGAAGAGAGGAACCTTTAAGCTTTAAGGAGAAAATGGGACGGCTTTTAGCTGATGCCCGAACGGAAAAACGACAGCTGGAATATCGGGATATCTTCCGGTATTTCAGGCCGAAAGAGCTGAAAGAGGAGGAACTGGACCGCGTTCTTGACATATTGGCGGAAAACCAGGTGCAGATATTAGATGGAGAAGATGAGTCAGAGGATTCTGAAGCGGAAATAGAAGAAGAGCTGACAGAAAAAATGACTCAGGCGGAAAATGGATCATGGAATCAGGCAGATCCTGTGTGTTTGTATTTAAAGGAAATAGGTAAGATTTCCCTGCTCACCAAGGAAGAAGAACAAAATTTAGCTATACAGATACAGGCTGGAAATAAAGAAGCAAAGGAAAAACTGGCTAAAGCCAATCTTCGGCTGGTAGTCAGCATTGCAAAACGCTATGCAGGGCGTGGAATGGCATTTTTAGATCTGGTCCAGGAAGGAAATCTGGGCCTGATGCGGGCAGTTGAGAAATTCAATTACCAAAAAGGCTATCGTTTTAGTACTTATGCTACCTGGTGGATCCGTCAGTCCATCACAAGGGCGATAGCGGATCAGGCAAGAACGATCCGGATCCCGGTTCATATGGTGGAGGTCATCAACCGGGTGATGCGAAGTTCCAGGCGGCTCCTTCAGGAACTGGGGAGAGAGCCTACGATCCAGGAGATAGCAGATCAGGTACATATGCCGGGAAAACGAGTGGAAGAGGTTTTAAATATAGCCCAGGAACCTATATCTTTGGAAACACCGGTGGGAGAGGAAGAGGACAGCCATTTAGGGGATTTTATTCGGGATGAGAAAATGTCTCTTCTCCAGGATGAGGCATCCTTTGTATTTCTCCATGAGCAGCTGATAGATGTATTAAAGACATTGACACCAAGAGAGCAGCAGGTATTATCCCTGCGTTTCGGATTGTATGACGGTGAAGGGAAAACCTTGGAAGAAGTGGGAAAACAGTTTCATGTGACCAGGGAAAGGATCCGCCAGATCGAAGATAAGGCTCTGCGCAAACTGCGCCATCCAAGCAGAAGCAGGAAGTTAAAAGACTATTTGGAAAGCTGATCAGGCGCATAGACGGGTCTGATATAGATAGAAGGAACAAAATGAACATGACAGAGAACAAAAACAATACAGAAACTATAAAAACACGGTTTCGACTTTCAGAACGATTAAAGCTGGTTGCTTCTTTTGTACCGGAAGGCAGCCGGATCGCAGATATAGGGACTGACCATGGGTATGTACCGATTTATCTGGCAGAAACCGGGAAAATAAAAAGCGCTTTGGCTATGGATGTGCGAAAAGGGCCTTTAGAGAGAGCAGAGGAACATATTAAAGAATACCGGCAAGATGCTGCAGATACAGCCATTCCTATAGAAACCCGTTTAAGCAATGGCCTGGAAAAACTGCAGACAAAAGAGGCAGATACGGTTATTATCGCAGGAATGGGCGGCGAACTGGAGATCAGCATTTTAGAGGCGGGAAAGCAATTGTGGAGCGGTATCCCACACTGGATCTTTTCACCTCAGTCTGACCTGGAAAAATTCCGCCGCTATCTGAAGGAAAATGGCTTTTTTATTGAAGATGAAGCGATGATACTGGATGAGGGAAAGTTTTATACAGTGATCAAAGCGGGCTTCGGACAAAGCGGTAAAGATACGTGGGAGTGTAAAACGGTTTCTGAGTACCGTTTTGGAGCAGTTTTGCTCAGGCGTAAAGATGCAGTTTTAAAGCAGTATCTTTTAAAAGAAGAAAAACGAGTGGAAGGGATCTTAAAAGGATTTGCAGGAAAGAAAGAAGAAGAACTGACGGTAGGACAGGCAGCAGCCTGCAGGACTTTAAAAGAAGAACTTTCATATATCAGGGAGGCACAAGATGAGATGCAGTGAAGTAATAGAAATACTTAGAGAACTGGCTCCGGAAAACTGTGCCTGCGACTGGGATAATCCGGGACTGTTAGCAGGGCGCAGTGATAAAGAAGTAAAAAAGATCTATATTGCTTTGGATGCGACAGACCAGGTAGTTGAGGCTGCTGTTAAAGTGGGGGCAGATATGCTTCTGACCCATCATCCGCTGATTTTTAAGGCAATCAAGAAAGTGAATGATCAGAATTTTATCACCCGGAGGCTGGTAAAACTGATCCAGGCAGATATTTCTTATTATGCCATGCATACTAATTTTGATGCAGCACCAGGCTGTATGGCAGATCTGGCAGCAGAACAGCTTTCTTTAAAGGATACAGAGCCATTAGAATGTATGGGAGATATAGAAATAAAGGGAAATCCTGTAGCATATGGAATCGGAAAAACAGGAGATCTGCCGGAAAAGATGACAGTAAAAGCACTGGCAGAAAAAGTGAAACAGGCCTTTGAACTTCCTTTTGTTCTGGTATATGGAGAAGAACTGATGGAAATGGAAGTAGAAAAAGTGGCTCTTTGCCCGGGGGCTGGGGGAAGTGTGATCGAAGAAGCTATACATACAGGTGCAAAGGCACTGGTAACAGGAGATATCAGCCATCATCAGGGGATTGATGCAGCGGCCAGGAATATGGCGGTGATCGATGCAGGCCATTATGGTATGGAACACATTTTTATCCAGTTTATGGCGGGATATTTAAAAGAAAATCTTCCGTCAGGGGTGGAGATCATCACAGCTGCACCAGCATGGCCTACTGTTCTTTTATAAAGAGTCCAGTGCATGAAAAGTACGGTGTGTTTTGGCATGTTTTAGTGCATGAAATGGAGGATGCCTATGGTACGTTTAACTATCAATACACAGATAAAAGAGTATCCGGAAGATATTACCTGGCAGAAGGTAGCCCAGGAGTACCAGAAAGAGTATTCAGATGAGATATTATTAGTGCAGGTAAACGGAAAACTTCAGGAACTTCAGGAAAAGATAAGAGAAGGCGAAGTACAGTTTGTTACGGCACGGCAAAAGCCGGGAATTTCCGCTTATCAGAGAAGTGCCACCCTTTTAATGCTAAAAGCTTTTTATGCAGCGGCAGGTCCTGAAAATGTAGAAAAAGTTATTGTGGACTTCTCCATTGGAAAGGGATTTTTTGTAGAAGCAAGAGGAAATTTCACGTTAGATCAGAGGCTTCTTGATCAGGTAAAAGCCAAAATGCAGGAATATGTAGATCAGGAGATCCCTATTTTAAAACGCAGTATTTCCACAGATGATGCAATCGAACGTTTCCACAGACACCGGATGTATGACAAAGAACGTCTGTTCCGCTATCGTCGTGTATCCAGAGTCAATGTGTACAGCATTGACGGATTTGAGGATTATTTCTACGGATATATGGTTCCCAATACGAAATATATCCGCTATTTTGATCTGAAACTGTATGAATATGGTTTTGTGCTTATGCTGCCGTCTATGCTGGCACCAACGGTATTGCCGGAGTTTGCACCATTGCCAAAGCTGTTTCACACACTGGCAGATTCCTCAGAATGGGGAAAACGTCTGGATTTAGAAACAGTAGGAGCCTTAAATGACAAGATCGCAGCAGGAGATATGTCTCATCTGATCCTGATCCAGGAAGCCCTTCAGGAGAAAAGGATTGCAGAGATCGCAGCTCAGATCGCGGAACGGAAAACAGCAAAGCTGGTTATGATCGCAGGTCCGTCTTCTTCTGGTAAAACTACATTTTCGCACAGACTTTCTGTTCAGTTAGAGGCCATTGGATTAAAGCCGCATCCCATTGCTGTAGACAATTATTTTGTCAATCGTGTGGACAGTCCAAGGGATGAGAACGGCAATTATAATTACGAGGTTCTGGAATGTCTGGATGTAGAGAAGTTTAATCAGGATATGCAGGCTCTTTTAAGAGGAGAGCAGGCGGAACTGCCTTATTATAATTTTAAGAAAGGAGAGCGGGAGTACAAAGGGGATTTCCTGAAACTGGGAAAAGATGATATCCTGGTGATTGAAGGAATACACTGTTTAAATGACCGTTTATCTTATTCTCTTCCAAGGGAGAGTAAATTTAAGATTTATATAAGTGCGCTGACTCAGTTAAATATTGATGAGCATAACCGCATTCCTACTACAGATGGCCGTTTGCTGCGCCGCATGATCCGTGATGCAAGGACAAGAGGGGCTTCTGCCCGGGATACCATCCGTATGTGGCCGTCTGTGCGTAAAGGAGAAGAGGAAAATATTTTCCCATACCAGGAAGAGGCAGATGCTATGTTTAATTCTGCGCTGATCTACGAACTGGCAGTATTAAAACAATATGTGGAACCGCTGCTTTTCGGCATCCCAAAGGATTGTCCGGAGTATACAGAGGCAAAGCGCCTGCTTAAATTCCTGGATTATTTTATTGGTGTCAGCAGCGAGGATATTCCGAAAAATTCGATTTTAAGAGAGTTTATTGGCGGAAGTTGTTTGGATGTGTAATTGCTATATAGTCGTGAAAGGTCCGAAAACCACCGGCGCGCATTACAGATGCGCATTTGGGAGAAAATCCTTTGTTCGTGGGCTTGCGCCGCCTAGTGTCAGAACTGCGAACCCAACTCACACGCTTCGCGTGTTCGGGCACGGTTCTCCGTTCTG
>UQTA01000030.1 GCA_900543885.1 uncultured Clostridium sp.
CGAAGATTTAGGGTCGAAAATACGTTGAAAACTTGTTTTCATAAATGCTTTTGGCGCTAAATCTTCATAAGGCAGACGCCCAAATCTTCTTGTCCACTGTAAGCGGGTAAGAAGATGCAAGACTGAATTGTAACTAATATCCACCGTTTTTAATTTGTAAATAGGTGATAGCGTAGAAAGCCACCGGCGCGCATTACAGAATAAGCATTTGTTTGAAAATCCGTGAGTGGGCGAGCATAGCGTCAGAACGGAGAACCGTGCCCGAACACGCGAAGCGTGTGAGTTGGGTTCGCAGTTCTGACACTAGGCGGCGCAAGCCCACGAACAAAGGATTTTCTCCCAAATGCGCATCTGTAATGCGCGCCGGTGGCTTTCGGACCTTTCACGACTATATAGCAATTTTTAATATCCCCTTGAGTGAAGAAAGATACATATTGAGGATGTACTATATATATGATAAAATTTTGAACAAAGGATAGTCACGGCTACAGGGAACTTTCTTGATTGGATTAAAATGATTAGAGGTGAATTTTAATGAGGATCATTGAATCAAAAACAGAAAGCAAAGCGCCAGAACGCCTGTGTGAGGATCTTTTAGTAACCACACAGGATTTTATTGCAGTGATCGATGGAGTAACTCCGAAATCGGATTTTTCTTATAAGGGAAAGTCTACCGGCAGACTGGCGGCGGAATGTGTGGCGCAGGCTGTAAAAGAGGCGGAAAAGACGGATGACTGCAGCTGTATCATCAGGCGGTGTAATGAAAAATTCCGGGATTTTTACAGATCGGTGGAATTCCCTTACGATAAAAAAGAAAAGGGCCTGCAGGCAGCTGCGATCATTTATTCCGATCATTTTCGGGAAATATGGATGATCGGTGACTGTCAGGCTATGGTAGATGGAACAGAATATCAGCAGCCGAAAAAAAGCGATGTGATCTTAAGCCAGTTTCGCAGTTTGATGATAGCATTGGACACAGAGGCTGCAGAAGCAAGAGCCAGGATCGAACCATGGATCTTAAAGGCTACTGCTTTTGCCAATAAGAGGGGAAGTGCTTATGGATACTCTGTTCTGAATGGAGAAGAAATACCGGAAGAACGGATAAAAGTAATCCGGCTTTCGGAATTTTCAGGATCAGAGCATGAGATCATATTGGCAAGTGATGGATATCCTGTTTTGAAACCTACTTTGCAGCAGTCGGAATGGGAATTAGAGTATATTATGAGAGAAGATCCCCAGTGCTGCAGACTGTATGAGTCTACAAAGGGGTTGAAGTCCGGGAATAAAAGTTTTGATGACAGAACCTATATAAGATTTCAGATAGAAGCGTAAAAACGGGTGTTTCATTACTGGTCATACAGCGAATGAACAGTAAGAGTGTTTCAATTCGTAACATGCAGATTGTTTGCAATCGGTTGACGAATGTCTGTTTGAGTGTTACAATTTTATACAGTTTCCGGCAGAAGCCGGTAGTTCTCCTGAGAACAGGAGTGCATTAAAAAGGGAAGCAGCAATTTAGAAAATAACCATACCAGGAAGGTGTGAACGCAGAATGAGGGGCGATTCATACCTTCCTGTATTGTTTATGAAAGAAATTATCAGAAAGGAATATGGTTATGAAAAAAAAATGGATAAAAAATGGAATAGCTGCAGCTGCTATTTTTATGGCAATGGCACTTGCCGGCTGCAAAAATACAGATCAGGGATCGGGAAGCAGCCAGTCAGTTCAGTCTGAAAGTGCACAGGATCAGGCCGGTCAGACTGAAAACGCAGAGAAAGATTCTGTTATCGTAGTTATGGGGCCATCATCAGAGCCAGAGGCCGGTTTTGATCCGGTTTATGGCTGGGGCGCCGGGGAACATGTTCATGAACCGCTGATTCAGAGTACGCTGACTGTGACAAATAAGGATCTTACCATCGGGTATGATCTGGCTACAGATATGGAAACATCTGAGGATGGGATGACCTGGACTGTAACGATCCGTCCGGATGTGAAGTTTACAGACGGGGAAGCACTGACAGCAGAAGATGTGGCTTTTACCTATAATACCCTTCGCGATAACAGTACGGTGAATGATTTTACCATGTTGGATGAAGCTGAGGCTGCAGATGACACTACTGTGGTATTCCATATGAAACGGCCGTATTCTATCTGGCCTTATACTATGGCGATCACAGGTATCCTTCCGGAGCATGCGTATGGGCCTGACTATGGACAGAATCCCATCGGTTCCGGCCGTTATATTATGAAACAGTGGGATAAGGGTCAGCAGGTGATCTTTGAGGCGAATCCTGATTACTATGGAGAAGCACCGAAAATGAAGCAGGTCACAGTTCTGTTTATGGAAGAGGACGCAGCGTTTGCAGCAGTTCAGGCCGGACAGGCAGATCTTGCATATACGGCAGCTTCGTATTCAGATCTGACTGTGGATGGATATGACCTTCTGGCGTTTAAAACTGTAGATAACCGCGGATTTAATCTTCCGGCTGTTCCATCAGGTGCTGTGACAGCAAATGGAATAGCAGCCGGAAATGATTTTACCAGTGATGTAAGAGTGCGCAGAGCCATTAATTTAGGTATTGACCGTGATGAAATGATCGAACATGTGTTAAATGGTTATGGAAGCCCGGCATACAGTGTCTGCGACAAAATGCCGTGGTATAATCCGGAGTCAGAAACTTCTTATGATCCGGAAGCGGCCAAATCTTTATTGGAGGAAGCTGGCTGGATGGAAGGAAAAGACGGGATCCGTGAAAAAGACGGTGTTCAGGCGGGATTTGTATTAATGTATCCGGCCAGTGATTCAGTCCGTCAGGCTCTGGCAGCAGACACTGCCAATCAGTTAAAAGAACTGGGTATCCAGGTGACCATTGAAGGTGTAGGCTGGGATACCGCTTATGACAGAGCTCAGTCTACTCCTCTTATGTGGGGCTGGGGAGCACATACACCTATGGAATTTTACAATATTTATCATACAGCCCAGAACAGTTCCTTTGCAGAGTATTCACCCTATTCCAATGAAAAGGTAGATGAATATATGGATCAGGCATTGGAGTGCAGTTCTTTAGAAGAATCCTATGACCTTTGGAAGAAAGCTCAGTGGGATGGAGAAACAGGTGTGACGCAGGATGGAGATATCCCCTGGATCTGGCTTGTAAATATTGATCATCTTTACTGGTCCAGAAAAGGTCTTCATGTAGCTGACCAGAAGCTGCATCCACATGGTCACGGCTGGTCTATTGTGAATAATGTAGATCAGTGGACCTGGGAATAGATACGGATTTAAAGGAAGGTCAGGAGCGTACAGAATTGAAAAAGCAGGTTATATTTGTCAGTAAAAATTTTATACGGATGCTGATCCTTCTGTTCTTTGTCAGCATTGCAGCGTTTGTTTTGGTTTCCATGGCACCTTTAGATCCTTTGCAGACGAATGTAGGTCAGGCGGCAATGGGATCTATGAGCCCGGAGCAGATCGAACGTCTGCGCCTTTACTGGGGAGAAGGGATCCCGCCGTTAAAGCGCTATCTTGCATGGGCGGGGGATTTTATCCGCGGAAATATGGGAATCTCCCTTTTGTATCATCAGCCCGTTGCAAAAGTGATCCAGGTACGTTTCGTCAGTTCTGTAGGACTGATGGCAGCTGCGTGGATCCTATCAGGTGCTGCCGGAGTGATCCTTGGAATGGCGGCTGGTGCAAAAAAGGGAAGCCTTACAGACCGTGTGATCTCCGCATATGCCCTGATCACAGCCAGTACACCGGCTTTCTGGGTGGCGCTGGTGCTTCTTATGGTATTTGCAGTGTGGTTAAAAGTCCTTCCTGTGGGATTAAGCGTTCCTATAGGAGCAGATGCAGCTACTGTTTCTATTGCAGATCGTATCCGCCACGGAATATTGCCGGCTGCAGCTTTGAGCCTTACAGGAATTTCCAATATCACGCTTCATACCAGGGAGAAAATGATACAGGTCATGGAAAGTGATTATGTGCTTTTCGCAAAAGCCAGAGGGGAAAGCATGAGCTCCATTGTTTTAAGACATGGACTGCGCAATATGATCCTTCCTGCGCTGACGCTGCAGTTTGCTTCTATCAGTGAGATTTTTGGCGGTTCTGTTCTGGTGGAACAGGTATTTTCTTATCCGGGACTGGGACAGGCGGCAGTAAGTGCAGGCCTCGGAAGTGATATTCCGCTGCTCATGGGAATTACTGTGATCAGTGCGGCAATCGTGTTTGCAGGCAATTTTATTGCTGATGTTTTATATGAGATCATAGACCCCAGAATGAGAAGAGGTGTGAAATAGGATCATACAGCCTTAATAATGGGGAATGAGAGGTAATGATAGTTTGGAGAAGTATTTGAAACGGACAGAAGGGATAAGCAGCAGGCGTGTATTTATGACAGTGATGATGGTGTGTGCAGTGTTTGTGATCGGGGCAGTGCTGGTTGCAGGTGTCTGTCTGAAGGAACAGGCGCTGACTACGGATTTTACCAGGAAAAATATAGCTCCCTGTATACAATATCCTTTTGGAACCGACTGGATGGGCCGTGATATGTTTGTGCGTACCCTTACAGGTTTATCTTTAAGTATACGCATTGGTCTGATCACATCAGCGTTCAGTTCCCTGATTGCAGTGGGAATGGGACTTGCCTGTGCGGCAGGAGGAAAATGGGCAGATACTCTGATCAGCGGTTTTATCGATCTGGTCATGGGAATACCCCATATTTTGCTTTTGATCCTTATATCTTTTGCATTGGGAAAAGGTTTAAAGGGTGTGGCAACAGGCATTATCCTGACACACTGGACCTCTCTGGCCCGGCTGATCCGCGCAGAAGTAATGCAGCTAAAAGAAAGCCATTTTATAAAAATCGCAGCTAAAATGGGAATGAGTCCATGGCAGATCGGCATTAGGCATATGATGCCTCATCTTCTCCCGCAGGTTTTTGTGGGAATGGTGCTGATGTTTCCACATGCTATTTTGCATGAGGCCAGTATCACATTTCTGGGATTTGGTCTGTCACCAGAGCAGCCTGCCATTGGCGTGATCCTGTCAGAGAGCATGAAATATCTGACCATGGGAAAATGGTGGCTGGCACTGTTTCCGGGAGCTCTGCTGGTGCTGGTGGTTATGATGTTTCATGTGATCGGTGATACATTAAACAGTCTTTTGGATCCTTCCAGAGCACATGAGTAGGGAAAAACAAAGTGCCAGATATAAAACAGATGTTTCTGGATGGCAGAGAGAAAGGATATGAAAGAAACAGGAAAAACCAGAGAGAAAAAGACTGGAGAAAAGGCAGAAAGGAGGCGCAGGTACAGGTGGAAAGTATAAAGATTTTGGAAAAAATAAAACAAACTGAAAAATCAGAAAAAACAGAAAAATCTGAAAGAGAAGAACTTCTTAGAATTGAACATTTGTCTGTTACGTTTACTCAATACGACGGCTGGTTTTCCAGAAAAACACTGCCTGTGATCCGTGACCTGAGTCTTAGTGTTTCACGGGGAGAGATGGTGGCGGTGGTTGGATCCAGCGGCTCCGGGAAAAGCCTTTTAGCCCATGCAGTTATGGGGGTTCTGCCCTATAACGGAAGCTGCGGAGGCGATATTTATTATAAAGGAAAAAAATTGACAGAAAAGCGGGTCAGAAAGCTGCGGGGACATGAGATCGTTCTGGTTCCCCAGAGTGTTTCGTATCTGGATCCACTGATGAAAGTGGGAGAACAGGTAGCCGGCGGCAAAGAGAGGGCCAGTCTGGAAAAAGGCCGCAAGGCGCTGGGAAGATATGGTCTTGATAAGGAAGTAGATCAAATGTATCCCTTTGAACTTTCCGGCGGAATGGCCCGGAGAGTGCTGATCGGAACGGCCGTGGTAGAACAGCCGCAGCTGGTGATCGCTGATGAACCGACACCGGGACTTCACCTGGAAGCGGCTGTGCGTGTATTGTCCCATTTTCGGGAAATCGCGGATCAGGGAGCGGGAGTGCTTCTTATCACCCATGATCTGGAGCTTGCGTTAAAGACGGCAGACAGGATCGTTGTTTTCTATGCAGGAACTGCAGTGGAAGAGGCAGCAACTGTGGACTTTAATCAGGAAGCAGCTTTAAGGCATCCATATACCAGAGCGCTGTTTCGGGCAATGCCGGAACATGGATTTGCACCGGAGCCGGGGATACAGCCTTATGTAAGGGATCTGCCTGAAGGGTGTCCCTATGGCCCAAGATGTCCGAAACACCGGACAGAATGCAGCCGGGAAGTTCCATATGTCCCTTATCAGGGGGGACGGGTGCGATGTATCTGCCCAGGTGATGAGAGTGAGATTCTGGAAGAAATAAATACATGGGATGAGTACCAAAAGGAAGAAGGTGCAGGCTCATGAAACTAGAAGCAAAAGACTTGTCTTTTTGTTATCATAAAGGAAACAGGCAGATATTGAATCATGTATCTTTAAGCTTTGACAGCAGTGAACGGTTGGGACTTGCAGCACCGAGTGGTTTTGGAAAAACTACATTTTGCAAGATACTTGCAGGTTATGAAAAGCCGGATGAAGGCCTGGTTTTACTGGACGGAAAGCCGCTTTCAGAATACAAAGGCTATTGTCCGGTGCAGCTGATCTGGCAGCATCCTCAGGAAGCGGTTAATCCCAGACGAAAGATGAAAACAGTTCTGGAAGAAGGCGATGTATTGGATGAACACCTGATCCGGGGACTTGGGATCGAGAAAGAATGGCTGGAGCGGTATCCGGGAGAGTTATCTGGGGGAGAGCTTCAAAGATTCTGCATTGCGAGGGCATTAGGTGAGAAAACCAGATTTCTGCTGGCAGATGAGATCACGGCTATGCTGGATCTGATCACACAGAGCCAGATATGGAATTTCCTGTTAGAGGAAGTAAAAAAACGGGAGATCGGGCTTTTGGTGGTAAGTCATTCAGAACCATTACTGGAGCGGATCTGTACGGGACGGATCAAATTGTAGGTTACAGTGGATTTCTAATAGAATTATTGTGGATAAAAGAAGGAGAATGAAGCATGGATGTGCATAAGATGCTGGAACAGATAAAAGCTGGCCAGATGGATATTGCAGAGGCAGAGGAAAAATTAAAAGATCTGCCATATGAGGATCTGGGCTACGCCAAGTTAGATCATCACAGGAAACTGCGTTCAGGTTTTGGCGAGACCATTTTTTGTCAGGGTAAGCCGGATCCATATCTTCAGGAGATATTCCTTAAATTTTATGAAAGAGATGGGGAAGTGCTGGGGACCAGAGCCAGTGAAAAGCAGTATGAGCTGATCCGTTCCCTGGTGCCGGAAGCAGTTTATGATCCCATTTCCCGTATTGTGAAGGTGGAAAAGCCGGATAAAAAGAGAGAAGGCTGTGTGGCTGTGTGCACCGGCGGAACCGCAGACATCCCGGTGGCTGAGGAAGCGGCTCAGACAGCGGAATACTTTGGAACAAAAGTAGACCGTATTTACGATGTGGGAGTTGCAGGCATCCACAGACTGTTAAGCCAGAGAGAGCGTATCTGCAAGGCCAACTGTATTATCGCAGTAGCGGGAATGGAAGGAGCTCTTGGAACTGTGATCGCGGGACTGGCAGATGCCCCGGTGATCGCCGTACCTACATCCGTGGGTTATGGAGCCAGTTTTCACGGGTTATCAGCCCTTTTGACTATGATCAATTCCTGCGCAAATGGAATTTCAGTAGTAAATATTGACAACGGCTATGGAGCCGGTTATATTGCAACACAAATAAATAGAATGGCGGTGAAGAAATAATGAAGAAAACATTATATCTGGAGTGTAATTCAGGAATCAGCGGTGATATGACCGTAGGAGCGCTTCTTGACCTGGGAGCGGACAGAAAAGTACTGGAAGATGCCCTGGCGAGTCTGGGTGTAGATGGGTATCATCTGCATTTTGGAACAACAGAAAAATGCGGCATCAAGGCATATGATTTTGATGTACATCTGGAATATGAAGAGCATGACCATCATCATGACCATGAAGAGCATGATCACCATGATCACGACCATGAGGTGCATGATCACGAAGATCATAGTCACAGTCATGTGCATGTACACGAAGATGGACCAGAACATATTCATGAACACAGTCACGAAGCGTGTGCAGAACATGTTCATGAACACAGCCATGAGACATGTGCGGATCACGATCATGATCACACTCATGGAGATCATGATCATCCTCATACTCACGACCACATGCATCCCCATACTCATCGCAATCTTTATGATATTTACACGATCATCGACCGCCTGCAGTCTTCTGACAAAGTAAAACAGCTGGCAAGACGCATTTTTGAGATCGTGGCAGAGGCAGAGTCCAAAGCACATGGACTTCCTATTGAGCAGGTACATTTTCATGAAGTAGGTGCTATTGATTCTATCGTTGATATTATCAGTACTGCTGTTTGCCTGGATAATTTAGGCATTGAGAAGGTCATCGTTTCTCCTCTTGCAGAAGGTCAGGGATATGTAAGATGTCAGCATGGAACACTGCCTGTTCCGGTACCGGCCACTGCTAATATTGCCCAGGCTTATGGACTGAAGCTGCGTTTTACAGAAACACCGGGAGAAATGGTAACACCGACGGGAGCAGCGATCGCAGCGGCATTAAACACAGGTGCTTCAATGCCGAAGAATTACCGCATTGTAAAAATCGGTATCGGAGCCGGAAATAAAGATTTCGATCATGCAAATATTCTTCGGGCAATGCTTATTGAAGAAGAGGAAGAAGAAAAAACAGATGGTTTAGAGCTGTTGGAGACCAATCTGGATGACTGCACAGGAGAAGCACTGGGGTATACCATGAATCTGCTTTTAAAAGCAGGTGCAAATGATGTGTGGTATACACCGATCTATATGAAGAAGAACCGTCCGGCTTATATGCTTTCTGTTTTATGCCGTGAAAGCAGCCGAGAGACGATGGAAGATATTATCTTTACTCATACCACATCCATCGGTATCCGCCGTTTTCCAGCAGAACGCACGGCACTGGAACGGAGAAAAATCCAGGTAGAAACTGTTTATGGAAGTGCAGATGTGAAGGTCTGCAGTTATAAGGGAAAAAATTACTGCTACCCGGAATATGACAGCGTTTCCGGATTATGTGACAAGCAGAAAGATATAGATTTTAATACTGTTTATGAAGCAGCTGTGAAAGCGGCAAAAGAACAGGTATAAAACAGGCTGATCAGGCAGAAACAGGCCAGAACAGATAGATGAAGGTATAAGCCGGGGTGCAGCAAAAACAGAGTACACATCGCACAGCAAAGGAGACCGGAATAATGGAAGGAAAAAATTACGCAGTAAATGAGAGACTTGAGCAGCTGGAAGCATTAATGGGAAAGTATACTGCAGGTGGAAAAGACCTTTGTGTGGCTTTTTCTGGCGGTGTTGACAGCAGCCTGATCTTAAAAGCAGCAGTAAAGGCAGCTGCAAAAGACGGCAGCAAAGTTTATGCAGTTACTTTTGACAGCCGTCTGCATCCTTCATGTGACCTGGAGATTGCAAACCGTGTGGCAGCGGAGCTTGGCGGTATCCACAAGGTGATCCATGTAAATGAACTGGAACAGGAAGCGATCCGCATGAATCCGGTAAACAGATGTTATCTGTGCAAAAAGCATCTGTTTGTAAATTTAAAGCAGATGGCAGAAAGCCTTGGAGCAAAGACTGTAATGGACGGAACCAATGAAGATGACCATCATGTATATCGTCCGGGTATCCAGGCTTTGAAAGAACTGGGGATCGTCAGTCCATTAGCCCAACTGCATATTACCAAGGCAGAAGTAAAAGCCATGGCAAAGGAATGGGGCATTTCTGTAGCATCCCGTCCGTCCACTCCGTGTATGGCAACCAGATTGCCTTATAATACACCAATTGATTATGATGTAATGAAGCAGATCGAAATAGGTGAAGGCTATTTAAGGGAACTGTTAGGCGGAAATGTGCGCCTGCGTCTTCATGGAAATGTGGTTCGTATTGAGGCAGATAAGACTTCTTTTGGAAAGCTGTTAGAACATGGAGATGAGATCGTAAAACACTTAAAAGATCTGGGATTTGTATATATTACCATGGATCTGGAAGGATTCCGTTCCGGAAGTATGGATGTTGGTCTGAAATAAGCTGTGCAGCGGCTATTTGGTTATGAGAAAAACAGTGAAAGAGAGCACCCTTGATTCATTTTGAATCAAGGGTGTTAGTGTAAGGTGCAGAGTCACGGTTTGATGATCACTGCAGTACCGTGCAGATCACTGAGAGGCACCAGTAAAAGTGGTGCATTGTTTTTCTCATATTGACGGACAGCTTCCTTACAGCCGCGAAACTGTGTATTGTTGTAGTCGTGCAGCAGGATCATTCCGCCAGAACTGAGTCTTGGATAAAAGTACTGCAGTCCTGCCAGGATCGGTTCGTAAAGATCGGTGTCCAGACTGACCAGGGCAAAGTTTCTGTCAGGAAGACCAAAAGTTGTTTCCGGAAAATATCCAGGATAGAAAAGAGCCTTTTCTGAAAACGGAAGCCGGCTTTTAACATAATCAGCAGAAGTGTCAGAAAAATTCTGGATTTCCGCCCTGGAAAAGCAATGCTCTTTTTCTGTTTTTACATCTTTTTCGTCGAATCCTTTAAAGGTATCAAACAGCAGCAATTCGCGTTCAGGGAATAAGGCGTTTAATTGCCAGGCAATATCTCCACGGTATACGCCAAGTTCAGCGATACTTCCGGAAATGTTTTGTTCTGTGATCCGTTTTGCCATGCGGTGAAGGGTGGCGCTCCGGATATCCAGAATCCGGGAGAGATCCGAGAGCTTTAAAAAAGCATTATGATAACCGGATCTGCTGGCCTGTTCCATCAGTTCCCGGCTGCGGTTTTCATCGCTTATGGCGATCAGCATCAGGTCTGGCTGGAGCTTTGCGGCCTGCTCCACAGAAATGACCGGAACAGGGCCAAGGGCAGTGGAAAGACCGGTATTCCATAGAGCCTGGTTGTTATCTCCAAAGGCAAGAAGCCGGAACTGGTTTCGGTTGACCAGGCTGACAAAAGAACGACCAAACTGGCCGGCACCAAGTATGATAAGTGTTTGCATGATCGTCTCCCATGTAAAATAATGTTTTTATTATACAATACGATTTTTGGAAAAGCAAGATTTCATAATAGGACAGACAGAACTGTAATAAATAAAATTATAAAATTGATAAAAAGGCATTTGCGGCTGTTGATGATTTCGTCAAAACCGTAAATGCCTTTATTTCATTCCTATTTACTAAAAACTTATCTGCATTTTCAATATATCACAGGCAGATCATGATTTCGGTAACTTAAACTACAAAAACAAAAATATTCTGTATGTTTGCTTATGGGTTGTAGCTTGTGCTACAGATTTATCATTCCTCTTTACCTTATAATTATATTACTAAAAACTTATGTTGCGAAAATTATATAAATGAAGGAGGAACAAAGAATGAGTTTACCTGCATTTGATTATGTCAAAGCCGGGAGTGTGGAAGAAGCTTCCATACTGGCCAGAGAAAAGGGAACAAAGGCAGTGCTTATGGCCGGAGGAACAGATGTAATCTTATTACTGAAGGAAAAGGTAATTAAGGCCGAGACTGTGATCGATATCAAAGGGATCACGGGCCTTGAAGGCATCGAGTTTGAAGAAGGACGGGGAATGAAAATCGGTGCTCTTACCAGATTGTTTGATATCCAGACATCCAAACTGGTGAAGGAAAAAATGCCTGCAGTATCAGATGCAGCGCATTATGTAGCATCTGCACAGATCCGCAGAAAAGGCACAATGGTAGGAAATATCTGTAATGCTTCACCGTCCGCTGATACGGCTCCGATTCTGCTTGCGATGAAGGCAAAGGTGAAAGTTCAGAATGGGTCAGAAATCCGGGAAATCCCGTTGGATGATTTCTTTAAGGGCGTGAAAAAGACAGTTTTGGTGCCAGGTGATATTGTTACGGAAATTGAGATCCCGGAATTAAAGAAAAATGAAGGATCTGCTTATTTTAAACATTCTGTGAGAAAAGCCATGGACCTGGCTATTGTTGGCGTTGGATGTTGGATTAAAATGAACGGAAGCGCAGTTGCGGACTGTCGCATCACCATGGGCGGTGTTGGTATCACTCCTCTTCGCGCAAAGAATGCAGAACAGCTTCTGATCGGTAAGGAAATCACGGATGAGCTTTTGGAACAGTGTGGCATTGCAGCTTCCAAGGAATGTCATCCGATCAGTGATGTCCGTGCATCTGCAGAATACCGTGTTGATATGATTCGTGTGTATACAAAGAGAGCGGTCAAAAAAGCGATCGCAACTCTGGCGTAGGAAAGGGGGTAATCACATGGGAAAAAGAGTCATTCGTTTTAAATTAAATGGTGATGAAAGAGAAGAGTACGTTCAGGACAATATTACAATGGTAGATTTTCTGCGCAAGCAGATGCTGCTTACCGGTACAAAACGCGGCTGTGAAGAAGGAGAATGCGGCGCCTGCACCATCCTGTTGGACGGAAGAGCCGTTACATCCTGTACCATGCTTGCAGTAGAGGCAGATGGACACGAGGTTGTCACCATTGAAGGCTTAAAGAAGAATGGTGTTCTCCATCCGGTCCAGAGAGAATTCGTCGATAAATGGGCTTTACAGTGTGGTTTCTGTACACCAGGCATGATCATGTCCGCAGTTTCGCTGCTCCATGAAAATCCACATCCTACAGAGCAGGAGATCCGTGACGGTATTGCAGGAAATCTTTGCAGATGTACCGGATACGTGAAGATTGTTGAGGCAATTGATTCTGCTGCTAAAATCATGGCAAAGGAGGTAGGTGAATAATGGCTCAGACACGAAAAGAATATTGGAGTGAAGTAAGAAGCGTTTATAAAGATCCGAAAGATTATGTTCTTGCAGGTCGCGGAAATGCCTATGTGCGTATTGACGCAGAAGCCAAGGTAACCGGTACTGCAGTTTATACCGATGATGTATATCTTCCAGATACATGGTACTGTAAACTGGTGCATTCTCCATATGCCCATGCATTGATCAAGAGCATTGATTTTACGGAAGCTGCAAAGGTTCCAGGTGTGAAAGGCTTTTTGACCGGAGCTGATTTCCCTGAGGGTCATAATCTTGGCAATCCGGAGGCGTTCAAGGAATTAGCAGATAAAGAGCCATTATGCCGTAAGAAGGTCAGAATGGTTGGTGATGAAGTCGCAGCCGTATGTGCAACGACGGAAGAGGCTGCAACGGAAGCAGCTGCTCTGGTAAAGGTAGAATATGAGCCCCTTCCGGTTATCCTGGATCCTTTTGATGCCATGGCACTGGATGCGGAACCGATTCATTATCCGGCTGACCAGGAGGGAACCGCAAATAACCTTTCTATTTTTACTGTCATGAAGGCGGGAGATCCGGATAAGTGTTTTGCAGAAGCAGATTATACAGATAAATCCTATTACAGGACCCAGGAAATGGTCCATGCGGCAATTGAGCCTCACGGCGCGATCGCAAAATATGAAAACGGAGAATATACCATCTGGACTACAACCCAGGGCGCATATGTATCTAGATACTGGGTTGCATGGGGACTTGGCGTTCCAGAATCCCAGGTACATCTGATCAAGCCCATGGTTGGCGGAGGATTCGGCGGAAAGCTGGATGTGTTTGCCCATGAGCTTTGCCCATGTAAATTTGCAGAAAGATTGGGACATCCAGTAAAATGTATCCTCAAACGTGACGAAGTATTCAAATGTACCAGAACCAGACATCCAATTTCCTTCCAGATTGAATCTGCTTTTACAAAAGAAGGAAAGCTTTTGGCAAAGAGATGCCAGCACATCCTGGATGGCGGCGCGTACGGCGGTTCCGGTATTGCGGCAAATACGCTTTCCCTGATCTGTGCGACTTTCCCGTACAAAGTGGAAAATATCGACATGACTGCAAGAAGACCTTATACCAATCATCCGGCATCTGGAGCGATGAGAGGTTATTCCGCATGCCAGGTTCATTTTGCCCATGAAATTCATATGGATGAGGTTGCTAACAACCTTGGTATTGATCCTGTTGAATTAAGACATATGAATGAGATCACACCAAATTACACAGGTCCTACTGGTCTGGAATTTACATCCTGCCGTTTCAAAGAATGTATGGATGCCTGCGCAGAAGAGATTGGCTGGAAGGATCGTTGGAGATATCCGAAGGGAAGCGGTGAGGCGATTGGCTTCTCCGGATCCGGATTTATGTCCGGTACTGGATTCCCGGTTCTGGTTACTCCGCATTACTGCTCTGCAACTACTATCGTAAGGCTGAACCGCGAAGGATACGCTGTTGTATTTACCGGTGCAAACGATATCGGACAGGGCTGTGATACCGTTATGACCATGATCGTAGCCGAAGAACTTGGTCTGAACATGAATGAAGTAAAGTGTGTACAGTCTGATACCACTACAACGCCGTGGGATGCAGGTTCCTTTGGTTCTCGTGTTACCTTCCTTGGTGGAAATGCGTGTCACCATGCAGTTGGCGATGCGAAACTGAAATTGTTGAAGCATTGGGCAGAAGAATGGGGATGCAAGCCGCAGGATATTAAGATGGCAGATCACCGTGTATTTATTCCAGGTGATGCGGAAAAGAATATTTCTTTCAACGAAGCATGCTTTGGTTATGAAGAGAAGAACTTTGGCCGTTGTGTAGCCGGTGTCGGCGCATACAATCATGAAGGTGATAAAGATATCTATGTGAAGAATGTTGGTAACTATGCAACTGCATATTCCTTCTCTGCATCTGCAGCTAAGGTTACAGTTGATATGGAAACCGGTGCAGTGACCCTTGATGATTTTGTATTTGGTCACGACTGTGGACGTCCGTTAAATATCCGCGCTGTAGAAGGTCAGATCGAAGGTTCAGTACTTCTTGGTTTAGGTTTTACCTGCTTTGAAGAGTGTGTATACGATAAAGAGGGAAGACATTTAAATCCATCTTTCCGCGATTATCGTTTCCCGACTGCGCTGGATATGCCGAATATCAGGACTAAGATCTGCAGTGAATATGATGAAGAAGGGCCGATGGGAGCAAAAGAGGCAGGCGAAGGTTCTACCGCTCCAGTTGGTTCTGCAATTGGAAACGCCATCAACTATGCGACTGGTCTTGTGATCAAAGAGCTTCCGATTACACCGGAAAAACTGTGGAGAGCGTTAAGAGAGCATGAAAGAACTGGAAAGATCGAATTTGGTGCAGAAGATCTTCCGGAGAAATTTGCAAAGATGCCGCCGCTGCCACAGAGATACAACGTATAACAGTTACAGAAATTTTTAAATACATGTTGAAATTTAGTTAAAGTCGACAAGGGCGAACCACGAGCCTTAAGGCTTTCGTGGAAAGCTTTGTGAGGTGATGGGTTTGCCCTTGTTTTTCAAATAGTTATGAGGGTATGGATGGTTCATGGAAAACGAAAAAACCTCAAAATGTAATAACAAAGAATGGGAAGTCAGCAGTGCTCAGTTATTAAAAGCTCATGGTTATGGGAACAACTATGAAGCTGTGGCTAAAGCAAATCAGCAGGCAAAGACTGCTAAGGAACTTGCAAAAGAGATCTTAAGTCTTTCTCGTCATACCTTATTCATTCATCTGCGTTTTATGGAGGCGGCTTTTGTAAAGATCGTTCCAGACCAGGATTTGGATACCCTTACCATGTCAACTGATGGAATCAATCTTTATTATAATTCAGTTCATATCTGCAGGCAGTTTAGGCTGGCAAAAGAAATTCCGGTACGGGACTATCTTCATGTGATCTTGCATTGTGTTTTTCGTCATATTTTTGTATCGAAAAAGATTGACACAAAGGTATGGGATCTTGCCTGCGATATTGCAGTTGAGAATCTGATCAATAAATTACATTTAAAATGCACAGAGTGTGAGCGCCAGATCAGGCAGATATGGTTATTAAAGGAGCTGGAAGAAAAGCTTCCGAAATTGTCTGCTGAATGGATTTACCAGTTTTTTATGAAAGAGAATCTTTCAGATGAGGATATAGAACAGTTACGAAGGAATTTTATGGCAGATGACCATTCCATCTGGTATAACAAAGCCATTTCCGATCAGGAGCATGGGAATAAAGCAGAAGATAATGCCGGCGGACAGGAAGAAGAAGATACCGGTAAAAATATAGATCAGGAGCAAGCTGATTCGGATACTTCACTTCCAGACGAGGAAGAGGGAGATCATACGGACAGTACAGAACAATTGCTGGCAGTAATAGAAAGCAAAGATGGCGGCGGACAGGGAGGTGAAGGAGAAGGAGACAGAGAGCGTGATGAGAAAAAAACTGCTTTAAAGCCGGAGGTACTGGAGCAGGAGTGGAAGGAAATTGCGCAGCGGATCCAGGTTGATCTGGAGACGTTTTCTGACTCTTACGGTGAAGGAGCCGGGGCAATGCAGCAGCAGCTTCGCAAGATCAACAAAGAGATCTATGATTATGCAGACTTTTTAAGGCGCTTTTATGTAATAGGAGAGAATGTTGAGATCAATGACGATGAATTTGATTATATTTTTTATACATATGGAATGAAGCTGTATGACAGAATGCCTCTTGTGGAGCCTTTGGAATATAAAGAAGTAAAGAAAATACGGGAGTTTGTTATAGCGATCGATACTTCCGAATCAGTATCTGGAGAGATTGTACAGAAATTTGTAACGAAGACATGGAATATTCTGAAGCAGAGCGAAAATTTTTTCCGCAAGATCAATATTCACATCATGCAGTGCGGTGCACGTGTGGAAGAAGATGTGCGGATCACATCCGATGAAGAGTTTGATGAGTATATTCGGCATATGGTTCTGAAAGGATTTGGTGGAACGGATTTTCGCCCGGTATTTACAAAAATTGAAGAATTAAAACGGCAGCACGAATTTGTGAATTTAAAAGGAATGATTTATTTTACGGATGGATATGGCGCGTTTCCACATCAGGCACCGTCCTTTGATGCGGTATTTGTGTTTCTGGATCAGGGATATGATCTGCCGCAGATACCGCCATGGGTCATCAAAATGCTTATGACAGAGGACGAGATACGAGAACTCTGATGTATTTCGGCCAGAGGAAAAGGGCTAAAATATGAAGAACAGTACAAAATTTGAGATCAGTCAGAACGAATTAATAAAATATCGTGGATCTGAGCCATACGTGACGATCCCGGAGGGCGTACAGAAGGTCTGTAAAGGGGCGTTTCGTGATTGCAGGGAACTTCGCCAGATTACATTGCCGGAAAGCGTGCTGGAGATCGAAGAAGAAGCTTTTCTTCTGTGTGTCAATCTTATTCAGGTTCGTGGTGGGGATCATGTTATTTTTATAGGAAAAGATGCGTTTGCGAGAACACCTTGGTACCGGTTTTATTCGGAAAATGAGACGGACTGGAAAGAAGATTTTCTGTTTATTGGCAAGGTGCTGGTGAAAGCAAGGAGAAATCTTCGAAAGGCTATTATACCAAAAGGAACAGTTATGATCGCTGCTGATGCTTTTTATGAGAGGGTTCTTCTTTATGAGGCAGAGATCCCTTCCAGTGTGAAGTATATTGGATGGAGGGCATTTAAGGGATGCAGCGGACTGACAGCGATCTCCATACCGGGAAGTGTGAAAACGATTGGCTGGCATTGTCTGGAAGGTTGCTCGCGTCTGGCTTTTGTACAGCTGGATGAGGGAATTGAAGTATTGGAAAATGGTGTTTTTTCCAGCTGCAGAAGCCTCAGACAGGTGACGATTCCTTCCAGTGTTAAAAGTCTTGGCGGGTGGATGTTTTTCAGCTGTACCAATTTACGGCTGGTTTCGTTTCGGGGATCAGTAAGGGAAATTCAGGAGCGGACATTTTCAGGGTGTTATGAGCTGGAACAGGTTTTGATACCAGCTGGATTAGAGAAGATCGGCGTGGAAGCATTTTATGAATGCACAAACCTGAAGCATGTGGTGCTTCCGTCCACGGTGAAAGAGATCCAGAGACAGGCCTTTACCAATGACAGGTATTTTGAGGAGCTGGTTTTGCCCAAAAGTCTGGAAAGACTGGAAGAATCTGTCTTTCATGGATGTTTTGGAATTAAGAAATTGACGATACCAGGGTTCCTAAAAGAGATTCCAATGAAAACCTTTTACGGATGCAAAGGCCTGAAGGAACTTATTATTCAGGAAGGAGTTCAGAAAATTGGCGATCAGGCATTGGGAAGGTGCATGGAACTAAAAAGCGTAGAGCTTCCACAGAGTATAACAGAGCTTGGAGAAGGTGTTTTTGAATCCTGCAGTCATTTAAAAAAAATAGTTCTTCCAATGGGGCTACGGCGGATCGGTTCAAACGGTTTTGCAAGGTGTGTGGAGCTGACAGAGATCACTTTTCCAGATTCTCTGGAGGAAATTGGCGGAAATGCCTTTGGTGCCTGCACAGGGTTGGCAGATGCAGAGGGATTTATTGTTCAGAAGTCTACGCTGTATGCCTATATTGGCGAAAAAACGGAACTTGAGGTGTCTACGGATATTACCCGGATTGCCAGTGGTGCGTTTGCAGAAAATACAAAATATCACAAGATTTATATTCCGGAGAATGTCACTTCCATTGGAGCGGGGGCATTTCGGGGATGTGAGTATTTGAGAGAACTTCGGATCCTGTCAGATCAGGTAGTGGACCTTGGGGAAGATCCCTTTGACCGGATCCGCGGAATCATAACGGTCACAGTCTGCGGAATGGTGCCGGACGATTTTACATTGATCGCTCACAAAACGGCAGTGACGCTTGGATTTTGTGAGAATTATACGCGCTTTACGAAAGAGCGAAGCAGGAATTATGCAGCATATATCGTGGATCATAAGGATTATATTTTGCAGCGGGCGATTGAAGAAAAACTGCTGCGTGCTGTGAAATATTTTACGGATACAGATTCCATAGAGCAGCAGGAATTATCTGAAATACTGGAATATGCGCAGCAAAAAAGGGCAATGGACATCATAGCGCTTCTTTTGGATTATCGCAATAAACACAAGGAAATAGATCATTTTTCAAAATATGATTTCTGAGAAGGGGAAGTTTATGAATATTGCACAGGCGAAAGAACAGATTGAATATGCTATGAAGGCTTACTTTACGAAAAATGAGTTTGGAGATTATAAAATTCCTGTAGAGAAACAGAGACCTGTTTTTCTCATGGGACCGCCTGGAATCGGGAAAACAGCGATCATGGAACAGATCGCTTCAGAGCTTGGAGTAGGTCTGGTTTCCTATTCGATGACGCACCATACAAGACAGAGCGCACTGGGACTGCCCTATATTACAGATCAGGAATTTGAAGGGGCTCACTATCAATTGTCCCAATACACCATGAGTGAGATTATTGGCGCAATTTATCAGTTGATGAAAGAAACAGGAATCAGGGAAGGAATCTTATTTTTAGATGAGATCAACTGTGTTTCTGAAACGTTGGCACCTTGCATGCTGCAATTCCTTCAATACAAGGTGTTTGGTCAGCACCGGATCCCGAAAGGCTGGATCGTGGTTACTGCAGGCAATCCACCGGAATACAATAAATCGGTACGGGACTTTGACATTGTAACCTGGGACCGGTTAAAACGGATCGATGTGGAAGCAGATTACGAGACCTGGAAACAATATGCTGCACAGAAACAGATCCATCCGGCGATCCTTACATATCTGGCAGCGCGGAAAAAGGATTTCTATCTTGTGGAAAGCACGGTGGATGGCAGACATTTTGTTACGGCGCGTGGCTGGGAAGATCTTTCGGAGATGATGAAGCTGTATGAGGAAAATGGTATTTCGGCAGACGAATTGCTGATTGGGCAGTACATTCAGCATGAGAAGATCGCAAAAGATTTTTCTATCTACTATGATCTGTTTCGAAAGTACCAGAGTGATTATCAGATTGATTCGATCCTGAATGGAACATCTGGAGAGGACATTTTATTCCGCGCAAAG
Source organism: uncultured Clostridium sp. (assembly GCA_900543885.1). GTDB lineage: Bacteria > Bacillota > Clostridia > Lachnospirales > Lachnospiraceae > Enterocloster. The sequence goes on from UQTA01000030.1 coordinate 19,971, forward strand.
CATGCACCTATGGATGAACGGCTAAGCTTTCTTGGATTGCTGTTTGACGCGATCACTTCTGTGCTGAAAGAAGTGTGCCAGATGGAAGATGCGCTGGATGGACTCATGCAGGTACTTAAGGAAATCCGTAAAGAGATCCTTGAAAAGCCGGGCATCACAGAGCAGCTGGAACAAAAAATTTCGGAGAAAATGGAAGCACTGGAGGGGGGACGAAAGGCATCTACGCTTTCCCGGGAAAAACAGATCTGCTTGCAAGGCGTCATTACCGCACTGCAAAATAATAAAATGCAGCTGATGATGGAGCATAGTATGGATGATGAATCCGGATATGCGATGATGAAAAGGGCTTTTGAAAAAAGTGTGTCTGAGTTAAAAGAAAAGGCGCAGAAAGCAGGGGAAAAACTGGAGCATGCGTTTACATTTTGTGAGGAAGCTTTTGGCGAGGGAGATGAGATCCTGATCTTTGTGACCGAACTGACAGCGAATTATGACACGGCCCGGTATATTGGACATTATGGATGTGAGAAATATGATCTCCACAATAAAGAATTGCAGTTTGCACAGCGTCAGATCGAATTAGAAAAGAAAGTGAAAGAGCTGGATTGGACTTTGTAGGAGTTATACCAGAGAGAACATTAAGGAAACAGGAGGATATCATGGCAAATTTATTTGAAGAAAAGAGAGAGAAACTTGTGGAGCAGATGGCCAGAATTTTACCGCTGATTGAAACAGAGCGTCAGGCTTATATTCACGCGGAAGGGGGAAGACTGGCAGCAATCATTGGAACAGGATATTGGAATAAAGAAATCGAAGATTTTGAGATTTTTCATGGAAGAAAAGGCGATGACCTGGCACTGATTGAGGCTCGGCCAAAAGATCCTTATGATATTACGATTGAAGAAATGCTCTGGATTACTAAGCAATACAAAAAGATTGAACGGGTTGGAACGGAAACCTACACTAATTTTTTTAATATGATGCCGGAAGATAAAAAGAGGATCGAATTGTTGTCCAGAATGTGGCATAAACTGACCCACGATACCTTATGCACCGATGCAGAGATCGAGGAACTGGAAAGCGGACACGACGATTTCATTAACATGAAATTGGAAGTTAAAGTGAAAGTTATTATCTAAGAGGAATGGCCCTATGAATATTGAAAAAAAACAGATTAAAAATCATATGCTTCATGTTACACTGACCATTGATAAAATGGAATTTGATGCAGCCAGAAAAGAAGCTTATATAGGAAATACACATCATTACCCGGTTATGGGAATCGCGCCTGGGATGGCATCAATACCAGATCTGGAAAAGATTTATGGACCGGCTGTATTATATGACGAGGCGATGGCTATTGTAGTTCCGAATATGTTTCACCGTTTTTTGCAGGAGCAAACAATCCGCGTTTTTGGTAAGCCGGAAGTAGAAAATATACAGTATAATCCAGACGGAGGTGTCAGTTTCCAGGTCAAAGCTCCGGTATTTCCTGAAGTAACATTAGGTCAATACCAGAACATTGCGGTTCCATATGTACGTAAGGAACAGCAGCGGGAATTTGAGCAGGCTGTGATCCAGAAAGCATGCGAAAATTTAAAAGGTGAGATCCCGCCTGCTATGATCCAGCAGAAGATCCAGGCGATCATGGCACAGGAAAAACTTAGCATTCACAATGATGCGGTATATCATCTGCTGGCAGATATGCTGGTGATTCTGGATCAGGCTTATGTAGCAGCCGGGGCGAGCAGACCAATGGTACAGGTACGCAGGGAGGCCATGGATCTGATGCTTCAGACTGCTTCCGCAGAGCATGAGATGGATTGGAAAGCATTTTTAAAAGAACAGGTCACGGTGATGGCAGAGCGGTATCACAGTATTCCAGATGATTTTGAGCAGAAAGTTGACGGGATCATTCAGAAACGGGCCGAAGCAAAGGCAAAAATGAAGCCGGATGAAATCATGGAAGAGTTATTCAAGGCTTATCTGGGATCACTGGAATTGACCGAAGAACAGTGGAAAAATCAGAGAAGTGTCCAGGCTGCAAAAGAAGTCTGCATGGATCTTTTGCTGGATGCGGTTTCTGAAAAAGAAGGACTAAAGATCCACCCGGATGAGGCTCATCAGTTTATTGAAGAACTGGCGGATCAGTATGGGATTGCTCCGGAAGAAGCAGAAGCCAATATTGATCCGGAAGCCCTGAACTGGAAATTAAAAAGAGATAAAGCTCTTCGCCTGATCCTGGACAGTGCGGTGACTGATGAAGAAGGAAAAAAGGAGCTGGATCGGAGAAGAGAAGATTTGAAAAAGGATATGGAGAAACGTGTGGAAATCAGAAATGAAAACGAATCCTCTTGAGACAGAAAAAATTGAAAAACTCCTGATCAGATTTTGTATTCCGGCACTGGCAAGCAATCTGGTCACAGCTCTTTATAATATCGTAGACCAGATCTTTATCGGGCATGTGCTTGGTGTAGTCGGGAATGCGGCAACAAATGTGGTATTTCCGGCTGTGACGCTGATCAGCGCACTGTCTTTGATGTGCGGAGTAGGCTCTTCCAATGCTATGAATCTTCATCGCGGGAACGGAGAATTAGAAGAGGCTAGAGCATGTGTGGGAGGTGGGCTTGGTCTGATGATCCTTTGCGGATTGCTTGTCACGGTTCCTATGCTTTTGTGGACCAAATCGCTTTTGATTTTGTTTGGCTGTACCCAAACGGTGATGCCGTATGCGCTGGAATACGCAAGGATAACAGCACTTTCCTTTGTATGTGCAATTATTGGAGCGGCAGGAACTTTTCTCATACGTGCAGATGGATCACCGAATTTTTCTCTTGCATGCATTGTGACGGGATCGTTGGTGAATGTTGTGCTGGATTTTTTGTTCATATTTTGCTTTGGATGGGGAATCCGGGGAGCAGCCTGGGCGACCTTCCTGGCGGAAACAGTCAGTGCGGTCATAGTTTTGTGGTATTTGCGGTACCGCTTTCAGGCATTTGATCTCTCACTGAAGGATTTTAGACCGAATGGAAAATTATACTTGAAAATGGCGGCCATTGGAGCTGGACCTGCATTCAATTTCGGAACACAGGCTATCGTGCAGATCTTCTTAAATAATGCGCTGCGGATGTATGGAGCGGCATCAGTCTATGGAAGTGATATTTGTCTTGCCGTGGCAGGTGTAGCCAGTAAGGTGAATACTTTGGCTTCCGCCATGATCGTTGGTCTTACCAATGGCCTGCAGCCGATTGCCAGTTATAATTATGGGAAGAAAAACTATGTGCGGGTGGCAAAGGCAGCCAAAAAAGTCGTGGGGCTGGTCTTTGCACTGGGATGGCTGGTGTTTTTCTGTTATCAGTTGTTTCCAGTGCAGATCACATCTTTTTTTGGAGCAGGAAATGCTTTGTACTATGAATTTGCAGGAAGATTTTTCCGCATTTTTTATTTATGCATCGGGTTGTTTGGCCTGCAAACCTCTGTGGCGGGATTTTTTTCCTCTCAGGGAAAGGTAAAGCAGTCTATTACGATCTCTCTGGTACGTCAGGTTATATTTTTTCCGCCGCTCCTGGTTTTACTTCCCCTTTATATGGGGCTGGATGGCGTATTGTGGGCAGGACCAGTTTCGGACCTGGCCATGGCTCTGGTTGCAGGTATTTTGTTTTTCAGGGAAACTAAGAAGCTTGAATCACGAAAAAAATAAAATAAGTTCTTTTATTCAGGCTGTAATAATTCCAACTGATCCATATAGTCGAGAAAGGCATTGATGTCAGGAAGATACAGATATCCGTCCTGCTGGGAAATTAGTCCAAGATCACGCAGCTTTTTGAATTTGCGGCTTACCGTAACACGGTTCATTCCCAGAATATCGGCTAACATCTGGTGACTGACGCGTTCTTTTAGGAGCATGCCATTTTTATAAGGTTTTCCGAAATTCTCAAAATCACTGATCAGCATCCGGCAGAGTTTCCACTCGGCTGTCTGTTTGGCTCCGATGCGCTGGGACTCCATGGAAGCGCAGAATTTATTGCACACGGAATCAAGAATATCGAGAACAATGTCGATATTTGATTTGAATGCCCGGATCAGGTCACACCGGTTGATCTTTAACAGTTCAGAATCTGTAATGGTTTCAAATAATATCGGACATGGTTTTGGAAATAATACGTATTCTTCTAAAAATAAGGAACCATTGCGCATAATATTATAGACACGATGTTCTCCGTTAAAGGTATCTTCGTAAGCCATGATCCGACCCTTTTTTATGTAGTAGATGGAATCCGGACTGTGCTCACGGTAATCGAAGATATAACCTTTCGGATACCTGTGACTGCTGCCAAGCTTTTCAAGACGTTCGATGCTGCGGTTAATGCGGAGAATATGATATTGTTCTTGCATGAATTGTGTGTTCTCAGTCTCCATTTTTAGCTTTCCCCACCCCTTTTATATACTCTCGGAATCTTCTTGTGAAATTGCGCTGCAAAAGATTTCGAGAGTATATTTTTTCTAATATCTATCATACCACCTTTTGATAAAAATATCACATACAAATATGATAATATCAGGATTAAAAAAACGCAGATATGTAGTCTGCACTACAGGCATTCACCGAAAAAATCGATTATTATTTTTTATAGAAAGTGTGTACGAAATGGAGGGCAGGAAAGGAGAATTTCAGTGAAAGCAGGTGCAGTCATTGTCGCGGCAGGAATGTCTACAAGAATGAAACAATTTAAGCAAATGATGAAAATTGGAAATTTTACCATGGCAGAAAGGGTAGCGATCAATTTTAAAAGAGCAGGAATACAGGATATTGTAATGGTCACAGGATATCGCAGCAGGCAGCTGGAAGCGTATTTAGATTATCTGGATCTTGAATTTGTGGAAAACAAACAGTATGAACATACGGATATGTTTGAATCTGCCAGGATCGGATTCCGCCGTTTACAAAATCGCTGCGATAAAGTGCTCTTTTGTCCGGCGGATATTCCGTTTTTTACAGATGATACGGTAAAAAAAGTATTAAGCCAGAATGCAGAAATCGTAGCTCCCAGATGCGAGGGAAGAAGCGGGCATCCGATTTCCGTTCATCGTGAATTAATTCCGGCGATTCTTTCCTATCAGGGTGAAGAAGGATTGAGGGGAGCACTAAATGCAACAGGAATTCCCATTCAGTATGTAGATGTGGAGGACCAGGGGACATTAATGGATGCAGATACCAGAGAAGATTTCGAGAAACTGGTAATGCTGCATAACGAAATGCGGAGCAGGTGGACATTTCCATTGAAAATGGAAAAACAGTGGGAAAAGGAGTTATTTTGAGAAAGATATATCTGGTCAGGCATGGAAAAGTAAAACAGGAAGACAAGATGCGCAGATGCATTGGACATACCGATCTGCCCCTTGATGAAGCATTTGTTCCCTCTATATTGGAATTAGGTGAGTGGATTGCAAGAAAACAGCAAGGACGAAAAGCCTCTATGGTACTGGCATCCGGAACTTTACAGCGTGCCAGCTGTACGGCAAACTATATCCAGCAAGGCGCAGGAGAAGTCATTTCCGGAAATATCCGGTTTGATGAAAATCTGAATGAGGTGGATACCGGTTTGTGGGAAAACCGGACATTTGAAGAAATAAAGCTCAACGAACATCAGCTGTTTGAAGAACGGGGAAAAGCACTTGGATATTTCCATTTTCCACAAGGCGAATCAATTTATGAAGCAGGAGTCCGTTTGGAGAAAGGATTGAACCGTTTCAGACAGGAAATAAAAGAAAATCTGATTATTGTATCCCATTCTGGCGCGATCCGTGCCTTTTTGTGTAAACTGCTTGGTTTGTCAACTAATGATTACAGAAAGCTGGGAGCGGCTAATATCAGTTCCGCGATTTTGCTGGACGATGGAGAGAATCTTTGTGTTGAACGCTGCGGATATAAACCGTCCTGTCTGTTAAATGAACCAGAATTGAAGGAACTTTATCAGGTGTACAATGTTCCAGAATGGATCATAGCTCATATGAAAAAAACAGCAGAAATGGCAGAGACTCTGAAACCTTCTTTGAAAGAAAAAAAGCTTGATTGGGATTTGATCCAGAAAGCAGCTCTGGTTCATGACATGCTTCGGACAGAACGACTGCATGCGTTAAAGGGGGCAGACATTTTACGGAGAGAAGGGTACTATGAGATTGCAGATCTGGTGGAGAAACATCATGATCCGGAAATTCAGGAAGATGGTCCGCTGACTGAGGCTGAAGTTCTTTTTTATGCAGATTCCCGAGTGAAGGAAGACGAAATCGTCAGTGTGGAGGCGCGCTATCAGGCATCCTATGGAAAATGCCGCTGCCTGGAGGCTTTTAGAAAACATGAGGCGTTATACCGGAAAGCGAAAGTAATAGAAAAAAAGATATATTGTTGAAAGGCTGAAAGCCATCGGTATGCATTACAATACTTATTTTGCAATGCACACGGATGGCTTTCGTTGTTGAAAATAAAAAATTGCTGCAAATGTGTTTGCACATGGTGGTGATCTCTAAACCGCCTGACAATTAGTGAGTAGCGCCTTCTGCTGCAGCAATATCACTTTCATTTTCACCAATGGCAGCGATGGCAGCTTCAATACCCCTTGCAATATCCTGCAAATTCATGGACGGTGCAGCCGGGCGGTTTACGACCTGGCTTGGGATAAATGGAACATGCATGAAGCCGCCCCGTACTCCCGGATAGCTTTTAGCCAGAGTGTAGAGAACACCGTACATCAGGTGGTTGCATACAAAGGTTCCGGCAGTATTAGAAACACTGGCAGGAAGTCCTGCATTTCGGATGCTCTGTACCATAGCTTTAATAGGAAGAGTGGCAAAATAAGCAGGAGCACCGTCTTCAAAGATCGGCACATCGATGGGCTGATTGCCTTCATTGTCTTTGATGCGGGCATCATCTAAATTAATGGCAACACGCTCCGGGGTCAGGTCAAAACGGCCGCCGGCCTGTCCGATACACAGAACTGCGTCTGGTTTTTCAGTTTCAATGGCTTTTGCTACTTTATCAATGGATTTACCGAAAACAGTAGGTACTTCCAGCTTGACTACCTGGACAGAACCGACAGTATCAGAAACCAGTTTTACAGCCTCTAAAGCCGGATTGATCGGCTCGCCGCCGAAGGGGTCAAATGCAGTGAGAAGAAGTTTCATAAAAATGCTCATCCTTTCCGAAGAAATTTTCTAAAAATTTTTAAGATTTGCGCGGTAAACTTCGTTAAAAATTAGATTTATTTTGCCCATTGTTTGCAGAAAAAAACAATATTTTAACGAAATGCCAGCATATACATTAATACAATGTGAGCAGCAAGCATAACAAGTGCAACCGGCAGCTGGCTTAAGATAACGATGTATTTATTCTTTGTCTCAAGAAGTGCTGCAGGCAGAATGTTGAAGTTTGCAGCCATAGGAGTCATTAAAGTACCACAGTAGCCTGCGGTCAGGCCAAGCGCACCTACTACTACCGGATCAGCGCCCTGAGCGATCAAAAACGGGATACCGATACCTACTGTGATAACAGAGAAAGCGGCAAAACCATTACCCATGATCATGGTAAATAAAGCCATGGCAATACAGTAAACCGCAGTAGCGGCAAACAGGTTTCCGGCCGGGATCACAGCGCTTACGCCTCCTGCGATCACATCACCCACACCTGCAGCTGTGAATACAGAGCCAAGTGCGGCTAAGACCTGAGGAAGGATGCCGGTAACACCAACATTGTCAGTGAGACGGGTGCAGTCTTTTACGGCATAAACCGCTTTTGGCTTGAAAATGATAAAGGCAGCGATCAGAGCAATTGCACCGGAGATACCGATGGCATTGTTGGCGCCCAGTACCTTTAAGAAGGTAGCAACTAAAACAGCACTTACAGCCAGCACTAACGGTGGGATAAACACGCTGTAGCCTAATTTGTCAGCAGCGGCACGGGTTTCGGTCTCTTTCGGCATATCACTTTTACTTGGAGCTACGCGCTTAAATGCAGTAAGCACAGCTAAGAATACAACACACAGTCCTGTGATCCATTTTGGAAGATAAGGTCCTGCGATAAAGGTAAATGCAAGAATGAACCAGAAAAGAGCGGTAGTACCTTTTTTGGCACAGGTATCGTCTTTTAAGGCTTTCATGCCGGTTGCGATAAAAATAAGTCCGATGATGCAGTAGAAGATCTCTGCAACAATGGTGCTTATGGTCCAGGTCATATTATTTGTCCTCCTTTGCGGCTTTGGATGCCAGACGGCGTTTTAAGATCTGGTCAAAGATCAGGGCGTAGATCACACCTACAACAGCAGAGATCACAGCAATAGGAACAGACTGTCCTGCGATCTGGAGTGCGTCTACAGGATAACCCTGTTCGCTTAAGGTTGACACGATTAAAAGCGTTCCGGAAGATCCCATAAAACAGTTCTGAGCAAAGAAGTTGCCGTAGTTTTCGCTTCCAGCACACATTCCTTTGATCTGGTCTTCTGATTTTTCATCCAGTTCCTTATACTGTACTACAGCTGCTGCCTGTGCCATAGGATTGATCAGCGGACGGATAAACTGAGGATGGCCGCCGATACGCAGGGAGAAAGCAGAGGCAAAGGTACGGATAACCTGCCAGATCGCGATCAGTTTTCCTGTGGTCATATTCTTTAAGGAACGGATAAAGTCTACGGCCTTGTCTTTCAGCCCGTTTCGCTCACATAAGCCGATCACAGGCAGAGTGAGGATGAAAAGGGTAGCAGTACGGTTGGTGATAAATGCGGTGCCCAGTGTGTTCAGGATATCCATAGGACTCATTCCGGCAACCAGTCCGGTAGCAAGACCTGCTACTACAACTACAGCCAGAGTGTCTAATTTAAGGATAAAGCCGATCACGACTATGAGGACACCAATCAATTTGATGATTTCCATTAAATAAAATTCCTCCTACTAAAATGATGTTGGGTCAAAAGGTATTTTGCCCCTATGATACCGGATTGTAACATAATTATAACTTGCGGGCAAGGAAAAAGGCCTGGAAAAGGGATGTAAAAGAGATATTGGGAAAAATTGTCAAAAAGAAAACAAGGACTTCGTGAAAAATGTAACGGCTGTTTGGAAATTGTTAAGACAAAACGAACAAAAAAAGTTAGAATGTCTAAAAAAAATTGCAAAAAATGCAAAAAATGCCATTGCTTATTTAAGTGATATCGAGTATAATCTATTCAAGTTGTACAAAATCTAAGGGGATAGTTTCGATATTTTCCGATTGTATTTATAAAAAAACAACAAAAAAATATAGAATGTTTGATATACTATTGACAAGGAAAGGAAGATGGTCCATGAAAGACTGGCAGTATATTCTGAGGAACTTTTCTCTGATCGGTCAGATGGGAATTTCCCTGGCGGTGCCATTGCTGATCTGCCTTTTTTTATGCAGCTGGCTTAACAGCCGTTTTATGATCGGCGGATGGATCTATATCCCTGGTTTTATCATGGGACTTGGGGGTTCCTTTATGACGGCATATAAATTATATCTGGCCATTATGAAGACACAGAAGAAGAAAAAGAACAGAGAACATGAGAGAGCATTTAACAGGCATGTATGATCCGAGAATGCACATCCGTGCAGCAGGGAGGTAGAAACATGAAGATCCAGCCGGCAGTAAAGAAAGAAACAGGACATATCGCATGTTGGAGCGGCGCAGGAACGATTGTTATGATCGTCGCTTTTGCAGTTTGCCATAAACTTTTTCCGGAAGCAGTACCCTTTGATTATAAGGTAGTGCTTGGCGGCATCATTGGTGCGGCCGTTGCAGTAGGCAATTTTTTTATTATGGGACTTACGGTGCAGAAGATCGCATCTGGAGAACAGAATGATGAACAGGCCTACAAAAGCATGAAAATAAGTTACAGATACCGTTCCATGGCACAGTTGCTGTGGATCGTTCTGGCAATGGTATTACCATTTGTTAATGCTGCGGCGGGCATTATACCGCTGTTTTTCCCAAGTTTGAGCATTAAGCTTATTAACATTCTGGGAATAATAAAAGCAAAGCCAAATTTATAAGAAAGGAGATGAAAATGCGGATATGAATTTTAATATTTCAGGTGCTGCGGTTTATTTCAGGATTCCTACAGGCATACCTGTCCTTGGCGATTTCCTGATATCCGAAACACTGGTGGTCAGCTGGATCGTAATGATACTTATTACGGGACTGTGTATCTGGCTTACCAGAGACCTGAAGGTAGAGAATATATCCAAACGGCAGGCAGTGGCCGAGATGCTGGTAGAACAGGCGCAGAAGTTTGTGAGAAATAATACCGGCGGAACAAAGTTTGATAACCTGATCCCATTTGTGGCAGCTTTGTTCACGACCAGTGTAGTTTCCAATCTTATCAGCCTTACCGGTCTGAGAAGCCCGACAGCCGATCTTTCCACAGAAGCAGCCTGGGCAGTGGTAGTGTTCATTATGATCACTTCCAATAAGATCAAGGCTGGCGGCATACTGGGATACTTAAAGGGCTTTACCACCCCGATCCCGGTCATGACACCATTTAATGTCCTGTCAGAGCTGGCAACACCGGTAAGTATGGCGTGCCGTCACTTTGGAAATATTCTTTCTGGCGTTGTTATCAACGGGTTGATCTATGCAGCTTTGGCGGTAGCAACATCGGCGCTTCTTGGCTGGCTGCCAGGTGCGCTGGGACAGGTCTTAGGAAGCATCCCATTCCTTGATGTGGGTGTTCCGGCTATTCTGTCTGTCTACTTTGACTGGTTCTCCGGTTTCATGCAGGCATTCATTTTCAGTATGCTGACCATCATGTATATTGCAAATGCGGCAGAAGGTTAAAAACACGCAGTAAGAAAATCTTATCAAAGATATTATTCACATTATTCTAGGAGGAAATTTATTATGACAGATTTTCAGTTATTAGCAAAAGGTATTGCTTTAGCAGGTTGTGCTATCGGCGCTGGTGCTGCTCTGATCGCAGGTATCGGACCTGGTATTGGTGAAGGTAACGCAGTTGCAAAGGCACTGGAAGCAATCGGACGCCAGCCAGAGTGCAAGGGCGATGTAACCAGCACCATGTTACTTGGTTGTGCTATCGCAGAGACCACAGGTATTTACGGTTTCGTTACCGGTCTGCTTCTGATCTTCGTAGCACCTGGCACTTTCATGAACTACCTGTCCTAAGTTTAACGAAACACTTACTGTTTCAAAGTCTGCACATACAAATATAAATATGTGAAGGCTTCACAAAAACAGAAGGCGGTTTCCACAGACAGGAGGGTAGAAAGATGCGGGAAACACAGGAATTAGTAACGATCATACCGTGGACTTTCGTTGCCCAGATCTGCAACCTGTTCATCCAGTGCTGGCTGATCAAGAAATTCTTGTTCAAGCCGGTATGCGCGATCATCGAGAAGAGAAGAGCTTTGGCTGATTCTCAGATCCAGGATGCGAAAAAGGCAAAGGAAGAAGCGGATGCCATGAAGGCTGATTATGAAGCTGAAATGGCAAAAGCAAAAGAAACTGCAAATTCCATTCTCCAGAATGCCCAGAAGGACGCTGCAGCACGCAGTGAGGCCATGATCCAGGAAGCCCAGACACAGGCAGCAGGGATCAAGGCAAAGGCTGAGGCTGATATCGCCCAGGAGAAGAAGAAGGCAGTTAATGACATTAAAAATGAGATCGGCGGCATTGCCATGGATATTGCCGGCAAGGTGATCGAGCGCGAGATCTCAGAAGAAGACCATAAGAAGCTGATCGACGAGTTTATTGAGAATGTAGGTGAGGCATCATGACCAAGACCGCAAAGATCTATGGGGACAGTCTCTATGACCTTGCCGCAGAAGAAAAGCTGACAGAGGAGATACTTCCACAGATGGAGCAGATAATGGCTCTTTTCAAAGAGAACCCAGATTATCTGACGCTTCTTTCTGAGCCATCCATTCCCAAAACAGAACGTGTAGGGCTGTTGGACAAGGCTTTTGAAGGACAGCTTTCCCTGTATCTGTTAAACTACTTAAAGCTGTTATGCGAAAGCGGCATGCTGCGGGAATACCGTGACAGCTGCAGACAGTTTAAGGCACGCTACAACGAGGATCACAACATTGCGGAAGCAGTGGTCACTACTGCAGTAGACCTTACAGAAGCACAGGCACAGGCATTAAAAGAAAGACTGGAAAAAATCAGCGGCAAGACCGTCCTTCTTACACAGAAAACGGACAGCGCCATACTTGGCGGTATCCGCGTAGAGTTAGAAGGAAAGCAGCTTGACGGCACTGTTCAGGAACGTCTGTCAAGGCTTAAAAAGAAAATTACGGAGTAACTGTATTAAATTAATAAATAGTTACGTTACGGAAATCATCGTATAAAGGATGTGAATGGAATGCAATTAAAACCGGAAGAGATATCCAAAGTCATCCGAAGCCAGATTAAATATTACCAGAATGCTATTGAGCAGAGCGAAACAGGAACCGTTCTGATCGTAGGTGATGGTATTGCCAGAGTAAGCGGCCTGACCAACTGTATGTCAGGAGAGCTGCTGGAGTTTGAAGACGGTACATTCGGAATGGCCCAGAACCTGGAAGAAAACAGCGTTTCCGTCGTTCTGTTCGGTTCTGATCAGGGGATCAGTGAAGGACAGACAGTTAAGCGTACAGGAAAGGTAGTAAGCGTACCTGTAGGCGAGGCAATGATCGGACGTGTTGTAAATGCCATCGGCCAGCCGATCGATGGCGCAGGCCCTATTGAGACAACTGAATACAGACCGGTGGAATCACCGGCACCCGGCATCTGTGACAGACAGCCGGTTAAGGAACCATTACAGACAGGTATCAAGGCGATCGACTCCATGATCCCTATCGGAAGAGGACAGCGAGAGCTGATCATCGGTGACCGACAGACTGGTAAGACTACTATTGCTACAGATACCATTTTAAACCAGAAGGGCAAAGACGTTATCTGTATCTATGTTGCCATCGGACAGAAACGTTCTACTGTTGCCAGCCTGGTATCTGAGCTGCAGGCAGGCGGCGCTATGGATTATACCATTGTTGTTGCTGCAACTGCATCTGAGACAAGCCCATTACAGTACATTGCACCTTATTCAGGCTGTGCAATGGGTGAATATTTTATGAACAAGGGAAAACACGTATTGATCATCTATGATGACTTAAGTAAGCATGCGGTTGCATATCGTGCACTTTCCCTTCTGATCCGCCGTCCACCGGGCCGTGAAGCTTATCCTGGTGACGTATTCTATCTGCACTCCCGTTTACTGGAGCGTGCAGCAAAGCTTTCTGATGAAAAGGGAGGCGGTTCTCTTACAGCCCTTCCGATCATTGAGACACAGGCAGGTGACGTATCTGCATACATCCCTACCAACGTTATTTCCATTACTGACGGACAGATCTTCCTGGAGACAGAGCTGTTCCACTCTGGTATCATGCCTGCTGTAAACCCTGGTATTTCCGTATCCCGAGTTGGTGGTAATGCACAGATCAAGGCAATGAAGAAGGTTGCCGGAACCCTGAAACTGGTATACTCCCAGTACAGAGAGCTGCAGAGCTTCGCACAGTTCGGTTCTGACCTGGATGCAGACACTAAGGCACGTCTGGCACAGGGCGCACGTATCGTGGAAGTTTTAAAACAGGGAAGAAGCACACCTGTACCTGTAGAGAAGCAGGTAGCGATCCTGTATGCGGTAGTAAAGGGTATCCTGACCAGTGTTGAAGTAGAGGATATCCAGGCATACGAAGAAGGACTTTATACATTCCTTGACAGTGATGCACAGGGCGTGGCTGCTATGGAAGGTATCCGTACTACCGGAAAACTGGAAGGCGAGACAGAAGAGAAGTTAAAAGCTGCTCTTGCTGACTATACCGACCGGTTTTTAAAGACCAGATAATAGTGATATCAGGTTCCTGCTTCCCTGTTTCGGGAGCGCAGGGGTCAATGATATGAATTATAAGGAGGGAACACATGGCTGCAAATATGAAAGCCGTGAAGCTCCGTATGAAGAGCATACAGAGCACCATGCAGATCACCAAGGCAATGGAACTGGTGGCATCCTCCAAGCTGCGTAAGGCAAAGGAACGGGCAGATGCAAGCCGGCCTTATTTCCACACTCTGGAAAACACACTGGAACGGATCGCTGCAGGCAACACAGATCTTTCTTCTGTATATACAAAGAAGAGCAAAAACGAAAAATGGTGCTATGTAGTGATCGCCGGTGACAGAGGACTGGCAGGTGGATACAATTCCAACCTGTTCAAGGAAATGGAGAGCCAGACTGCCGGGAAAGACTACTGTGTACTTCCTATCGGAAAGAAAGCAGTGGAATATTACAAACGCAGGGGCATAAAACTGGTAACTGAAGAATTCGCAGAAGCAGGAGATATTTCTGTATCCGACTGCTTTGAGATCGCAGCTTTATTGTGCAGGGCTTTTAAGGCCGGGGAATTTGGCCATGCAGCTCTGGGCTATACCAACTTTGTCTCTATGCTTTCCCAGAAGCCGGATGTATCATCCATGCTTCCGTTAGAAGACCTTTCAGGGGAAGAAAAGGATATGAAACAGATTCATTCCCTGATCTTATATGAGCCGGACAGCGAAACGGTGTTTGACGCCATCGTGCCGGAGTATCTGGCTGGTATGGTATATGGTGCCATGTGTGAGTCTGTTGCCAGTGAGCTGGCAGCACGAAGGACTGCCATGGATGCTGCATCCAAGAATGCAGGAGAGATGATCGAACAGCTCAGCCTGTATTACAACCGTGCCCGTCAGGCCAGCATAACCCAGGAGATCACTGAGATCGTAGCTGGTGCAGAGGAGCCTTAAAGAGGAGATAGATATATGACAGAGAAACACATTGGAAAGGTGGTGCAGGTTACCGGACCGGTACTGGATATCCGGTACAAGGAAGGGGAACTGCCTGCATTGCTGAACGCAATTGAGATCGACATCAACGGTCATAAGCTGATCGCAGAAGTTGCGCAGCAGATCGGTGATGACGTAGTGCGCTGCATCGCTATGAGTTCCACAGACGGACTTGTGCGCGGTACAGACGCAGTAGATACAGGAAGCCCTATTACCGTACCTGTAGGCGATGAGTGCCTGGGACGTGTATTTAACCTGTTAGGCGATCCTGTAGATAATAAGCCTGCTCCAGAGGCAAAGGAACGCTGGGCGATCCATCGTCCGGCTCCATCTTATGAGGAGCAGACACCGGCAACAGAGATCCTGGAAACAGGTATCAAGGTCGTAGACCTGATCTGCCCTTATGCAAAGGGTGGTAAGATTGGTCTTTTCGGTGGTGCAGGTGTAGGAAAAACAGTTCTTATCATGGAGCTGATCCACAACGTAGCAACTGCACACGGCGGTCTGTCCGTATTCACCGGTGTAGGAGAGCGTACCCGTGAAGGAAATGACCTTTACGGAGAGATGCAGGAAAGCGGTGTTATCGATAAAACTGCCTTAGTATATGGCCAGATGAACGAGCCGCCGGGCGCACGTATGAGAGTTGCCCTTTCCGGACTGACTATGGCAGAATACTTCCGTGATGTTAAGAATCAGGACGTGCTGCTGTTCATTGATAACATCTTCCGTTTCACCCAGGCTGGTTCTGAGGTTTCTGCATTGCTTGGCCGTATGCCTTCAGCAGTAGGTTATCAGCCAACACTGGCAACAGAAATGGGTGCTTTACAGGAGCGTATCACTTCTACTAAGAAGGGCTCTATCACATCTGTACAGGCTGTATACGTGCCTGCAGATGACTTAACTGACCCGGCTCCTGCAACCACATTTACCCATCTGGATGCAACCACCGTACTTTCCCGTGATATTGCCAGCCAGGGTATTTACCCGGCAGTAGATCCGCTGGATTCTACCAGCCGTATCCTGTCTCCTGAGACAGTAGGCGAAGAGCATTATCAGGTAGCACGTTCTGTACAGAGAGTGCTGCAGCGTTATAAGGAACTGCAGGATATCATCGCTATCATGGGTATGGATGAACTTTCTGAAGAAGATAAGCTGACCGTATCCAGAGCACGTAAGGTACAGAGATTCCTGTCCCAGAGCTTCTCCGTAGCAGAGCAGTTCACAGGTATGAAGGGCCAGTACGTGCCGTTAAAAGAAACCATCCGCGGATTTAAGAAGATCTTAGACGGCGAATGCGATGACATCCCGGAGAGCTGCTTCCTGTTTGCCGGTACCATTGATGATGTATACGAAAAAGCAAAACAGCAGCAGTAGAAGGGAGGAACAGGTATATGACGACCTTCCATTTACAGATCGCGACCATGGACGGGGAAGTATTTGACGGTCAGGTACAGAGCGTGTCCTGCCGTACCATCCACGGAGACCTTGCCATCCTGGCCCGCCATATGAATTATTGTACGGCTATTGGAATGGGAGCTGCCCATGTGGTATTAGAGGACGGAACTGAGAGGAAAGCAGCCTGCATCGGCGGAATGCTGACCATGATGAACGGCGAATGCCGTCTGATCCCTACTACCTGGGAGTGGAGCGAGGATATTGATGTAGCCCGTGCCGAAGAGGCAAAAAAACTGGCAGAAGAGAAGCTGCAGCAGTCAGGTATGGATGACAAAGCGATAAAGCTGGCAGAAGCAAAGCTTCACCGTGCATTAGTCCGTATTGGAACAGCGCAGAAATAAAAGGCTTCAGGCTGATTTTAAACAGTCGTGGGAATGTTAAGATTCTCACGACTGTTTTTTCTTTCTAAGATATGATATAATGAGTCCAAAAGAAAAACAAGCGACACCGAAGGTGGCATTTGTTTTTCTTGGACCATTAACGAAGGTTCCGCCTGCGAAAGCAGGCAGTAGAGCGCGACAGCGCGGGGAACCTGAGTCTACAAGCATATATAAACGGAGAAAATCACCATGGAAACCAAACGAATCAAAATAAATGACACAGAAAATATAAATGATGAAGAATTAAAAGAAGCCGCCCAGATATTACGTGACGGCGGTCTTGTT
>UQTA01000031.1 GCA_900543885.1 uncultured Clostridium sp.
ACAAGAACTTGTGAGTAGTGTGTTACTTTTAACCACCAAAGCATACACGTTGAAACAGTAACTATAAATCGTGAGATTATAGCAAATCATCTAGCATATGCATATTTGTATATGTTTTTAGTAGCAGAGAAAAGGTGGAAGATAAGAATCTGGAAAAGGAAGATCTGAAAGGACTTCAGGATGTAAATAAAGAGGATAAAAACAAGAAAGACGACAAGGACAGTTATGAAAAGATCTGTTATATGTGCCGCAGACCGGAAAGTAAGGCTGGCCCGATGATCTCAATGCCAGGGGGTATGTGTCTGTGCCATGACTGTATGCAGAAGGCCTTTGATACAGTGACAAAAGGCGGCATGGATTTTTCAAAAATGCCGGGTATGCCTTATATGAACATGAATTTTAACGATTTAAGCCAGATGCCGCCGGTAAATGAGATCCCTCAGCGGCAGAAGCTGAAAAAGAGCAAGGAACCGGAAAAACAGCTGACAATGAAGGATATTCCGGCACCTCACGTGATCAAAGGCAAGCTGGATGAATATGTGATCGGACAGGACAAGGCAAAGAAGGTAATGTCTGTAGCAGTTTACAATCATTATAAACGTGCCTTTTTAGGAGGAGCAGATCCAGATGGTGTTGTGATCGAAAAATCCAATATTCTTATGATTGGACCTACAGGAAGCGGAAAGACCTATCTGGTAAAGACGCTGGCAAAGCTTTTAGATGTGCCGCTGGCGATTGCAGATGCTACCTCTCTTACAGAGGCCGGATATATTGGCGATGATATTGAAAGCGTTGTTTCCAAGCTTTTGGCAGCTGCAGGAAACGATGTAAAGCGGGCGGAAAAAGGTATTATCTTTATTGATGAGATCGACAAGATCGCTAAGAAGAAACAGACCAACACAAGGGATGTAAGCGGTGAGTCTGTCCAGCAGGAACTTTTAAAGCTGTTGGAAGGCAGTACAGTAGAAGTGCCGGTAGGCTCTAATCAGAAAAATGCCATGACGCCTATGGCAACTGTAAATACGGATAATATCCTGTTTATCTGCGGCGGTGCGTTCCCGGATATGGAAAACATTATCAAGGAACGGCTGACTAAGAAGTCTTCTATGGGCTTTGGGGCTGCGCTGCGGGACAGTTTCGACAATGATCCGGATATTTTAAGCCATGTGACCAATGAGGATTTAAGGACATTTGGCATGATACCGGAGTTTTTGGGCCGTCTGCCGGTAACTGTTACCTTAAAGGGCCTGGACAAGGATATGATGGTTCGTATCTTAAAAGAACCGAAAAATGCGATCCTCCGTCAGTATGAGAAGCTGCTGGCAATGGATGAAGTGAAGCTGGTGTTTGAAGAGGATGCTCTTTCCTGGATCGCAGAGGAAGCGTTAAAGCGCGGAACCGGTGCAAGAGCTTTGAGAGCCATTCTGGAAGAGTTTATGCTTGATATTATGTATGAGATACCTAAAGATCCAAATATCGGGTCTGTAGTGGTTACACGGCCATATCTGGAGAAAAAGGGCGGACCATTGATCCAGATGCGTGAGATGTAAGAATATAAATCGCGGAAAACAGGAACTGCTGCAAAATACAGCGCTTATTTTTCTGCATCCGTTGTCTGCGCAGCTTCTCGTTACATCTGTACGCCCAGCCCGGATTAAAATCCGTTCTGATCGTACAGATGTCTCGAAGAGGCAGAACAACTGGATAGCAGAAAAACGCTGCTGCATTTTGCCGCAGTTTTGTCTGCTATTCCCGCAGCCGGAGAAAGGTCTGCAGCAGATCCAGGGTTCCATAGCCGAATTCCCTGTTGGGGTAGGAAAGAGCAGGATTTCTGGCGGCACCGCGGATGAGGTAGCTTTTGATGGGAGCTTCACTCATTGCAGGATAATTTCCCATTACAATGCCCCAGCTTAAAAGGTTGGCCACTGCCCCGGCGGTAATGGCGGCAGCGGCACTGGTACCGGTGCGGCGGGAGAATGTCTGTAAGTTTTCCTGAATGCTGGAAGGTGCAGAAGTATTGGAAGGCGTATTTTGTGACGGAGTGATAGACGGAATGTTATTTCCAGAGTACAAAAAGGAACGTACGCCAGCACCGGATGTGTCACGGATCCCAGGTCCCAGCACATCCACACCTGGCGCCGCCAGATCCGGTTTTACATAGTCTCTGCTGGTGTAACCGCGGCTGGAGTGGATATAGATACTGTTATTTCTGTGATCATATGCTCCTACGGTAATAGGCAGTCTTGAATTGCCCGGTACAGTGATGGTATTGGAGGGATCCGGTTTTAAAAATACAGTTTCTTCAGAGATAAAGCCCTGAACTGGCAGCCACATATGGTATTCTCCTGTAAGAAACTGGGTATTGTATACACGGATCGTCCAGATACCTGCAGAAGGCCGCTCAAAGCGCACGGATACCAGCTGGCTGCCGCTTCCGGCTTCGATCAGTTCATAATTTACAGTGAGGATGGTGTTTTCCAGCAAAAAGGGGATACGTGTTTCATTGTTTGCTAAAATAGGGATCCGGTTGATCCGTTCTCCACCGGGAGAGACGAAGCCTACTGTGAAAAGCTCTGTGGCAGAGGACCACAGTTCCAGGATGAAACCACGTTCTGCTTCTCTTTCACCTACTCGCAGCTCTACATCTTCATAGGGAGTATCGGCAGAAAGCTGTCCTGCGTAATGATGAGAAAGCCCGGTTTCATTTCCCGCTGCGATCACAGTGGCAATGCCAAAGAAGCCGCCGTAATTCTGGGTCACCTGACTTAAGGGAGAAGTGCCGGTATGGCTGCCGTAATTGCTTCCGAGTCCAAGAAGGATAACAAGGGGCTGACGGAACCGGTCGGCAATGACTCTCAGGTATTTAATTCCCAACATAATATCATTTTCCTGAAAGGCAGCTGCATTTTCAGGAATCAGGTAATAGTCCCGCAGATACTTTTTTGCGGGCTTTAATTTTACTACTGCCAGGTCAGCCATAGGAGCAGCACCAGTGAAATTTTGCAGTGGAAAGGACCTTCCGGCTGCCAGACCGGCTAAAAAGGTGCCGTGTCCATTGATATCCCTTGAAGGCACCAGTGAAAATGGATCATCGGCTGCTAAAGCGGCGTTGATCTCTTCCATGGTAAATTCTGTACCATAGGAAGCACCGCCCATAGGATAATAATCAGGCACACCAGGGGAAGGTGCCGAAGTATCTTCTGGCAGTGTCTGATCCCAGAGTCCAAGGATGCGGGTGGTACCGTCTTCATTTCTGAAAACAGGACTGGTATAGTCAATACCGGTATCTACAATGCCGATAAGGACGCCTTTTCCCATGTTGGATAGCGCTGGTGTCTGCAAAGCTGCCAGAATACCGGAGGCTTCCATGGCAGAATCATCTAAAAGGGTGAAAAGACCGGGAATACTGTAATAGGGATAGCGTTCCAGAGAAAGGGGCAGAGCTTCACTTAGGGGCATGTAAAAAATGGCATAATCGCTGCTTACATAATCCACACAGGGAAATTGCTCCGGGTCCCGCAGATTATTTTGCAGAGAGCCAAAGCGGTAGATAAAGTCGGCTACCTCTTCGGAAGCTGGATTTAAGATGCATGAGGGCATATGGATACCTTTCTGTGTTATTTGTTGTCAGTATACGGAAACAATATGGTTGTGTGAGCATTTCCGTTGCTGGTCATGCAACGCATGAACAGTAACCACGGGTAGGCACTTTTGGAATATCTTTTGTATAACTGGACGTGACCGGGAGATTATAGTAAAATAAAAACAGGCAACAAAATGGTACGTAAAAATGGATCTTACAAGAAAGGATGGACCAGAACATGCTTTTACCATGGCTTACAGGCGGCATTGCTGCTCTTGATTTATTTATAAAAGATGAAATAGAACGGGAAGGGGATGAGGAATTTCCAAGAGACCTTCCGGGAACGAAAGGCCTTATCCGCCTTCACAAAAGCTACAACCCCGGATTTCCTTTCGGTTTTATGAAAGAACGTCCGGAGCTGGTAAAAGGAGTTCCTTTGGCAGTTACTTCAGCGGCAGCAGGGGCACTGGCAGCTCTTTTTACAAAAAAAGGCTGTCTGGCTCAGAAAATCGGTCTTTCCATGGTTCTTGGAGGCGCTGTCAGCAATCTGTATGACCGTCTGGTAAAGGGCTATGTAGTGGATTATTTTTCTATTGAGTTTAAGCGTCTTAAAAATGTGATCTTTAATCTGGGGGATATTTTCGTATTTTTAGGCAGTCTGGTTTTCCTTATTGCAGAGCTGTTTGAGGACATGAAAGACTAAACCTTGTTCTGTTTTATGCAATAGAAACAGATGAATTTTCTGATCTGGTTAAAAAGCAAACATTCCGCCTGCAGTTCCGGCTGCGGCGCATACTCCAAGGACGATAAGGGAACGCCCAGCATTTATGGCTGCTTGTGGGTTCATGGCGAAAGAAGCTGCAAATAGCACCAGAAAATAAAACATTCCTGACAGCAGCCCCCAGAAAAAACGGCGGCTTTTTACGCGTCTGCCGGTGAAGAATCCACTGGCGAAACAGGCGGCAAAATATACGGCAAAGATCAGCAGGTTTACCAGACTTTCCCCAAGGCGCAGCTTATAGAGGGCAAAAGCAAGGATCACTAAAAAAATGGCGGAAAGCACATAGGCGATAAAAAGGGAGCGCAGCAGTGGTTTGATAACGTTATTTTCCATAGACATTCCTCTAAAATATGTTTACAGTCAAGTATATTCACCGTTGCAAGCCCGCATAACCTATGTTATAATTTTAAAGATATTTTATGCGTTTACAGGCGCACATAAAAAGGAGGTACTGTACAATGAAGCATGTTAAGACTTTAAATTCCAATACTTTAAAGGATACCATGAAGAAGGGCGGATGCGGCGAGTGCCAGACTTCCTGCCAGTCTGCATGTAAGACTTCCTGTACCGTTGGCAACCAGAGCTGCGAAAACTCTGCCCGCTAATGGTATAGACCGGTAACGGATCGTGTGCAAAGCCCCTATGGTCACAGAGATTATAGGGGCTTTCATATGCTTTTTGACGCGGCCCCACAGGCCCATTAAATTTAGAAAGAGAGAGTTAAATTTTGATTCATCAGTATATTAATAATGGTTATCATATTGTTCTGGACGTGAACAGTGGTTCCGTTCATGTAGTAGATCCGGTGGTTTATGACGCCATCGCAGCAGTTTCTGAGCAGGTTCCGGAAATGGATAAGCCTGAGAAGCTTTCTGAAGAAGTAACAGCAAATGTTCATAAGAAATTAGACAATACCTATGGAAAAGAAATGGTTGGTGAGGCACTGGAAGATATCCAGGAGCTGATCGATGCTGAGCAGCTGCTTACCAGAGATATTTACCGTGATTTTGTTCTTGATTTTAAGAAGCGCAAGACAGTAGTAAAGGCACTCTGCCTTCATATTGCCCATGACTGCAACCTGGCCTGTCGTTATTGCTTTGCAGAAGAAGGAGAATATCATGGCCGCCGTGCTTTAATGAGCTTTGAAGTAGGTAAGAAAGCTCTGGATTTCCTGGTTGCAAACTCTGGAAACAGAGAGCATCTGGAAGTGGATTTCTTCGGCGGAGAACCTCTTTTAAACTGGAAGGTAGTAAAACAGCTGGTAGAATACGGCCGTTCCTTAGAGGAAGCAAACCACAAGAAATTCCGTTTTACACTGACTACTAATGGTGTTCTTTTAAATGATGAGATCATGGAATTCTGCAACCGTGAAATGAGCAACGTAGTATTAAGCCTTGACGGCCGGAAAGAGATCAATGATAAGATGCGTCCATTCCGCAATGGCAGCGGCAGCTATGACATGATCGTTCCAAAATTCCAGAAGTTTGCTGAAAGCAGAGGACAGAAGAACTATTATGTAAGAGGTACATTTACCAGAAATAACCTGGATTTTGCAGATGATGTGATCCATTATGCAGATCTGGGATTCCAGCAGATGTCCATGGAACCTGTAGTAGCTGATCCGGCAGAGGATTATGCTATCCGGGAAGAGGATATTCCGCAGATCTTAAAGGAATATGATAAACTGGCTCTGGAATATATTAAGCGGAAAAAAGAAGGCAGAGGTTTTAACTTCTTCCATTTTATGTTAGACTTAACAGCAGGACCTTGTGTTGCAAAACGCCTGGCTGGCTGCGGTTCCGGTACAGAGTATCTGGCTGTTACTCCATGGGGTGATCTTTATCCATGTCATCAGTTTGTAGGAAATGAAAAATTCCTTCTTGGAAATGTAGATACCGGTATCGTAAATACAGATATCCGTGATGAGTTTAAGCTTTGCAACGTATATGCAAAGAAAACCTGTAAGGACTGCTTTGCAAGATTTTACTGCAGTGGTGGATGCAGCGCAAATGCCTACAATTTCAGTGGTTCTATTAACGGCGCATATGAGATCGGCTGTGAAATGCAGAAAAAGAGGATCGAATGTGCCATCATGATCAAGGCTGCTTTGGCAGACGAAGAGGCATAAA
Source organism: uncultured Clostridium sp. (assembly GCA_900543885.1). GTDB lineage: Bacteria > Bacillota > Clostridia > Lachnospirales > Lachnospiraceae > Enterocloster. The sequence goes on from UQTA01000031.1 coordinate 6,494, forward strand.
ATATGAAATATCAGGTAATTACAAAAGACGGACGGGCAAAACGTGCCCAGATGGAAACTGTGCATGGAACCATCCAGACACCGGTTTTCATGAATGTGGGAACGGTAGGAGCCATTAAGGGTGCTGTTTCTACTGATGATCTGCGTCAGATCGGTACACAGGTGGAGCTTTCCAATACTTACCATCTTCATGTGCGTACCGGCGATAAGCTGATCAAAGAGTACGGCGGACTGCATAAGTTTATGAATTGGGACAAGCCTATCCTTACAGATTCCGGCGGTTTCCAGGTGTTCTCCCTTACAGACCTGCGCAAGATCAAGGAAGAGGGTGTTTATTTCCGTTCCCACATTGACGGACATAAGATTTTTATGGGGCCGGAAGAAAGCATGCAGATCCAGTCAAATCTTGGTTCTACCATTGCCATGGCTTTTGACGAGTGTCCTCCAAGCCATGCGGATTATGACTATATCCGCAATTCTGTAGACCGTACCACCCGCTGGTTAAAACGCTGCAAGGCAGAAATGGCACGTTTGAATTCTCTTCCGGATACTATTAATAAAGAACAGCTGTTATTTGGCATTAATCAGGGTGGTGTTATAGACGAGATCCGGATCCGACATGCAGAGACCATCAGGGAGCTGGATCTGGATGGCTATGCAATTGGTGGTCTGGCTGTAGGTGAGACCCATGAGGAAATGTATCATATCCTGGATGTGACTGTACCTCATCTGCCGGAGGATAAGCCGGTTTATCTTATGGGCGTAGGAACACCTGCCAATATCTTAGAGGCAGTAGACCGTGGAGTAGACTTTTTTGACTGTGTTTACCCATCCAGAAATGGCCGCCATGGACATGTATATACCAACCACGGCAAACTGAATCTGTTTAATCAGAAATATGAGCTGGATCACAGCCCTATTGAAGAAGGCTGCCAGTGTCCAGCCTGCCGTTCTTACAGCAGAGGCTATATACGCCATCTGTTAAAGGCAAAAGAAATGCTGGGAATGCGGTTATGTACCTTGCATAATTTGTATTTTTATAATAAAATGATGGAGGAGATCCGCGACGCCATCGAAGAACACCGTTTCGCAGAATACAAGGCAGCTAAGCTTGCCGGTATGGAAGGAAAATAATAGAACGTTTTCAAAGTAACCAGAAGCGGGCGAACAAAAAACTATAACTGCTGCGGCGAGGCGGCAGCAGGTGTGAAGGAGGAAAAAAACTATGCAGGGAATGGGCTTTATAGTTATCTATATTGTATTTTTTGCAGCTCTGATCTATTTTACGTCAATCCGTCCACAGAAGAAGGAAAGACAGAAACAGCAGGAGATGTTAAGCAGCATTGCTGTAGGCGATACCATTCTTACTACCAGCGGTTTTTATGGTGTGATCATTGATATGACTGATGATACTGTGATCGTTGAGTTCGGCAGCAACAAAAACTGCCGTATCCCGATGCAGAAAGCTGCAATCGTTCAGGTAGAGAAGCCGGAGACAAAGTAAGCTGGCTTTACAAAGAAAATGAACATTAAAAATGTCGGAGGTTTGAAGCCTGGCAGTTTGTCTGCAAAGGCGAGAACATCCGGCATTTTTTAGCTCCTTATAGGATCGGGAGCAGAAAGGCGGGGTATTTTGATCAGAAATATTGTATTTGATATGGGAAAGGTTCTGGTGGACTATTCCGGCATGCCGGTATGCCTCCATTTTACAGATAATGAGGCACTGGCAAAGAGAATCTGCACAGCTGTGTTTGATTCCCCGGAATGGGTTCTTTTAGATATGGGTGTGATCAAAGAAAAGGACGGAATTGAGAAAATGATCAGCCGTCTGGATACAGAGGAAGAAAAAGAACTGGCTGTTAAATGCTTCGACCACTGGCATGAGTATAACATGACTGCCAGACCGGAAATGGGAGACCTGATCCGGGATCTGAAGGCAAAAGGCTATGGTATTTATCTGTGTTCCAACGCATCTGTGCGTCTGCTTACCTGTTATAAAAAGGTATTGCCGGCAATAGACTGCTTTGATGGGATACTGTTTTCAGCAGAAGTGCTTTGCATGAAACCCCAGAAAGAAATGTATGGTCATTTCTTTGACCGCTTTGGTTTAAAACCGGAAGAATGCTATTTTATTGATGACCTGCAAAACAACATTGAAGGGGCAAAAGCCTGTGGCATGGACGGGTATTGCTTTGCAGATGGAGATGTGGGGAAGCTGAAAGAGACATTGTATGGTTCTGTCCTTTCGCTTACAAAGTGAAGTTTGTAACATTAAGAATTTCTTAATAATCTATTCAAAGAACATTCAAACATTTCCAGCGATTGCATGGTATACTTTAGGTACATAAGAAATGCACGAAAGTTTAAGAACTATCCTTCAACCCTTTTTGAAAATCCGAAATCCTTAGAAAAAAGCTCCGTACTGACAGGTACGGAGCTTTTTCCTGCGCATATTTTATAAGAAAAGGGATTTTTTAATGTGAATCGGGCCAGAATGGAAATTCACTGTGATGAGGCAGCTTTAAATGGGATTACTGGAAAAGGCGTTGGCATCGCAGTTTTAGATACAGGCATTTACATTCATGAAGATCTGAAGGGAAAGATACTGGGATTTAAGGACTTTGTCCATGGAAAAAAGCTTCCTTATGATGATAATGGTCATGGAACTCATGTTTCAGCTATGATCGCAGGAAGCGGAGCTGCTTCAGGGGGGATATTTAAAGGGATTGCCCCGGGAAGCCGGATCCTTGGGATCAAAGTGCTGGACCGGAAAGGAAATGGATATGCAGCAGATGTGCTAATGGGGCTTCGCTGGATAAGGGAACACAAAAGCGAATATGGAATACGTATTGTAAATATTTCCGTAGGCTCTCTTACGCGTCAGGAGATGACGGAAAATTCTGTGCTGGTAAAAGGGGTAAATGCAGCCTGGGATGAAGGACTGGTAGTAGTGGTGGCAGCTGGAAATCATGGCCCGGCACCGGGAACTGTTACTACACCGGGGATCAGCAGAAAAGTGATCACAGTAGGCTGCTCTGATGACCACAAGGAAGTGGAGGTCATGGGAAGCAAAATGGTGGATTATTCCGGCAGAGGCCCTACCAGGGACTGCGTATGCAAGCCGGATATCGTGGCTCCGGGCTGCGGTATTATCAGCTGCTGCAATGAGCCGGGACATTATTTTATAAAATCAGGTACAAGCATGTCTACTCCCCTTGTATCAGGCGCCATTGCATTGTTGCTGGAAAAATACCCATCCATGAGTAATAAAGATGTAAAACTGCGTATCAGGGAACGGGCGGTGGATCTGGGACTGCCTCACAATCAGCAGGGGTGGGGAAAACTGGATGTAAAAAGGCTGCTGGCAGATGAGATATGATAATATCATCTGTCAGCAGCCATAATAAAAAAGTCTTATTTTTCCCAGCGTCCGGAAGCACCGCATGGCAATACCAGACCGCTTTGTGAAACAGGAAGTCCTACTTCTTCAGCCTTAACAGTTCCACCAAACTTCGGAACGATCTCTACGCCCATCATATAAGAGAGAACAGATGGAGCAAGACCGGTCGTATAGGAATTGATCAGGAAGAACAGCGGATCATCAGAAAGCAGCTGTACGCAAAGCTTTACTAATGGATGGATGGCATCTTCGATTTTCCAGATCTCGCCTTTTGGTCCACGGCCATAAGATGGAGGATCCATGATAATGGCATCGTAATGATTTCCCCGGCGGATCTCACGTTCTACGAATTTTACACAATCATCTACGATCCAGCGGATGGGAGCATCAGACAGACCGGAAGAATGTGCATTTTCCTTTGCCCAGGTAACCATACCCTTAGAAGCGTCTACGTGGGTCACACTGGCTCCTGCTTTGGCAGCTGCCAGTGTAGCACCGCCGGTGTAGGCGAACAGGTTTAATACCTTAACAGGACGTCCGGATCTGCGGATCTTGTCCCCAAACCAGTCCCAGTTTGCAGCCTGCTCCGGGAAAAGACCGGTATGTTTGAAGCTGAAAGGTTTCAAATTAAAGGTAAGTTCTTTATAATTAATGGTCCACTGCTCCGGCAGATCGAAAAATTCCCATTCACCGCCGCCTTTGCTGCTGCGGTGATAATGTCCGTTCATCTTCTTCCAGCCTCTGTGCTTTTTAGGAGTATCCCAGATCACCTGAGGATCCGGACGCACCAGAAGATACTCTCCCCAGCGCTCTAATTTTTCACCTTTGGAACAGTCAATTACTTCATAATCTTTCCAACCGTCGGCAAGCCACATAAATTGTTTAACCTCGTTTCTTCTATTATTATAATGATACCAGGAACAAAAGGTCTGAAATCCGGTATCAAGTGGGTCAAAATCACAGGATTCCAATTGAGTATAGTCTATTTTTATATAGTACGTCAAGCAATTTGGAAGCCTGCGACAGATTCTTGTAAGAGAATTGACAGATTAAATTGGTTGAACAATAACAAAACTCTTGATACAATAGTTATAAAGCGCAGACTGTATGCAAAAGTATCTGTTTTGCAGCAGTTTTGGGGTGAACGCAGAAGAAGAGAGGAACAGGGCGTATGAGAAAGAGCGTAAAAGCAGCCTGGTTTCTGGCAGCTTTTTTATCAGCAGGGCTGGCAGCATTTCCAGCTATGGCAGCACAGGGATGGGCGCAGGAAAATAATACCTGGGTCTATTATGACAGCAATGGAAACAAAGTATATAATGAATGGAAAAAGGGCGCAGACGGTCAGTGGCGTTATCTGAACGGAGAAGGATATATGGCTACAAATACCTGGGCTGATTCTAATTACTATGTGGACAGCAATGGTATTATGATCACAGATAAGTGGCTAAAGACGACTTCTGATGGCGGGGAAGAAGAATGGTACTATTTTGGAAGCACGGGAAAGACGATTGACGATACTTGGAAGAAGATCAATGATAAATGGTATCATTTTGATGGAAACGGCCGTATGGAAAAAGGCTGGATCTTAGATGATATGTACTATACCGGAAATGACGGTGTTATGCGCACTGGCTGGCAGAAACTGTATCCGCCGGAAAATTATGACGAGGATTCCAGCAAGGTGATCCCAGGAGCGGAGGGCGGTACTTTAGATTACGGTGAAGACGGTCAGTACTGGTTCTATTTTGGCACTAACGGCAAAAAATATGTGCCAAGTGATGGCAATGATAACGGAGATTACGGTACCAGGAAGATAGACGGTGTTTACTATTGCTTTGATGATGATGGCATCCTGCAGATCGGCTGGAAAAATGTAAGAGGAAACTCTGATTCTATTAAAGATTATATGTATTTTGGTTCTGACGGAAAGGCAAAGATTGGCTGGTATTCCATAGAGCCGCCGGAAGATATTGAGGGCTATGACGGAGATGTGGAGTGGTTCTATTTTGCAAATAATGGAAAACCCAAAGCAGCAGACTCTGACCACCTTACCACACAGGATCTGACTAAGATCAGCGGAAAGACCTACTTATTTAATAAGAGGGGAAATCCGGTATATGGCCTTAAAAAAGTATATATTGGATCTGGTGACAGCAACTGGACCGCTTTCTACTTTGGAACTAAGTCTCAGAGCTGTGTACAGCGGGGAAAGATAAAAGTAGAAGAAGATGATGGAAATAAGACGGACTTCTATTTCAGCGAAAATGGCCGCGGCTACACGGGTGTAAAAGATAATTACCTTTATTATAAGGGAAAACTTCAGAAAGCATCTGATGGCCAGAAATATGTATGCTTTAAGGTAGACAGCAGTAATTATGTAGTAAACTCTTCAGGAAAGGTTATGAAGAATACTACCGTTAAGACCAGTGATGGAGTAAAATTTAAAACCAGCTCCAGCGGTTCTTTAAGTTCAGCAGATGATGACAGTGATGTAAGTTCCTATTTTACAGAACCGGAAGAGCCGATCTGCACAGAAGACTGATAAAATTTCAATAATATATATAAGATTAAAAGAGCTGACCTATGGATATGATGGCCGGCTCTTTTCTATGATATCCTATTATATAGGAAGAAAACAGTTCAGCCTTGCATCTTCTTGACCACCTGCAGCGTACAAGAAGCATTGGGCGTCAGCCTAAATCTTCGCAAGACTGAACAGTAATAAAAAATATTGAAAAATATTAAAAAAAAGCTTGCATTTCATAGTAATATATGTTATCTTAGAACAGCTGTGACATGATAGCAAAGAAACGTGAGGTTGCTGCTTTGTAAAAAGCAGGTTTTCCGTGGAGCGAATGTCAAGTTAGGAAACTGGCGACAAGTCACTGTACCAATTAAAGAATCTGCAAATGAGAGCAGGATCAGTGTGGAGTTCTGTGAGGACACACACGGGAACGTGTACAGTCACCGCTTGTCGTACTTGGTTTATAAAGTGCGAAAAGGAGGCGACTTTTTTTATGGCAAGTCAAGTAATGAGAATCACATTAAAAGCTTATGATCATCAGTTAGTAGATCAGTCCGCTGGAAAGATCATCGAGACAGTAAAAAAGACAGGATCTCAGGTGAGCGGACCAGTGCCGTTACCAACCAAGAAAGAGGTTGTAACAATTCTGCGTGCGGTTCATAAGTACAAAGATTCCAGAGAGCAGTTCGAGCAGAGAACTCATAAGAGACTGATCGATATCACTGCACCAAGCCAGAAGACAGTAGATGCACTGTCCAGACTGGAAATGCCAGCTGGTGTATTCATCGACATCAAGATGAAAACAAAATAATCCCAGTAAGCATTAATGATTATGTTTATATCCTGAAGGGTTTAGATATAGAAGCAACACTACATTCCTGTAGGAATCAACATACCGGCAACGGTTCATAGTGTTCCACGTATATTAGGCTGTTCTAGGATGAATGCGAAAGCATTCCGCTGTAGATCATGAAACAGGAGGTAAGACAATGAAGAAAGCGATTTTAGCAACAAAAGTCGGAATGACCCAGATCTTCAATGAGAATGGTGTGTTAGTTCCGGTAACCGTACTTCAGGCAGGACCTTGTGTAGTAACTCAGGTTAAGACCGAAGAGAATGACGGTTACAAAGCAGTACAGGTTGGTTTCGTTGATAAGAGAGAAAAACTTGTTAACAAGCCACAGAAAGGCCACTTTGATAAGGCTGGCGTATCTTACAAGAGATATGTGAGAGAATTCAGATTTGAGAATGCGGAAGAGTATTCTGTAAAGGATGAGATCAAGGCTGAGATCTTCGCAGCAGGCGATAAGATCGATGCAACCGCTATTTCCAAAGGTAAAGGCTTCCAGGGCGCAATCAAGAGACACGGACAGCACAGAGGACCTATGGCTCATGGTTCTAAATTCCATCGTCATCAGGGTTCCAATGGTTCCGCTACTACCCCAGGCCGCGTATTCAAGGGCAAGGGAATGCCTGGACAGATGGGTCACAAGCAGATCACTGTTCAGAATCTTGAAGTAGTTAAGGTTGATGCCGAGAACAACCTGATTCTGGTTAAGGGTGCAGTTCCAGGACCTAAGAAATGCCTGGTTACTGTAAAGGAAACCGTTAAGGTTGAAAGGTAAGCTTTTATAGGAAAGGAGGAATACACAGATGGCAAACGTATCTGTTTACAATATGGAAGGTAATGAAGTTGGCACATTAGAACTGAACGATGCCGTGTTCGGTGTAGAAGTAAACGAGCACTTAGTACATCTTGCAGTTGTTGCACAGCTTGCTAATAAGCGTCAGGGAACACAGAAAGCAAAAACACGTTCTGAGGTTTCTGGCGGTGGCAGAAAGCCATGGAGACAGAAAGGAACCGGTCATGCAAGACAGGGTTCAACAAGAGCTCCACAGTGGAAAGGCGGCGGTGTTGTATTTGCACCAACTCCTAGAGACTATACAATCAGACTGAACAAGAAGGAAAAGAGAGCAGCTCTTAAGTCCGCTCTGACAAGCCGTGTTCAGGAGAACAAGTTCATCGTTGTTGAAGAACTTAAGTTTAATGAGATCAAGACAAAGAACTTTAAGAATGTTCTGAACAATCTGAAGGTTAACAAAGCTCTGGTTGTTTTAAGCGAGAGCGATGAGAACGCAGTATTATCCGCAAGAAACATTGCTGATGTTAAGACTGCTCAGGTTGGAACCATCAATGTATACGACATTCTGAAGTACAACACAGTTGTTGCTAGTAAGGCAGCTGTTGCATCCATCGAGGAGGTATACGCATAATGGCAGATATCAAATACTATGACGTCATCTTAAAACCAGTTATCACTGAGAAGAGCATGAACGCTATGGGTGATAAGAAGTATACTTTCATGGTACATGTAGACGCTAACAAGTCTATGATCAAAGAAGCAGTTGAGAAGATGTTCCCAGGAACCAAGGTTGCTTCCGTAAACACCATGAACTGCGATGGCAAGACAAAGAGAAGAGGAATGACTTTCGGTAAGACCGCTGCTTCCAAGAAGGCAATTGTTAAGCTGACTGAAGACAGCAAGGAGATCGAGATCTTCCAGGGACTGTAGGCTGTGAATACTTAGCGAGGTCTTTCCGAGCTTAGTAAGAACGCCGTTCCCGAGACTTAGCGAGGTATTTAACGAGCTTAGTCGAGCGGAACAAATCCCTTATACACACCCCGCCGGGTAGCTGCCCGGCCGGAGAACTTATACGGCTCTTATGAAAGCCGTGAAAAGAAAAGAAAAGGAGTAAATGTCATGGGAATTAAGAAGTATACTGCTTATACACCTTCCAGAAGACATATGACCGGTTCTGATTTCAAGGAAATCACCAAGACCACTCCAGAGAAATCTCTGGTAGTATCTCTGGCAAAGAACGCTGGTCGTAACAATCAGGGCAAGATCACTGTTCGTCACAGAGGCGGCGGCAGCAGAAGAAAATATAGAATCATCGATTTCAAGAGAAACAGCAAGGATGGTATCCCAGCAACCGTTATCGGTATTGAGTACGATCCAAACAGAAGCGCAAATATCGCACTGATCTGCTATGCAGACGGTACAAAGTCTTATATCTTAGCTCCTCAGGGCTTAACTGATGGAATGAAGGTTATGAGCGGCGATACTGCAGAAGCAAAAGTTGGTAATTGCATGCCACTGTATCATGTTCCAGTTGGTACTCAGGTACACAACATTGAGTTATATCCTGGCAAGGGCGGTCAGCTGGTTCGTTCCGCTGGTAACTCCGCACAGCTTATGGCTAAGGAAGGCAAGTATGCAACCTTACGTTTACCTTCAGGTGAAATGAGAATGGTTCCGATCATCTGCCGCGCAACAATCGGTGTTGTTGGCAATGGCGAACACTCCCTGATCAACATTGGTAAAGCTGGTAGAACCCGTCACATGGGCATCAGACCTACAGTTCGCGGTTCTGTTATGAACCCGAATGACCATCCACATGGTGGTGGTGAAGGAAAGACCGGTATCGGCCGTCCAGGTCCATGCACACCTTGGGGCAAGCCTGCTCTGGGTCTGAAGACCAGAAAGAAAAACAAGCAGTCTAATAAGTTGATCGTAAGAAGACGTGATGGCAAAACCATCAAATAATTAAGGAGGTTAAGAACACATGGCTCGTTCACTGAAAAAAGGACCATTTGCAGATGCACATCTGTTAAAGAAAGTAGACGCTATGAATGCAGCAGGACAGAAGCAGGTAATCAAGACCTGGTCCCGTCGTTCAACAATCTTCCCTCAGATGGTTGGTCACACAATCGCTGTACATGACGGAAGAAAACACGTTCCGGTATACGTTACTGAGGATATGGTAGGACACAAACTGGGTGAGTTCGTAGCAACCAGAACCTACAGAGGCCACGGTAAAGACGAGAAGAAGTCCGCTGTTAGAAAGTAATCCACAGGTAAATTGAAAGGAGGTTTTACAAATGGCAAGAGGACATAGATCCCAAATTAAGAGAGAAAGAAATGCCCAGAAGGACACCAGACCAAGCGCAACATTGTCTTACGCTAGAGTGTCTGTCCAGAAGGCTTGCTTTGTATTAGATGCCATCAGAGGCAAAGATTTACAGACCGCACTTGGTATTGTAACTTACAATCCTAGATATGCTTCCAGCTTAGTAAAGAAGTTACTGGAATCAGCAGCAGCAAACGCTGAGAACAATAACAACATGGACCCTGCAAAACTGTACGTAGAAGAGTGCTATGCAAACCAGGGACCGATCATGAAGAGGGTTAGACCGAGAGCTCAGGGCCGTGCTTACAGAATCGAGAAGAGAATGAGCCACATCACTGTAGTTCTGAATGAGAAATAAATAGGAGGCAAATATGGGACAGAAAGTTAATCCACACGGCATTAGAGTCGGTGTTATTAAAGACTGGGATTCCAGATGGTATGCAGAAGCTGATTTTGCAGACAACCTGGTTGAAGACTATAATATTAGAAAGTTCCTTAAGAACAAATTAAAGAGCTCCAGCGTTTCCAAGATCGAGATCGAGCGCGCATCTGACAGAGTGAAAGTTATCATCTACACTGCTAAGCCAGGTGTTGTTATCGGTAAGGGCGGCGCAGAGATCGAAAAGCTGAAAGCAGAAGTTCAGAAGCTGACTGCTAAGAAGCTGTTCGTAGACATCAAAGAAATCAAGAGACCAGACAGAGATGCTCAGCTGGTTGCTGAATCTATCGCACAGCAGCTTGAGAACCGTGTATCTTTCCGCCGTGCTATGAAGTCTACCATGAGCAGAACTATGAAGGCTGGCGTTAAGGGTATCAAGACTGCAGTTGCAGGTCGTTTAGGCGGTGCTGATATGGCTCGTACAGAGTTCTACAGCGAAGGTACTATTCCGCTTCAGACATTAAGAGCAGATATTGACTATGGTTTCGCAGAAGCAGATACAACCTACGGCAAGATTGGCGTTAAGGTATGGATCTACAAAGGCGAGGTACTTCCTACTAAAGGAAACAAGGAAGGGAGCGATAAATAATGTTAATGCCTAAGAGAGTTAAGCGTCGTAAACAGTTCCGTGGATCTATGGCTGGTAAAGCATTAAGAGGCAATACGATCTCTAACGGTGAGTACGGTTTAGTCGCTACTGAACCATGTTGGATCAAATCAAACCAGATTGAAGCAGCCCGTGTTGCTATGACCCGTTACATTAAGCGTGGTGGTAAAGTCTGGATCAAGATTTTCCCGGATAAACCTGTAACAGCAAAGCCAGCAGAAACCCGTATGGGTTCCGGTAAAGGCGCTCTGGAGTACTGGGTAGCAGTTGTAAAGCCAGGCCGCGTATTATTTGAGATCGCTGGTGTACCAGAGGAAACAGCTAAGGAAGCACTTCGTCTTGCTATGCACAAACTGCCATGCAAGTGCAAAATTGTTTCTAAAGCAGATTTAGAAGGCGGTGATAACAGTGAAAACTAATAAGTTTGTAGAAGAGTTAAAGAATAAGTCAGCAAATGAGCTGAATGAAGAGTTAGTAGCTGCGAAGAAGGAACTGTTTAATTTAAGATTCCAGAATGCAACCAATCAGTTAGACAACACATCCCGGATCAAAGAAGTTCGTAAGAACATCGCTCGTATCCAGACTGTTATCACTGAGAAGGCTAATGCTTAATGAAAGGAGAACTTACCGTGGAAAGAAATTTAAGAAAAACCCGTATCGGTAAAGTGGTAAGCAACAAGATGGATAAGACCATCGTTGTAGCAATCGAGGACCACGTAAAGCACCCAATGATCGGTAAGATCGTTAAGAAAACCGTTAAGCTGAAAGCTCATGATGAGAACAATGAGTGCGGCATCGGTGATACTGTAAAAGTAATGGAAACAAGACCACTGTCCAAGGATAAGAGATGGAGACTTGTTGAGATTATCGAGAAAGCAAGATAATTAGGGAAGGAGTTAACAGGTATGGTTCAGCAGGAAACAAGACTTAAGGTTGCCGACAATACCGGTGCAAAAGAACTTCTCTGCATCCGTGTATTAGGTGGTTCAACCAGAAGATATGCAAATATCGGCGATGTCATCGTTGCTTCTGTTAAAGATGCAACACCAGGCGGTGTTGTAAAGAAGGGCGATGTTGTAAAGGCTGTAGTAGTTCGTACCGTTAGAGGCGCTCGCCGTAAAGACGGTTCTTACATCAAGTTTGATGAGAACGCAGCAGTAATTATTAAGGATGACAAGACTCCAAGAGGAACTCGTATCTTTGGGCCTGTAGCTAGAGAATTAAGAGACAAGCAGTTCATGAAGATTGTCTCCTTAGCTCCAGAAGTATTATAAGGAGGGTGTCCACTGTGCAGAAAATCAAGAAAGACGATTTAGTAGTAGTAATCGCAGGAAAAGATAAAGACAAACAGGGAAAGGTACTCTCTGTTGACGTAAAGAAGAACAAAGTTCTGGTTCAGGGCTGCAACATGGTTACAAAGCACACCAAGCAGTCTCCAGCTAACCCACAGGGTGGCATCGTGAATCAGGAGGCTCCAATTGATATCTCCAATGTAATGCTGGTAGTAGACGGCAAGGCAACCAGAGTTGGCTTTGAAGTAAGAGACGGAAAGAAAGTCCGCGTTGCTAAGAAGACCGGTAAGGTTGTTGAATAATTCAGGAGAGGAGGAAAAAAACGTTGGCTAGATTAAAAGAACAGTATCAGAACGAATTCGTAGACGCTCTGATGAAGAAATTTGGATATAAGAACGTTATGCAGGTGCCGAAGCTTGATAAGATCGTTATCAACATGGGCGTAGGCGAAGCTAAGGAAAATGCCAAGGTTCTGGATTCCGCAGTTAGAGATCTGGAGATCATTTCCGGTCAGAAAGCTGTAACAACCAAGGCTAAAAAGTCTGTTGCAAACTTCAAAATCCGTGAAGGCATGGCAATCGGCTGCAAGGTAACCCTTCGTGGTGAGAGAATGTACGAATTCCTTGATCGTCTGATCAACCTGGCACTGCCACGTGTACGTGACTTTAGAGGTGTTAACCCTAACGCATTTGATGGCAGAGGAAACTATGCTCTTGGTATCAAAGAGCAGCTGATTTTCCCTGAAATTGAGTACGATAAAGTTGACAAGGTAAGAGGTATGGATATCATCTTCGTTACCACCGCTAATACTGACGAAGAAGCGCGTGAACTTTTGACATTATTCAATATGCCTTTTGCAAAATAGTTAGGAGGAAACATTCATGGCTAAGACTTCAATGAAGATCAAACAGCAGCGTCCTGCTAAATTCTCTACCAGAGAGTACAATCGCTGCAGAATCTGTGGCCGTCCACATGCTTACCTGAGAAAATATGGTATCTGCCGTATTTGTTTCCGTGAGTTAGCATACAAGGGTCAGATTCCTGGCGTTAAGAAAGCAAGCTGGTAGGCTGAAGGCCCGCTTGAGCGCCTGACAGCATAAGCTTGTCAGGTTCGGCGGGTGAAGATAGATAGAATTTAGAAAAGGAGGCATTTTCAAAATGACAATGAGCGATCCAATTGCAGATATGCTTACAAGAATCCGTAATGCAAACACTGCAAAGCATGATACAGTAGATGTACCTTCTTCCAAGATGAAATTAGCTATTGCTGATATTCTGGTAAATGAAGGTTATATTGCAAAGTACGATCTGGTAGAGGATGGCGCTTTCCAGAACATCCACATTACCTTAAAGTACGGTAAAGATAAGAACGAAAAGATTATTTCCGGTATCAAGAGAATCTCCAAGCCAGGTCTGCGTGTATACGCTGACAAGGAGAACCTGCCTAAGGTTCTTGGCGGTCTCGGTACTGCAATCCTCTCCACCAATCAGGGCGTGATCACCGATAAGGAAGCACGTAAGCTTGGTGTAGGCGGCGAAGTTTTGGCTTTCGTTTGGTAAGGTAATAAGGTAACTTCGATTGCACTAAGTTCGTGGAATACCTCACTAAGTGCAACGAAGTGCTTTCGCACGTAAGCATCCTAAGATACGGATGCTAAGTGCTCAATGCAACTGAAAACAGAGGGGACGCATATGTCCTCTCCGAGAATTTAAGTAGGAGGTAAAAGGCATGTCACGTATCGGTAGAATGCCAGTTGCGATTCCAGCAGGTGTAACTGTTACAATCGCAGAAGGAAATAAGGTGACTGTAAAAGGTCCAAAGGGAACATTAGAGAGAGAGCTCCCGGTTGAGCTGACCATCGAAGAGAAGGACGGTCACGTTATCGTAAGCAGACCAAACGATTTAAAGAGAATGAAATCTTTACATGGTCTGACCAGAACCCTGATCAACAACATGATCCATGGTGTTACTGAGGGTTATGAGAAAGTTCTTGAAGTAAACGGTGTTGGTTACAGAGCTGCTAAGCAGGGAAAGAAACTGACTTTAAACCTTGGATATTCTCATCCAGTAGAGATGGAAGATCCAGAAGGTATCGAAACTGTTTGCGACGGACAGAACAAGATCATCGTTAAAGGTATCAGTAAAGAAAAAGTTGGCCAGTACGCTGCTGAGATCAGAGACAAGAGAAGACCTGAGCCTTACAAGGGCAAAGGTATCAAGTATGCTGATGAAGTTATCAGACGTAAAGTTGGTAAGACTGGTAAGAAATAATTTAAGGAGAGTGTAAAAATGGTTAACAAACAGTCAAGAAGCGAAATTCGCGTAAAGAAGCACAACAGAATGCGTAACCGTTTTGCTGGCACAGCAGAGAGACCGCGTCTGGCAGTGTTTAGAAGTAATAATCATATGTATGCTCAAATTATCGACGATACGGTTGGTAACACACTGGTTGCTGCTTCCACAGTTGAGAAAGAGATCAAGGCTGAACTGGAGAAGACAAATGACAAGGCAGCTGCAGCATACGTTGGTACAGTAATTGCAAAGAGAGCCCTTGAAAAAGGTATCAAGGAAGTTGTTTTCGATAGAGGCGGCTTTATTTATCAGGGTAAGATTCAGGCATTAGCAGATGCAGCTCGTGAAGCTGGTCTGGATTTCTAATAGAGAGGAGAACAAACATGAAGCGTACAATTATTGATGCCAGTCAGTTGGAGCTGAATGATAGAGTAGTGGCAATCAAGAGAGTATCCAAGACTGTTAAAGGTGGACGTACCATGAGATTTTCCGCTCTGGTAGTAGTTGGTGACGGAAACGGCCATGTGGGCGTAGGTTTAGGCAAGGCTGGAGAAGT
This sequence comes from uncultured Clostridium sp., assembly GCA_900543885.1. Lineage (GTDB taxonomy): Bacteria > Bacillota > Clostridia > Lachnospirales > Lachnospiraceae > Enterocloster. Next base: position 21,576 of record UQTA01000031.1, read on the forward strand.
TCCGGAAGCAATCCGCAAAGGTAAAGAGGCTGCTGTAAAGAGCCTCGTAGAGATCCCGATCGATGAGAACAAGAGTATTCCTCATGACTTTATCGGAAAATTCGGCAGTGCAAGCGTTCTGTTAAAGAGAGCTCCAGAAGGTACCGGTATCATCGCTGGTGGCCCTGCTCGTGCCGTTGTTGAGTTAGCTGGAATTAAGAACATCCGTACAAAGTCCTTAGGTTCCAATAACAAGACCAATGTAGTTCTTGCAACTGTTGCAGGCTTAACTGCATTAAAGACACCAGAAGAGTTCGCAAGACTTCGCGGCAAATCTGTTGAAGAAATCGTAGGCTAATAGGAGGAAATAGACATGGCAGAGAAGTTAAAAATCACATTAGTCAAGTCCCCTATCGGTGCTATTCCAAAGCAGAGAGCAACTGTTGAGGCACTTGGACTTGGAAAAATGCACAAAACAGTTGAAATGCCAGATAATGGCGCTGTTAGAGGCATGATTCAGAAAGTAAGACATTTAGTTAAGGTTGAAGAAATCTAATTTTGATAAAGTAAGGAGGTGCAGTCATGGAGTTATCTAATTTACAGCCTGCTGCAGGTTCAAAGCATAGCGATAATTTTAGAAGAGGCCGCGGCCATGGTTCAGGCAATGGTAAGACCGCTGGTAAGGGCCATAAGGGTCAGAAAGCTCGTTCTGGAGCACCAAGACCAGGCTTTGAAGGTGGACAGATGCCATTATACAGACGTCTGCCAAAGCGTGGATTCACCAATATGAATTCTAAGCACATTGTCGGCATTAACGTAAGCGCACTGGAAAGATTCGATAACGATACAGTTGTAACTGTAGAGACTCTGCTTGAGTCCGGTATCGTTAAGAACCCAAGAGATGGTGTTAAGATCCTTGGTAACGGAGAATTAACCAAAAAGCTGACCGTTAAGGTTAATGCATTTAGTGAAGGTGCAAAATCTAAGATTGAGGCTTTAGGTGGAACCTGCGAGGTGATCTAATGTTCAAAACGATCAGAAACGCTTTTAAGGTAAAAGAACTTCGCGGGAAGATCCTTTATACCTTTATGATGCTGGTAGTCATTCGATTTGGCTGCCAGCTGCCTATTCCGGGAATCGAGACATCATTCTTCGCGAATTGGTTTGCAAAACAGACAACCGATGTATTCGGCTTCTTTAATGCGATGACCGGTGGATCATTTTCATCCATGTCTATCTTCGCATTAAGTATTACACCGTACATCACTTCTTCCATTATCATCCAGCTGCTTACAATTGCTATTCCGAAACTGGAAGAGATGCAGAAGGATGGTGAAGAAGGCAGAAAGAAAATTCAGGAATACACCCGATATACCACTGTAGGACTTGCACTGCTGGAATCAAGTGCCATGGCAATTGGTTTCGGACGTCAGGGACTTCTTCTGGATTATAATGCATGGAACGTGATCGTAGCGATCATCACTATGACAACAGGAAGTGCACTGTTAATGTGGATCGGTGAGCAGATCACTGACAAGGGTGTAGGAAATGGTATTTCTATCGTGCTTCTGTTTAACATCCTGTCAAGCGTTCCCGATGATATGAGAAGCCTTTACTATCGTTTTATTTTTGGTCAGTCCTTCGCTACAATGGCTGTAGCAGTTCTGCTGATCGCAGTAGTGCTTTTAGCTATGGTAGTCTTTGTAGTCGTTTTAAACGATGCAGAGAGAAGGATTCCAGTTCAGTATTCTAAGAAGATGGTAGGACGCAAGATGGTTGGCGGTCAGGCCTCCAATATTCCTTTAAAGGTTAATACTGCAGGTGTTATGCCGGTTATCTTCGCATCTTCCATTATGTCTTTCCCAGTTGTAATTGCTCAGTTCTTTACTGTTGATTACACTTCCATTGGCGGAAAGATCTTAACAATGCTGAATTCCGGCTCATGGTGCAAACCATCCCAGCCGATCTATTCTATCGGTTTGATAATCTATATCGTACTGTTGTTTGTGTTTGCTTACTTCTATACATCAATTACTTTTAATCCGTTGGAAGTTGCTAACAATATGAAGAAGCAGGGAGGCTTTATTCCCGGCATTCGTCCCGGCAAGCCCACCAGCGATTATTTAAATAAGATTTTGAATTATATTGTTTTCATTGGTGCAGTTGGCCTTACAGTAGTAGCAATTGTTCCGATCCTTGCATCCGGACTTTTAGATGTGAGCCGTATCTCATTTTCAGGTACATCACTGATCATTATTGTAGGCGTAGTACTGGAGACAATTAAAGCAGTAGAATCTCAGATGCTTGTGCGTTATTATAAGGGATTTTTGAACGATTAACACAACAGTTGGATCAGTCAATCTGCCTTTGTGGTATTCCACAAGGGCGGATTTATTGCGTTATAGGACTTTTTGATAGCCAGAGAACAGTATAATGAGTTTGAGAGGAGAAAAACTTTTCATGAAAATCATCATGTTAGGAGCTCCGGGCGCAGGAAAAGGCACCCAGGCAAAGAAAATTGCAGCTAAATACAGTATTCCACACGTTTCCACCGGAGACATTTTCAGAGCAAATATCAAAAACGGGACTGAACTGGGTATGAAAGCCAAGTCCTTTATGGATGCAGGCGGCCTTGTACCAGATGAGATCACCATTGGAATGCTGTTAGACCGTATCCATGAGGCAGACTGTGCAAACGGATATGTGCTGGATGGTTTCCCAAGAACGATCCCTCAGGCAGAAAGTCTTACAAAAGCTTTAAGCGAAAGAGGCGAAGCAGTTGATTATGCAGTAAACGTAGATGTACCAGATGAGAATATCATCAATCGTATGTCCGGACGCCGTGCATGCTTAAACTGTGGAGCTACTTATCATATTGTTTATAATCCTTCTAAAAAAGAAGGAATCTGTGATACCTGTGGACAGCAGCTGGTATTAAGAGATGATGATAAGCCTGAAACTGTAAAGAAGAGATTATCTGTGTATCATGACCAGACACAGCCTCTGATCGATTATTATAAGAACGAAGGCATTCTGGCAGAAGTAGACGGAACAAAAGACATGGAAGAAGTATTCCAGGATATTGTTAAGATTTTAGGAGCATAAAAATGGTTACGATCAAATCAGAACGGGAAATTGAATTAATGCGGGAAGCTGGTAAGATCCTTGCTAAGGTTCACGAAGAACTGGGCAAGGCAGTAAAACCGGGAATCTCCACCAAAGAGATCGACCGCATCTGTGAAGAGATGATCCGCAGCTATGGCTGTATCCCATCATTCCTTGGTTACGAAGGATATCCGGCTTCTGTATGTATCTCCATTAATGATGAAGTGGTCCATGGGATTCCCAATAAGCACCGTTACTTAAATGAAGGTGACATCGTAAGCCTTGACACCGGAGTCATCTGGAAGGGATATCAGTCAGATGCAGCCAGAACTCATATGATCGGAGAGGTAACTCCTCAGGCCAGAAAGCTGGTTGAAGTAACACAGCAGAGCTTCTTTGAAGGAATAAAGTTTGCAAAAGCAGGCAATCATCTCAATGATATCTCAGCAGCGATCCAGAAATATGCGGAAAGCTTCGGTTTTGGAGTTGTAAGAGACCTGGTTGGACATGGCATCGGAACAAATATGCATGAAGAACCGGAGATCCCCAACTTCGCACAGAAGAGAAAAGGTATCAAGCTGGCAGCCGGTATGACTCTGGCGATTGAGCCAATGATCACTGCAGGCCGTTATGATGTAGCATGGATGGATGATGGCTGGACCGTTGTAACAGAAGATGGTTCCCTTGCCTCTCATTATGAGAACACCATCCTGATCACAGATGGAGATCCTGAGATCTTATCTTTATAGCACCCCATAAGCATTAGGAGGGAAAAGAATATGTCCAAAGCAGACGTAATTGAAATTGAAGGAACCGTAGTAGAGAAGCTGCCAAACGCAATGTTCCAGGTTGAACTGGAAAATGGACATCAGGTTCTGGCACATATCAGCGGAAAACTCCGTATGAATTACATTCGTATTCTTCCAGGCGATAAAGTAACTCTGGAAATGTCCCCATATGACCTTTCCAAGGGAAGAATCATCTGGAGAGATAAATAAAAAATAAATTTGAAAATAGATCAAAAAAAGGCTTGCATTACCCAAAAATATTTGATATAATGCTTTAGCAACTTTGTTGGTCTATAGAAAGGAGAATTACTGTGAAGGTTAGATCATCCGTTAAGCCGATCTGCGAAAAGTGCAAGATCATTAAAAGAAAAGGCAGTATCAGAGTAATTTGCGAAAATCCAAAGCATAAACAGAGACAAGGTTAATTATTTTTAGGAGGTGTACTACACACATGGCTCGTATTTCAGGTGTTGACTTACCAAGAGAAAAACGTGTTGAGATCGGTCTTACTTACATCTACGGAATTGGTAGAGCAAGCTCCAACCGCATCTTAGCAGAAGCTGGCGTAAACCCAGACACTCGTGTTAAGGATTTAACCGACGATGAGGTTAAAAAGCTGGCTAGCATCATCGCTGACACTCAGACTGTAGAAGGTGATCTTCGTAGAGAGATCGCAATGAACATCAAGAGACTTCAGGAAATTGGATGCTACAGAGGAATCCGTCATAGAAAGAGCCTGCCGGTTCGCGGACAGAAAACAAAGACCAACGCGAGAACCTGCAAGGGTCCAAGAAAAACGGTAGCAAATAAGAAGAAGTAATTTAGTAACATGGTAACCGAATTCGATTTGTATGTTTTAAAAACAGGAGAGCGAATTCAAGTAAATGAGAAAGTAGGTTAGTTTAAAATGGCTAAAAAAGTGTCCACTACAGCAAAAAAAGTGACAAAAAAGCGTGTAAAGAAAAACGTTGAACGCGGACAGGCACATATCCAGTCATCTTTTAATAACACAATCGTTACATTAACTGATGCGCAGGGTAACGCTTTATCATGGGCAAGTGCCGGTGGTCTGGGATTTAGAGGTTCAAGGAAATCTACTCCTTATGCAGCTCAGATGGCAGCAGAAACTGCTACAAAGGCAGCTCTTGTACATGGCTTAAAGTCAGTAGACGTTATGGTTAAAGGACCTGGTTCAGGTCGTGAAGCAGCAATCCGTGCCCTTCAGGCATGTGGTCTGGAAGTAACCAGCATTAAGGATGTAACCCCAGTTCCACACAACGGATGCCGTCCACCAAAGCGTAGAAGAGTCTGATTGATTTAATTAGGAGGTAATTAAAGTGGCAGTAGATAGAGTTCCTGTTCTTAAAAGATGCAGATCCCTCGGTATGGATCCAATCTATTTAGGAATTGATAAAAAATCTAACAGAGAATCTAAAAGAGCAAACAAGAAGTTAAGTGAATATGGCCAGCAGTTAAGAGAAAAGCAGAAAGCTAAATTCATTTACGGTGTATTAGAGAAGCCTTTCCGTAACTACTACGCAAAAGCTTCCAAGATGAATGGTATGGTTGGTACCAACCTGATGATCCTTCTTGAGTGCCGTCTGGACAACGTTCTGTTCCGTATGGGATTTGGACGTACACGTAAAGAAACCAGACAGATCGTTGATCACAAGCACGTTCTGGTTAATGGCAAGCAGGTAAACATCCCATCTTACCAGGTTAAGGCTGGCGATGTGATCGAGATCAAAGAGAAGTTCAAATCTGCTCAGAGATACAAAGATATTCTGGAAGTAACCGCTGGTCGTATGGTTCCTGCATGGCTGGAATCTGATCAGGAAAATCTGCGCGGTACCGTTAAGGAACTGCCAACCAGAGATGAAATTGATGTTCCAGTAAATGAGATGCTTATCGTCGAGTTGTACTCCAAATAATCCATCAATATATGAAAGATTGAAAAGTATGCCTGTCTTATTTTGGACAGGTATACTTTGCTGGATTTAACCCTCGATATTTGATAGAAACCCAAAAAGGAGGGGCTATTAGTGTTCGATTTTGAAAAACCAAACATTGAAATCGCAGAGATTTCAGAAGACAAGAGATACGGCAAGTTTGTAGTTGAACCACTTGAAAGAGGTTACGGCACTACACTGGGCAATTCCCTGAGAAGAATCATGCTTTCTTCTTTACCCGGTGCCGCAGTGAGTCAGGTAAAAATCGATGGCGTTTTGCATGAATTCAGTTCTATTCCTGGAGTTAAGGAAGATGTGACTGAGATCATTATGAACATCAAAAGCTTAGCGATCAAGAACAACAGCGATACTGATGAACCAAAGGTTGCATACATTGAATTTGAAGGCGAAGGCGTGATTACAGCTGCTGATATTCAGGCAGATGCTGATATCGAGATCATGAATCCGGATCAGGTGATCGCTACTTTAAGCGGCGGCGCTGACAGCAAGTTCTATATGGAACTTACTATCACCAAGGGCCGTGGATATGTAAGCGCTGATAAGAATAAGAATGCAGATCTTCCAATCGGTGTGATCGCAGTTGATTCTATTTATACTCCAGTTGAGCGTGTAAATATGGCTGTTGCCAACACCCGTGTTGGACAGCAGACTGACTATGACAAGCTGACTCTGGAAATTTATACCAACGGCACACTGGCTCCTGATGAAGCAGTCAGTCTTGCTGCTAAGGTATTAAGCGAGCATCTGAATCTTTTTATTGACCTTTCTGAAAATGCCAAGACCGCTGAGATCATGGTAGAAAAAGAGGACAATGAAAAAGAGAAAGTACTTGAGATGAACATCGACGAACTGGAGCTTTCTGTTCGTTCTTACAATTGTCTGAAGAGAGCCGGAATCAATACAGTAGAAGAGCTGTGCAACAGAACTTCTGAAGATATGATGAAGGTTCGTAACCTTGGCCGTAAGTCTTTAGAGGAAGTACTTGCCAAGTTAAAAGAATTAGGCTTACAGCTGAATCCAAGTGATGAGGCATAAGCGTAAACATTGATGTTTTAACTGCGGGGAATCCCCCGTATGATAACCTTAGCCAGTAAGTCCAATGAAGCATGGCGCGGGTTGCCACTATAAAAAATATACAGGTGGGTAGAATGTGCCTCTACCAGTAAGTCCGATGATGCATGGAAAAGGTGCTCCACTGATCAGGAGGAAAGAATAATGGCAGGATATAGAAAATTAGGAAGAACATCCAATCAGAGAAAGGCTATGATCAGAAGCCAGGTAACTGCACTGTTATATCATGGTCACATCAAAACAACTGAAACCAGAGCAAAAGAGATCCGCAAAGTTGCTGAGGGTCTGATCGCACTGGCAGTTAAGGAAAAAGATAACTTCGAAACTGTAAAGGTTACTGCTAAGGTTGCTCGTAAAGATGCAAACGGCAAGCGCGTTAAAGAAGTAGTAGACGGCAAGAAAGTAACTGTTTACGATGAAGTTGAGAAAGAGATCAAGAAGGACAGCGTTTCCAGACTTCATGCAAGAAGACAGATGTTAAAGGTTCTTTACGGTGTAACTGAGGTTCCTGCTCAGGCAGCTGGTAAGAAGAACGGTACAAAGTCTGTTGACCTTGTAGCTAAGTTATTTGACGAAGTTGCTCCTAAGTACGTAAGCCGTAATGGTGGTTACACCAGAATCGTTAAGATCGGCCAGCGTAAGGGCGATGCAGCTATGGAAGTTCTGCTTGAATTAGTTTAATCATTCATTATTAGATCGAATATAGTTATGCAGGCGACTGCAGGTACTGTTAAAGGTATCTGCAGTCTTTTTTTTCGTGAGTAATGTCATATTCTGTCAAGAGTTTGAAAGAATATCGTAAGTTGCTAAAACCCATATCCTGCTTTATAATAAAGGTAAGATGTTCTCTCGGAAACTTTCATGCACCTGCTTTTGTGGCCGATTTTTCGCCAGTCGCATCCGAATTTCAGAGGCGGACGCAACGCCAATGCCTTAGAAATTTGGACACAACTGACAAAAAATCTTCTCACAAAATCAAGTACAGAAAGCTTCCGAGAGAACATCAAAAAACGGAGGAGGATACAGCTTATGTTGAAGTTTAAGAGGATGGCCTGTATGCTGCTGACTATGGGTATATTTATTACAGCATTTCCTGATCAGGCGCTGGCTTCGTCAGATTATCAGTATATTACTAATATTTCACTGAAGGTAGAGGTTGATGTTGATGCCGGGGATGAGATCAACAGCGGAGACAGTGTGGGAACATCAAAGGATGATTCTGGAACCAAGGTTTATACTACATCAGACAAATACAGAGTTGAGTCTGCAGAATGGACAAATAATAAAGATGTGTCTATTGGAGATACTCCAAAGATCACTGTCTGGCTGGAGCCGGATTCTTCTTCTGATTCTAAATATGAATATAGATTCCGCAGCAGCTACAGCTCAAGTAAAGTAAGTATTAATGGTGGTGAGTTTGTTTCTTCCAGTAAAAGTGGAAGCAATCTAAAAGTGGTTCTTCGTGTCAAAGGGGTAAAAGGCACTTATGAAGCACCTAAGGAAGCTGAGTGGGGCAGCGGAAAAGGAAAGGCAACCTGGAAAGCTCCAGATGATAAAACAGGTTATTATGATGTGATCTTATATAAAGGTTCCACTGTTATGAAGAAGCTAGAAGATTATAATGGAACCTCCTATAATTTCTATCCATATATGACAAAAAAAGGGGATTATACCTTTAAGGTACGCACAGTTCCCCATACTGATGAGCAGAAACGCTATGGCAAGAAGAGTGAATGGACAGAATCTGACAGCAAGTATCTTGATGAAGATGAAGTATCGGATGGCTCTGGACAGGATAACAGTTCCAGTGGAAGCAGTGGCGGTGGTATTACTCCTGGAGGAGGAACTACAGACGTAGGCTGGAGACAGGAAAACAATGTCTGGTATTTTAAGTATCCGGATGGTAATTATATAAAGAACAACTGGCTGCTGTGGAACAGCAAGTGGTATCTTTTTGATAACAACGGTAAGATGCTTACAGGCTGGCAGCAGAAAGATGGGCACTGGTACTATTTTGATACCGGTTATGGCGGTATGAAGACAGGCTGGCTTAAAGAAGGAGATAAATGGTATTACTTAAATCCAAACCAGGGCGGTCCGGAAGGAGCAATGATCTCTAACTGCTGGCTGACTATCAACGGAAAGACTTACTTTATCAACCAGTCCGGTGTGATGATGGAAGGCTGGTATCAGGTTTCTGGTAAATGGTATTATTTCTATCCAGGAGATGGATCTAAGGCGGTAAGTACATCCATTAGTGGTTTTGTTGTAGATGCAGATGGTGTCTGGAACCATTAAGATTAAAAAAGTAAATGATAACGTATATACGAAAAAGCTGTCTGAAAAGGCGGCTTTTTCTTGACTTATACTATGATATCATCTACAATTGTGACGAGTTTACAATAAAAATATCGTCAAGGGGATATACAGACGGTGGGTTTGCACGCAAGGATGTATAAACATTTGACTTTTTTTATAAACAATATTACCTTGAAAGGAACGTCATGGGAATTGTAAAAACAGCCAGGCTGGTCTATGAATATATAAGAAGAGATGAAGAAGAAAAAATAGAAGAAGTAAAACGTGCCATAGATGGTGTTGACCTGGATATAGAAAAGGGAAGTTTTGTGGCAGTGTTAGGACATAATGGTTCCGGAAAGTCTACCTTTGCGAAGCATATTAATGGACTGCTCCTTCCAACAGATGGAACGGTATGGGTAGGAGAAATGGATACAAAAGACGAGGAACACATCTGGGATGTGCGCAAAACAGCGGGAATGGTATTCCAGAATCCGGATAACCAGATCATTGGAAATATTGTAGAAGAAGATGTAGGTTTTGGACCGGAAAATATCGGTGTTGAGACCAAGGAGATCTGGAAACGGGTAGATGAAAGCTTAAAAGCAGTGGGAATGACTGCGTATAGAAAACAATCTCCTAATAAGCTGTCTGGTGGCCAGAAACAGAGAGTTGCTATTGCCGGTGTTATGGCTATGCGGCCGCAGTGCATTATTTTAGATGAACCGACGGCTATGTTAGACCCAACCGGACGAAAAGATGTAATACGTACGGTTCATGAGTTGAACAAAAAAGAAGGCATTACGGTTTTACTGATTACTCACTATATGGAGGAAGCCATTGACGCAGACCGTGTGATCGTAATGGATGACGGAAAAGTGATCATGGATGGAGTGCCAAAGGAGATCTTTTCCCGTGTAAAAGAATTAAAAGAACATGGGCTGGATGTGCCTCAGGCAACGGAACTTGCGTATGAGTTAAAGGAAGCAGGAATGCCTTTAACAGATGGGATCTTAAGCAGGGAAGAGCTGGCTGGACAGCTGATGGCTCTGTTTACAGATGAAAAGTAGGAGAATAAGATGTCGATAAAAGCAGTTGATCTGAATTATGTATACGGAAATGGTACAGCCTTTGAGCAGCATGCTCTTTTTGATGTGAATTTTGAGATCCAGGATGGAGAGTTTGTAGGTATTATAGGACATACCGGTTCTGGAAAATCCACATTGATCCAGCACTTAAACGGGTTGATCAAGGCAAGCTCCGGTGCATTATATTATAATGGAGAAAATATTTATAAAGATAAATATGATATGAAAAAGCTGCGCAGCAAGGTAGGACTGGTATTCCAGTACCCGGAGCATCAGCTTTTTGAGATCGATGTATTAACAGATGTATGTTTTGGACCGAAAAATCAGGGGCTTTCTGAGGAGGAGGCAAAGGAAAAGGCGAAAAAAGCATTAGGTCTGGTAGGTTTGGATGAATCTTATTACAGTCAGTCACCTTTTGAACTGTCTGGCGGTCAGAAGCGAAGAGTTGCAATTGCAGGTGTACTTGCCATGGAACCGGAAGTCCTGATCTTAGATGAGCCTACAGCAGGTCTGGACCCAAGGGGAAGAGATGAGATTTTAGATCAGATCGCAAGACTTCATACAGAGCGGAAGATGACCATTATCCTGGTATCCCATAGTATGGAAGATGTTGCAAGATACGCAGGAAGACTGATCGTTATGAACCATGGACAGAAGATATTTGACGGCTCTCCAAGAGAAGTGTTCCGTCATTATAAAGAATTAGAAGCCATTGGTCTGGCAGCACCCCAGGTAACATATCTGGTCCATGATCTGAAAGAAAAGGGACTGGATATTGATAATGATATTACCACAGTGGCAGAAGCAAAAGAGGCGATTCTTGCATTGTGGGATAAAAAGAGAAAGCGGCAGGTATAAAAATGCTGAGAGATATAACTTTAGGACAATATTATCCGGTGGAATCACCGATCCACCGACTGGATCCAAGAACAAAGCTTTTCGGGACAATGGTGTTTATTCTGTCCCTTTTTGTGGCAAATAATATATGGGGATATCTTTTGGGAACCATTGCACTGGCAACTGTGATCATTCTGACCAAGGTGCCGCTGCGCTTTATCTTAAAAGGTTTAAAAGCTATTGTGATCTTACTGCTGATCAGTGTCAGCTTTAACTTATTTCTTACTCCGGGACAAGAATTGATCCGTTTCTGGATTTTTAAGATCACCTGGGAAGGTATCCGCCTGGCAGGTTTTATGGCAGTACGCCTGATTTATCTGGTAGTAGGTTCTTCTCTTATGACATTGACGACTACACCGAACCAGCTGACAGATGGACTGGAAAAGGGGCTGGGATTTTTAAAACGGTTCCATGTACCGGTCCATGAGATTTCTATGATGATGTCCATTGCTCTGCGCTTTATTCCGATCCTGGTAGAAGAAACAGATAAGATCATGAAGGCACAGATGGCAAGAGGAGCTGATTTTGAGTCTGGGAATCTGGTGCAGAAAGCGAAAGCCATGATCCCATTGCTGGTGCCGTTATTTATCTCTGCTTTCCGCAGAGCGACAGATCTGGCAATGGCTATGGAAGCAAGATGTTACCGCGGTGGAGAAGGAAGAACAAAGATGAAACCGCTGCAGTATAGCCAGAGAGACCATGAGGCATATATGATCTTTGCCCTTTATTTTGTGCTGATCATTGCTTCCAGAGTGTATCTGTAAATGTATCCTGTATACAGGAAAAATAACGGAAGTTCTGAGCAGATATATGTGATGTAGGAAAAATAACGGAAGTTCTGAGCAGATACATGTGTTACAGGAAAATATAAGGAGAGCAGAAATATGAAAAAACGGGTCCTTCTGAGAGTGGCCTATGATGGGACCAACTATCATGGCTGGCAGGTGCAGCCAGGAGCAGTGACCATTGAACAGGTGTTAAATGAAAAATTAACGGATCTTTTAGGGGAACCTATTGAAGTAATCGGAGCCAGCCGCACGGATTCTGGTGTTCATGCCATGGGAAATGTAGCAGTTTTTGATACAGAACACCGCATGCCGGCAGATAAAATATGTTTTGCCTTGAACCAGCGCCTTCCGGAAGATATACGCATACAGTCATCTATGGAAGTGGAGCCGGACTGGCATCCGAGAAAACATCATTGCACCAAGACGTATGAGTATAAGATCTTAAACCGTAAAATGGAAGTGCCATCCCTGCGTCTATATACTCATTTCTGCCATTTTGACCTGGACCTTGATAAAATGCGCCAGGCAGCAAAACTGCTGACTGGAGAACATGATTATAAAAGCTTCTGTAATGTGCGTACCCAGGTGTTAGACACTGTGCGTACTGTATACAGTATTGACATAGAAAAAGACAAAAATGATGTGATCACCATCCGGGTATGTGGGAATGGATTTCTTTATAATATGGTCCGTATCCTTGCGGGAACGCTTATGGCAGTGGGAATGGGTCAGAGAACCCCAGAGGAAATGCCAAAGATCCTTGCAGCCTGTGACCGGGCGGCAGCAGGTCCTACAGCACCGGCAAAAGGTCTGATGCTGGCAGGTATGGAATATCAGGATTAAATCTTTTATAGACGATATAGACAAGCTATGATGGATTTTAATAAAAAAGGTGAGTTGAAAAAGTGAATTCCACTTTGCAAGTGAGTTATAATAAAAAAACCTTGAAAATATAAGGATTTAGCCAAGAAAATGGCTTGACATGAGAAAACAGATATTATATAATAAGAAACTGTGACGTTAAGAGTAAATGCTCATCCAAAGCCCCGGAGCGGAGCATTTCATTGATAAATACTTCCCAATATTTATCACATATAGCGATCATCTGTAAAGATGTAATTTAGGTTGAAATTAACAGGAGGTTAACCAATGAAGAGTTTTATGGCTAGTCCAGCGACAATTGAGAGAAAATGGTATGTAGTTGATGCTACAGGTTATACATTAGGACGTTTATCATCTGAGGTAGCTAAAGTTTTAAGAGGAAAGAATAAGCCAATCTTTACCCCACACATCGACTGTGGTGATTATGTTATCGTAGTTAATGCTGATAAGGTAAAAGTTACCGGCAAGAAGTTAGATCAGAAAGTATATTACAACCACTCTGATTACGTAGGTGGTATGAGAGAAACCACTCTGCGTGAGATGATGGCTAAGAAGCCAGAGAAGGTTGTTGAGTTAGCAGTTAAAGGTATGCTTCCAAAGGGACCTCTGGGAAGAAGCATGTTTACAAAGCTTCATGTATATGCAGGCCCAGAGCATGAGCAGGCAGCACAGAAACCAGAAGTTTTAACATTTTAATGAGGATCGGAGGAAGAAAGTATCATGGCTAGCGCAAAATTTTACGGAACAGGCAGAAGAAAAAAATCTATCGCCAGAGTATATTTAGTACCAGGTACAGGTAATATCACCATCAACAAGAGAGACATCGATGAGTATCTTGGTCTTGAAACTTTAAAGCTGATCGTTCGTCAGCCATTAGTTGCAACTGAGACAACTGATAAGTTTGATGTATTAGTAAACGTTCGCGGCGGCGGCACAACAGGACAGGCTGGTGCAATCCGTCACGGTATCTCCAGAGCACTTCTTCAGGCAGACGCTGATTACAGACCAGTTCTGAAGAAAGCAGGTTTCTTAACCAGAGACCCAAGAATGAAAGAAAGAAAGAAGTACGGCTTAAAGGCTGCACGTCGTGCACCTCAGTTCAGCAAGCGATAATCTACAGCTTAATAATGCTAAAAAAGCCCGGAGATACGCCATTTTCCGGGCTTTTTCTATGCCTGAAATCACCTGATTCCGATGGTGAAATTTGAGGAAATTTGACTTCAAATTAACCCATTTTGATGGGTTTACCATGGGTTTACGGCCTATTTTTGAGCCTAATGGGTGGGAAAATGGGTTTACAGAAGGCCATTTTGGAGGGGAAATTAGCCTCATATCCTTGACAGATTTTCGGCAAAAATCCGGCTGAAACGGAATGAAAAACAGTGTCAGGTTCGTTTGGCGAGTTCTGACGAATTCTGCAAAAATTTAATATCAGGTATCCTATTACATAGAGCCTTGGCTCATTCTTTGAAAACGAGAATGGGTTGAGGCTCTATTTTTTTCGCCCGAAATCCGGCGAGACAAATGCGAGCAGGAGGTAACAGGTATGATGGATTTCAATCAGAAGACCCATGACACCGATGTGGGCAGTCATGGCGGACAGTCAAGGCAGATGATGGAAGTGTTCGAGAATCAGGAGTTTGGTTCGATCCGCGTGTTGCAGGAGGCAGGCAAGACCTTCTTCTGTGCAAGCGATGTGGCGAAAGCGTTGGGGTATGTGAATCCCTACGCCGCAGTGAAACGCCATTGCAGAGGCCCCCTAACGAAACGCGAGGGGGTCGTTCAGA
>UQTA01000032.1 GCA_900543885.1 uncultured Clostridium sp.
AAATCCTGGTAAAAGATGAACGATTGACACAATTAGATGAGATTGTGACAGAAGTAAAGCAATCGGAAGAATGGGAGGCTGTAAGAATGAGCATCTTATCAATTGGATTGGAACGGGGAGAACAGATTGGATTAGAAAAGGGAGTAAGTCAGGGAAAGGCGCAAAGCGTTCTGGAACTTTTGGAAGAAAATGGACCGGTATCTGAGAAAACTTGCAAAATGATTTTGTCTGAAACAGATACAGAACGTTTAAGTACATGGCTTAAGAAGGCTGCCAAGTCAAATTCAGAAGAGGATTTTTTAAGTAAGATACAGTAGCAAGTTCTGCGAAGCAATTGAACAAGTATTGTTTTAGGATAATAAGCGGGAATCCTCGGTTATTCAATTGCCGATGTAGTTCACAACAAACAGGAACATGGGTAGAAAAAATGCGTAAATTATAAAGTGAAAAAATATCAAAAGGCGATCCGGTTTTATTAATCGGACCGCCTTTTAACGTCATTTTGCAAAAGCGCATTTACATATATTTACCCTTCCACAACCTGAACAATATTAAATCCTTTTTCTCTTAACATATCCTCACAGGGACTGTCAAGGTGCATGCAGTAGACTCTGTGGCGTTCTTCACGGGGGATCCATTTCTCCATCTTGCCGTAGTAGCAGTGGGATGGATTCGGTGAATCGTGGGTACTGGTATCGTGGTAGATACGGTTTATTTCTCCTGCCAGGAAGCGGTTTCTGATGTCTTCAGGCAGTTCGGAAGAATCACCGCTGTAATAGATGGTTTCTGTACCGTCACTTAAAACATAGCCGTAGCACTTCATGTCCAGTGCATGTTTTACTTCCACAGGAACTGCAGTCAGTTCGGCTGCATTTTCGGGAAGTGTTTCATGATAATGGTATCCTAAAGGTGTGATTCCTTCTAATGTAAGGAGCTGTTTAATGGTCTCCTGTGGATAGATCACATGAATGGCTTTGTTAAAGAGACAGTAAAAGTAGGAGATCAGAGTTCCAAGGCTTCCCACGTGGTCGGCATGCATATGAGTCAGGATCACATATACATCTTCAATAGAAGCCAGATCCAGTTTGTGATAAAGCACATCAAACATGGTCTCTCCGCAGTCAATAAGATAAAGCGCTTTTCCGGAAAGCATGTATGCTCCCGTATTCTTGAAGGGAGGATAAAAAGCGCTGCCTTTTCCGGTAAAATTTAATTCCATGCCTTTCCTCCTTAATGGGTATTTTCAGCGATCATTCCTTGATGCCGGCACTTACAAAGCTGCTCATAAACTGTTTCTGCGCGATCAGAAAGGCCAGAAGCAGAGGGATAATGATGATAAAGGCTGCAGCGCACACATTGGCCCACTGCATGTTGGCCTCTTTTGATTTTGCGAAAATAGCAAGTCCTACTGTCAGTGTACGGTTTGTAGGAGAGTTGGTTACGATCAGAGGCCATAAGTAGTTGTTCCAGTGGTAGCTGACAGAGATAACGGCAAAGGAAAGATATGCCGGTTTTGCACATGGCATGTATACACCCCAGATCGTCTGCCAGGTGTTGGCACCATCGATTTTAGCAGCCTCAGCCAGTGCCTTTGGAATGGACTTAAAGTGCTGGCGGAGTAAGAAGATAGCCATAGCACTTCCGTAGAACGGAAGCATCATACCGATCTTGGTATCGATCAGTTTCAGATCAGACAGTGTCATAAAGTTTGGAGTGATCAAAACGTCATTTGGGATAATGATCTGCATAAAGATCACAGCAAATACCAGTGCCTGTCCCTTGAAATCCAGAACAGCCAGCGCATAGGCAGCCAGAGTGGAAGTAAAGAACTGTACGGCAAAGGTGCATACGACCAGTGTCAGTGTGTTGATATAGTAGGTGCCGAATGGGATAGCATTCCATACGTATTTAATATTGTCCAGTGTAAACGCTGTTGTGGGGAACAGTGTCATATGGAAGGATGGAACGGAAAATGCGGTTCCAACAAGCCAGATAAGGGGGATCAGCCAAAGCAGGCCTAAAATAACGGAAAATGCGGTGATCCCGGCACCGATCAAATGTTTTTTCTGCATGGTGTAAGGCCTCCTTTAGTTGTACTGGATCTTCTTGTCCTGGCTTAAGAAACGAGGAAGTGCTACTACCATAAGTAAAAGCAGCATAACCGTTGTCAGTGCAGAAGATACGCCGTAGTTGAAGTTTGTAAATCCCTGCTGGTAAATGTAGTACAAAAGCAGAGTAGAAGCGTTGTTTGGCGCGCCCTCTGTCATGATGACTACATGATCCACCAGTTTAAAGCTGTTGGTCAGCGCAATGGTGGATACAAACAGGAAGGTTGGTGCAAGAAGAGGTAATGTGATCTTGCGGAAAATGGTCCAGGAGTTAGCACCGTCAATGCGTGCTGCCTCATTTACATCGGTAGAAATGCTCTGGATACCGGAAAGGAAGAATACCATCAGATATCCGGCCTCTTTCCACACGTACATAAAGGCCATAGCTGGAAGAACAGTCTTTTTACTGGATAAGATATTCATAGGCTGAAATCCCATGCTGATAAGCATCTGATCAAGCAGACCGTTTTTTGCCATGTAGATAAACATCCAGATACTGGCAATAGCGATCATGGGCATAACCACCGGATAGAAATAGGAAGTACGGATAAAACCGATGAGACGGCTTTTACGGTTAACTAAAGTTGCTAAAAACAGACCTACGACCATACTGGGAACAATAGTGATCAACGCAAAAAACAGCGTATTTCCCATTACTTTCCAGAAAAGTGAAGATCCGGCCAGATTGATGTAGTTTTTCAGACCGATAAATTCCGGTGCGCTCATTCCAAGCTTATATTTTGTGAGGCTGAGCCAGATGCTCCGAAAGACCGGCCATACAGTAAAGGCTGCCATAAAGATCAGGGAAGGCATTACCAACAGCCATCCTATGAGAGTGTTTCGCAGTTCACGCTGCTTTTTTGTATGTGTTTTCATCTTTTATTCCCCATTTGTCAGATTTCGAGAGAACATTAAGAAACAAGTTGGCGCTGCCGTAAAGCACGACAGCACCAACTTCATTTCAGAAAGTATCTGTTTAATAAATCCTACTGATACTCAGACAGAACTTCTGTTGCCTGTTCCTGAGCTGCGCTTAATGCTTCTTCAGCAGTTGCGTCACCGGTTACTGCAGACTGGATGTTGTCATTTAAGACTCTCCAGATTTCAGCTGCATTGTAGGTGGTAAGCTCTGGCTTGGAGATCGGGATCTGTTCGTAAGCGATCTTAGCCTGAGGCAGCTTGTCGTAGTATTCTTTCATGATGTCCAGATCGAAGCAGGACTGTCTGGTTGCAACATAACCGGTATCCAGTGCCCACTGTGCTGCGCGCTCTGGCTCAGTAGCAAACTTGATGAACTTCCAAGCTGCCTGTACGCGGTCTTCAGAAATACCATTGGAGATGTAGAAGTTTCCGCCGCCGGTAGGAGCTGCCTGACGTGCATTTCCAGGAAGGAATGCGGTACCAAATTCAAAGTCAGCGTTCTTGCTGATGTTTGCCAGGTTTCCTGTGGTGTGGTAGATCATAGCAACTTCGCCTGCTAAGAACTGAGTAGGAAGATCGGTCCACTGTACGATGCCAGGAGCCATTACTTTGTACTTGTTCTGAAGATCAAGCCAGAACTGAAGTGCTTCTACGTTTTCAGGAGTATCAAACATAACGGACTTTCCGTCTTCAGCCATCAGGTTCTCACCATTTTTGCTGTTCTGTAAGCAGAAACCAGTGAAGGTCCACTGTGCGGAACCGGAGTTTAATGCGATACCAACGCCGTAACGGTTTTCGTTGGTCAGCTTCTGTGCATCCTCAACCAGCTCGTCCCAGGTTGCAGGTGCTTTTTCAGGATCAAGGCCAACTTCCTTGAATGCGTCTTTGTTATAGAAAAGGATCTCTGTACTTCTCTGGAATGGGATGGAGTAGATCTTTCCGTCTACGTAAGAATCCTCCATAAATCCGCTTAAGAAATCATCAATATAAGCTTTTCCTTCATCACCGTCTGCTGCGATCAGATCATCTAATGGCATTGCCATGCCGGTGGAAGCCATGGTGAATCTCTGGGTAGCAAGGCTTACGAATACATCTGGTGGTGTACCGCCCTGGATCGCTGTCTGGATCTTTGTAACGGTATCGTCATAGTTTCCGGTATAAACAGGATCTACAACGATGTCAGGATTTTCTGCGTTGAAGTCTGCACAGATCTTCTCGATCAGCTTTGCAGCATCGCCGCCTACATTTACCGGGTAGTAGAATGACAGGTGCATTGCGTCGGATGAACCGCTTTCAGCTGCTGCAGTGGTAGCATCGGCTGCTGCCTCAGATTTCTCAGCTGCTGCTGCGCTGGTGGTTTCTGCTGGCTTGGATCCGCCGGAGCAGCCGCCAAGTGCCATAGCAGAGGCTACTAAACAGGCAGATGTAAGTACGAGTTTCTTTTTCATGATACTCCTCCTTTTTGTTTGCGCTGGGCCTTTTTGAGGCCTGTGATTTGCTCTTAAGTTCACTATAGCATCATTATTGAAACGTGTCAAATATTATTTTGATTTTTTGCACAATATTTATTTTGTATTTACTTTATACTTTAACAAAATTACCTATGTTATATATTTTTTACAATTTATTTACAAAGAATGTGGTTGAACGATGTTCAATTTACGTAGGTGTAATTGTGGTTTTCATATAGATATGGTATACTCAGAAGCATCAAGGTATCAGGAGGAGCATATATGGCAACCATTAAAGATATTGCGAAGAAAGCCGGTGTGGCTCAGGGAACAGTTTCCAATGTATTAAATGGTAAGGGAAATGTAAGCAGTGACAAAATACGCCGTGTAATGGAAGCTGCAAGACAGCTGGGATATGTTCCGAATGAGAGAGCGGCTTTGCTGCGTAGAGGAACCAATGACTGTCTGGCCCTGGTCATGCCTGATTCACGGGCCAGGCAATATGAGGATTTTTATTTCAGCTTTAAAGATTATGCCCAGGAACATGGTTATCTGGTATCACGTCACCTGACCAATGAAAACTCACCGGAAAGTGAAGTGGCTGCATTTTCAGAGGCAAAAGTGCGGCAGGTAAAGGGAATTGCCTGTATTTCCGCTGTAGCGGGTACTGCCAGCGAAACGGTTGTTTATAAAAACAGTGGGATTTTTGGGGAAATGGAACCGGATTCAAATAATGGGACTGATATTCCGGTGCTTTTTGTAGACCGGAAAACAGGTTTCACTTCGGATTTTATTGGATTTGATTATGAAAAGGCGGGACAGGCTATGGCGGAGAAAGCGCTGCAGGCTAGCTACCGCAGCATCTGCCTGCTTACAGGTAATCCAGATTATTCCAGTGAAAAAGATTTTTGCAGGGGATTTTTGACGACAATGGAAGGCTCCACCTGCCAGGTGATCCAGATCTGGACGGACTCTTTTAGAAAATATCAGAATATCATGCAGATATTTAACGGAACGCTGCCTCAGGCGTTTTTTATTTCCAATTATGGATTTGCAGAAAGCGCCAAAGATATGTGTACGACTTTTTATGGGAAAAAAGAAGGTTCACCGGATATTTATACCGTTTCACCTTTGTTTACCATTCCGGAAAATGATTTTATTAAATATGAGATGAATTACCGGCAGCTGGGAAAACGGGCGGCGAAGATACTCATCCGGAAAGCAGAAGAAGGTGCAGCTGGAGAACGTATGCAGCAGGAGAAAATACCACGGGAGCAGGTAGCAGAGACAGAAAAAACGGAGAAAACGAAAAAAACAGGGGAAAACAGTGGACTGGAAAGCCATATGAACCGGATTATGACAGGAGACGGGTTCCAGAACTGGTATGTGAATATCCAGAAGCCGGAAAGCACCCAGCCCTTAAACATCGTGACACTGGACAGCCCGGAAGCATATATTATGAAAACGTTTTCCCGATTATTTACACAGAAAACGGGAATTGATGTGAATGTGTGCATCCTTTCTTATGATGAGATTTATGAGGCATTTAATTCTCTGGATGAAACTTCCCGTTTTGATATCCTCAGACTGGATGTGACCTGGCTCTCCTGGTTTGCCCAGAAACTGCTTTTACCTCTGTCGGAGATCGACGGGGACATTGAAAACAGCCTGGGACAGTATGTGGAAGGAGTCCCGGAGCATTACTGCCGGGTACATGGCCAGATCTATGCGCTTCCGGTCACACCCAGTGTGCAGATCTTATATTATAGGAAGGATTTGTTTGAAAGCCCCATCTGTAAGCGTACTTATTTTGAACAGTTCCATGAGGAATTACAGCCGCCGAAAACCTTTGAAGAATATAACAGGATCGCTGCGTTCTTTACCAGGGATCTGACACCGTCGTCACCGGTTCCTTATGGATCTACCATTACGCTGGGATCTACAGGTGTAGCCGGTTCGGAGTTTTTGGCAAGATTATTTGCCATTCAGGAAAATCTGTATGGTGCAGACGGACAGATCCGCCTGGATTCTCCAGCGTGCCAGCAGGCTCTTACAGAACTGGTACAGCTGCGGCGCTGTACATCACCGGAGTACTGCGGCTGGTGGACTCAGACTGCAAGGCGTTTTGCGGAAGGAAATTTTGCCATGTCCATTTTATACAGCAACTATGCCAGTGATCTGTCAGCTCACAGTTCTCATGTAGTGGGGAATGTGGGGTATTCCATGATGCCGGGAAATAACCCGGTGCTTGGCGGCGGCAGCTTAGGCGTTTCTAAGTACTGTAAGCGGCCAAAAGATGCCCTTTCCTTTATTAAATGGATGTGCAGTGAGCCATTGTGTTCGGCGTCTGCTTTACTGGGAAGTACGTCACCATGCCGCAGGACTTATGATAATTACGAGGTTTTACATAACTATCCGTGGCTGAAGCTTTCCAGGCATTGCTTCCCTATTGCAAAGGGAAACCGGCTTCCGGCAGAACTTTCCGTACCTTTTGATGAGCGTAAGTTTTTAAGCATTCTGGGACTGGCTGTAAAAAATGCCTACACTGGGATCGTGACCCCGAAAGAGGCCCTTTCCGACGCCCAGATGCAGTTTTCAAATTACTTTCGCACTCCTTTAGGAAAACTTTAAAAAATGGTTAGATTTTAGTCAGAGTTCTTTAAGGGAGCCTCAAAGACTTTCCAAGTCTGGTGTGCTATACTGTAATTAAGCGAAGGCCCCGCCCGCTGCCGCGGGCGGTAGAGCGTGTGAGCTTGAGTACAGAGGAAAGGTCCCCACCTGCAACTGCGGGTGGTAAAGTGCTTAAATGCATGGACCTGAGTATATAAGCACAGGAGAGAAGGTGAGCAGATGAGGACGAAAGACAATGGAAAGAACAACACAGCAAAGGATAGTATAAAAAAGAAGCACCCGGCATTTGCATGGTTTAAAAGAGTGACGGTTGTGCTTTGTGCGGTGGTCATGTATTTTGCAGTGACCATTGGTATCCGGGGTTATGATATGTATAAAGATGCCATTGCTCAGGTCAGTCTGGCTGATAAGGTGAATGAGATCCGCTCCAAGGAAAGCTATACCTTGTTTTCGGACCTTCCAGAGACCTATACGGATGCAGTCCTCTCTGTGGAAGACCATAGATTTTACGGACATATTGGTATCGACCCCATTGCCATTACAAGAGCCATGGTCAATGATGTAAAAGCAGGCCGTTTTGTAGAAGGCGGCAGCACCATTACCCAGCAGCTGGCAAAAAATCTGTACTTCACCCAGGAAAAGAAGATGGAACGGAAGGTGGCAGAGGTATTTATGGCCTTTGCCTTGGAGCGGGATTACAGTAAAAATGAGATCTTGGAACTTTATGTAAATACCATTTACTTTGGGAACGGATATTATTGCATCAAAGATGCCAGCGAAGGCTATTTCGGAAAAGAGCCGGAAGACTTAACTGATTACGAAAGCACACTCCTTGCAGGCGTTCCAAACGCACCGTCTAAATATGCCCCCACTGTCAACCTGGAACTGGCCGAAAAGCGCCAGGAGCAGGTAGTAGAACGGCTGGTAGCCTGTGGACTGTTTACAAAAGAGCGGGCGCTGGAGACATTGGCGGGAAGTGAGATGTAAGAGCCGGAATGTAGAGCGGAATTATGATTTATTAGGAAGGAGATATATGGATCAGATAACATTTCATAGTAAAAAAGATGCCATTCATGCTGATAAGCCAAATGGCACCAGCGTAGATTACTATATATTTCCAGAATATGAGGTGCATACAAACTGTATTGCACCTTATTCTATTCAGGAATGGCATTACCATGAAAAAATCATTGAAACACTGCTGATAACAAAGGGAAAATTATTATGCCGTTATCTGGAAGGCACTGATCAGCATTCCAGATACCTTTATGAAGGGGATCTGGTTCAGGTGGGAAACAGTATCCACACATTTGAAAATGATACAGATGAAGAAGTTCAATTTACTGTATTTCGTTTTGTGCCAGATGGGACAGATAAACGGGAAGTGATAAAAAGAGACAAGAAAGTAGTTAAAATCAATTAATGTGGTTTTGTATCCATTTTAATAAATCTTGTTCGTGTGCTTTCCCATCAGCAATTGCAATAAACATGTCTGATAATTCTCCTTCTCTTAAATGAAGATGATACCCGTTCCATTTTAAGAGTAACTGTACAGACATAGCGCCAATCCGTTTATTGCCATCGATAAAGGCATGATTGGAAGCTAGGCCATACCCGGGCCGTGCTATTTTTTCAATTTCGCCGGGAAACAGATCTATACCACCGAAGGACTGTAGGGGTGCTGCTAAAGCAGCTTCCAGAGCGGCTTGATCGCGAAGCCCATCCAGTCCTCCAGTAACTTGAATGATCTGAGAATGAATTGCTATAATATCATCTGTCTGTATCCAAATCATTTAGCCATCCTTTCATAATCTGATGCAAAAGAGCGGAGCAGGTCGTTGGTATCTGCTAACATCTGTTCTTTGGTAAGTGCTTTTTCATTTGTCTTTAATTTGATCTGAAAAGGCATACCTTTTTCACGGACAAAGGCATTGACAAATAAATTAATGGCAGTAGAAGGAGTCATGCCAAGCTGATTGCAGATTTCAGTCATCTGTTCCTTGATCTGAGAGTCAATACGAAATGTCATACTAGAATCCATAGTATCACCATCCTTTCTATATGTAAGACAATTATAATACATATTATATACAAAAGCAATGGCATGGTTTGTAAAAAGAATCACGGCTTGTAAAAGAAGGCCATATCTGCTAGAATAAGTGAACGACTAAGTAAAATGAGCGTTAGATACCTCCTATATGGCGGAATCTAGCGCTTTCAGGCGTGTTTTGGAAAGGAAAATATTTTATGTATATCATAGCAGGACTGGGAAACCCTACAAGGGAGTATGAGAAAACAAGACATAACGTGGGATTTGATACCATTGATGTGCTGGCGGACAAGTTAAACACATCTGTGGATGAGAAGAAATTTAAGGGACTTTATGGAAGAGGCATCATTGCCGGAGAAAAGGTGATCCTTTTAAAGCCTCAGACTTTTATGAATTTAAGCGGTGAGAGTATAAGGGAAGCTGCGGATTTCTATAAGATAGACCCGGAGCATATTATTGTTATATATGATGATATCAGTCTGGACGTAGGTCAGCTGCGTATCCGCAAAAAAGGCAGCGCTGGCGGCCATAACGGCATCAAAAATATCATTGCCCACCTGGGAACACAGGAGTTTCCACGTATTAAGGTAGGCGTAGGTGACAAGCCACCCAGAATGGATCTGGCAGATTATGTACTCAGCCGCTTCTCTAAGGAAGATCGTGAAAAAATGGAGCAGGCATTTAAAGATGCGGCAGAGGCAGTAGAGGTCATGATCGCAGAGGGACCAGATGCGGCTATGAACCAGTTTAATGGTCACAAATAGGCATTGTGTGCATAACTGAACACAAAAACCATCAAACAGACACAATGCACATAGAAATGGCAATGGAACAGAATCAGATACAGGATATAAGGGGAAAACATGGAAAATCCGTTATTGGAATTACAGGAATATGAAAATTTACGGGATGCGTTAAAAAAAGCGAAAGGACCCCTTCAGGCCACAGGGACCCTGGATTCCCAGAAGGTGCATCTCATGTACTGGCTGGGAAAAGACGGGGGATTTCCATGGAAGCTGGTGGTGACCTATGATGATCAGAGAGCCAGGGAAATCTATGACGATTTTCGCAGCTTTACGGAAAATGTATGGCTTTATCCGGCAAAAGACCTGTTGTTTTACAGTGCGGATATCCACGGAAATCTTATGACCCGCCAGCGCATTGCTGTGTGGCGTCATTTGATGGAAGATGAGGAAGGTGTGGTAGTCACTACGCTGGATGGACTTATGGATCATCTGCTTCCCCTGGTATTTTTAAAGCAGCAGGCAGTGACTGTAGAAAACGGACAGATCATGGATCTGGATGAATGGAAGGAACGGCTGACAGCACTGGGATATGAACGGACGGCTCAGGTGGATGGTATGGGCCAGTTTTCCATCCGCGGCGGCATTGTAGACATTTTTCCCCTGACGGAGGAAGCACCGGTACGTATTGAGTTGTGGGATGATGAGGTAGATTCCATCCGCAGCTTTGATCCGGAAAGTCAGCGTTCTGTGGAACAGCTGGAAAAAGTTACCATTTATCCTGCTGCGGAGACGGTTTTGACGAAAAAACAGTTAGAAGCCGGGATCGCAGGGCTGGAAAAGGAAGAAAAGGAATATGAAGCAGCTTTAAGGGCCAAACATCAGATCGAGGAAGCATCCCGCATCCGGGGAATTATAAAAGAACTGACAGAAGGAATAAGACAAGGCTGGAAACGAGATGGATTAGACGCATATATCAGGTATTTCTGCCCGGAAACAGTGTCATTTCTGGATTACTTTCCTGCAGGAGATACACTGATCTGCCTGGATGAACCGGCCCGGTTAAAGGAAAAGGGCGAGACTGTAGAACAGGAATTCAGGGAAAGTATGATCCACCGCCTGGAAAAAGGATATCTGCTTCCGGGACAGACAGAGCTTCTTTATGCAGGCCCCCAGGTGCTGGCAAAGCTTCAGGGATCGTATACAGTGATGCTTACAGGCCTTGACCAGAAACTTCCTGGTATGAAAGTGAAGGAAAAGTTCAGTTTTGATGTACGAAATGTAAATTCCTATCAGAACAGTTTTGACATGCTTATAAGTGATCTGACCCGTTGGAAGAAGGAAGGCTACCGGGTGGTTTTATTATCCGCTTCCAGGACAAGAGCCAGCCGGCTGGCCAGCGATCTGCGGGAATATGACCTGCGGGCTTATTGCCCGGATGGAACAGGGGAAGAACACAAGGCGGCTCCCGGTGAGATACTGGTTACTTATGGAAATATCCACAGAGGCTTTGAGTATCCGCTGATCAAATTTGTCATCATTACAGAAGGCGACATGTTTGGTACGGAAAAGAAGAAAAAAAGGCGGAAAAAGAGCAATTATCAGGGAAAAGCCATTCAAAGCTTTTCGGAACTGGCAGTAGGGGATTATGTAGTCCATGAGGAACATGGTCTTGGCATCTATAAAGGAATTGAAAAAGTAGAGCGGGACAAGGTTATTAAAGACTATATTAAGATCGAATATGGAGATGGAGGCAATCTGTATCTGCCTGCTACCAGACTGGAAAGCATCCAGAAATATGCCGGAGCGGATGCCAAGAAGCCCAAGTTAAATAAACTGGGCGGTACAGAATGGAATAAGACCAAGACCCGTGTCAAAGGGGCGGTTCAGGAGATTGCAAGAGATCTGGTGAAACTGTATGCGGCCCGTCAGGCTCAAAATGGCTATCAGTATGGGGAAGACACTGTATGGCAGAAGGAATTTGAGGAACTGTTCCCTTATGAGGAAACAGACGACCAGTTAGATGCCATTGAGGCAGTGAAAAAAGATATGGAAAGCCGTAAGATCATGGACCGGCTGATCTGTGGTGATGTTGGTTACGGAAAGACAGAGATCGCCCTGCGGGCAGCTTTTAAGGCAGTTCAGGACAGCAAACAGGTGGTGTATCTGGTACCAACCACCATTCTGGCTCAGCAGCATTATAATACTTTTGTCCAGAGAATGAAGGATTTTCCGGTGCGCATTGATATGTTGAGCCGTTTCTGCACCCCATCCCAGCAGAAAAAGACATTGGAAGACCTGCGAAAAGGTATGGTGGACATTGTGATCGGTACCCACAGAGTGCTTTCTAAGGATCTGAAGTTTAAAAATCTGGGTCTTTTGATCATTGATGAGGAGCAGCGTTTCGGTGTGGCTCATAAAGAGAAGATCAAGCAGCTGAAGGAAAATGTAGATGTTATGACTTTGACTGCAACACCGATCCCACGGACACTGCATATGAGCCTTGCAGGGATCCGGGATATGAGCGTGCTGGAAGAACCGCCTGTGGACCGTACACCGATCCAGACTTATGTAATGGAATACAATGAGGAAATGGTCCGGGAAGCGATCAACAGAGAGCTGGCGCGAAAAGGCCAGGTGTACTATGTATACAATCGTGTAACGGATATTGATGAGGTGGCAGCAAGGATCCAGAAACTGGTGCCGGATGCAGTGGTTACCTTTGCTCATGGACAGATGCATGAGCATCAGCTGGAACGGATCATGACAGACTTTATTAATGGTGAGATCGATGTTCTGGTGTCCACCACCATTATTGAGACTGGCCTTGATATTCCCAATGCCAATACAATGATCATCCATGACGCAGACAGACTGGGACTTTCTCAGTTATACCAGTTGAGAGGACGTGTAGGCCGTTCTAACAGAACTTCTTTTGCATTTTTAATGTATAAACGTGATAAGCTTTTAAAAGAGGAGGCGGAAAAACGCCTTCAGGCTA
Source organism: uncultured Clostridium sp. (assembly GCA_900543885.1). Lineage (GTDB taxonomy): Bacteria > Bacillota > Clostridia > Lachnospirales > Lachnospiraceae > Enterocloster. The sequence continues at coordinate 12,906 of UQTA01000032.1, forward strand.
TCCGGGAATTTACGGAACTGGGTTCTGGTATTAAGATCGCTATGCGTGATCTTGAGATCCGTGGGGCTGGAAATGTCCTTGGTGCAGAGCAGCATGGACATATGGAAGCAGTGGGTTATGACCTTTACTGTAAAATGTTAAATCAGGCAGTTTTAGCATTAAAGGGAGAAGAAACAGAAGAAGATTCTTATGCTACCAGCGTGGAATGTGACATTGATGCTTATATTCCTGCTAATTATATTAAAAATGAGTATCAGAAACTGGATATTTATAAGAGAATCTCTGCCATTGAGACAGAAGATGAATATATGGATATGCAGGATGAACTGATGGATCGTTTCGGAGATATTCCAAAGAGTGTGGAAAATCTTCTTGTTATTGCCAGAGTGCGGGCTTTAGCTCATAAATGCTATGTGACGGAAGTCCTGGTAAAAGAAAAAGAAGTGAAGCTGACTATGTATCAGAAAGCGAAGCTGAATGTGGGAGAGATACCGGGGCTGGTAAATTCTTACGCAGGAGCTTTGAAACTGGTACCTGGAGAAGTGCCGGTGTTCCACTATGTGGAAAGAAAATCCAAAGGCATTACCACTGAAGATATGCTGTTTAAGGCGGAGGAAATATTGAAGAAATTAAAAAAGCTGCGGGCGTAGAACCTGCAGCTTTTTGCGTCAGGGCGTATTTGTCACAGGAACCTGGATGGATTTCACTTTTACACCTTTTACTTTCCCCAGATCTCCTGCAAATGAGCTGATCTCATTTTGGGTGCCATGGAGTACAACACTGACTACAGATACACCGTATTCTCTGCAGGGGACGCCCAATCGTGCAATGATCATAGGTGCGTGGAGATGGAGTTTTTCATTCATAATGGAAACAGATTCCGGGTCGCTTATGATACAGCTGATGACAGCTAAACGGTCTTCCATAGAAACGCTCCTTTCAGCGGTGATTTCACGCGATCAATATCCTATGACATCATTTACCAGGATTACGTGGATACGGTCGGTATGTCTGGAATATCTGGTGATAAGAAACTGGCAGCAGAGAGTATCTGGGGATTTGCAGTCAAAACATTTGCCGGTTTCTTTACATGGAGTTTTAACATTAAATCGCTGTGCATTCATAGGAGCAGCTACATTTCTTGCACGTTTCATGGCGCTGTCAAGGTCGGAACAGACTTTATTTATGCCAACAATAAAAATAACTTTCTTTGGTCCCTGGGCGATACAGGAAACACGGTTGGAGTTTCCGTCAATGTTGACCATAATACCGTCGCTTGTAATGGCATTTGCACTGGATAAGAAGATATCTGCGTCATAAGCAGCCATAAGACCTTCTCTTGGCGGTATTTTGTCGCGGTCAATATAGTGATAGTTTCCTGCTTCCAGGGCTTTTATCAGTCCGATCTCATGGGCACTCATACAGCCGCCCATAGCGATGGTGCTTCCTTCCGGAATCAATTCTAATGCCTGTTTTAAAGCATCTTCTTTATTTTCTGCGTAATAACCGGACATGTTGCGGGACTGCAGGCCCTTGATCACTGTCTGTGCCAGACGTTCATTTCTTCTTCTGCTGTTGTCATCCATGCTAAAATCCTCCAAGTCTTTCTAATGTTCTCCCGGAATCAGCCGCAAAGGCAGATGCATGAAAGACCCCGAGGGAACATCTAAATATTGTTAATCTTATTTTAGCAGAAAAGTTTTAAAATTACATCTGTTTTTATGTGAACTCAGTTTTTGGAATACAGGTATTAGAGTAGCTTGCACAATTGCAGCTGCCTGTCTATAATAAATATAAAACAGGTGCAGCAATACAGATGAAATGTAACAGTAATACAAGAGATTGGGAGGCGGGGGAATAAAACTATGTCAGATACAGAATACGGAGCAGCGTTAAAACTTGGAAAAAAACAGTATCAGGATTCAGTGTCAAAGGGAGAATATCCCTATCTTCCGGTGCTGGATGAAATTTTATCTTATACAGATATTGTGTCCCAGGTGCCTTTAGGGACCATGGATATTCCGTTATCAAAACTGGTGGGAACAAAAACGGCAGAGAGATCCCTTTCCTTTGCAAGTAATTTCATGCCTCTTTTATTAGAAAGGTCTGAATTTGGGATCAAATGGCTGAATCTTTACAATCATCAGGTGGAAGACGGGATTCAGGATCCTATTGTAGCTTATGAATTTATGAACCGTTTTTATGTTCAGGAAGGGAATAAGCGGGTCAGCGTTATGAAATACCTGGGGGCTTATAGTATTCCCGGAACAGTGATCCGTCTGATCCCTAAGCGGACAGATGATCTGGAAAATAAGATCTATTATGAGTTCCTGGATTTCTATAAAGTTTCTTCTAACTGCGATGTATGGTTCAGCAAAGAAGGACGGTATAAAGAACTTCTGAAACTAATGGGAATGAAGCAGGATCAGGTCTGGACAGATGCAGAGCGGATCTACTTCCGTTCTGCATACGGACGATTTGCGAAAGCTTTTGAGATGGCACATGGAGAGCGTCTAAAACTGACAGAGGGAGATGCATTTCTGGTTTATATTGAAGTTTATGGCTATGATAATGTTAAAGGCCAGACAGAAAAGGAAATGTATCGGGCTCTGATGCGGATCTGGGAAGAGATCCAGCTGGCCAATAGAGGAAATAAGATCGAGCTGATCCAGGATCCTCAGGAAGTGGAAGAAGATAAGAAACCGGCTATTTTAAAATGGTTTCTGCCCCAGGATGAGATCCCAAATGGTTTAAAAGTAGGTTTTATCTATGGAAGAACGGCGGAAACGTCCCGTTGGATCTATGGACATGAACTGGGAAGAATGTATCTGGAGCAGGCGTTTGAGGGAAAGGTCACTACGATGGTGGTAGATCATGTAGAGACAGAGGAAGAGGTTGCTGAAGCGATTGAAAAAGAAGTAAAAGCCGGTTGTACCATCATTTTTACCATTACTTCCAGAATGTTGAATCAGAGTGTCCGTTCTGCAGCCATGTATCCGGATATTAAATTTTATAATTGTTCTATCAATATGTCCTATTCTTCTGTGTGCAACTATTATGCAAGGATGTATGAAGCCAAATTCCTGATGGGAGCCATTGCAGCTGCGCTGTCCAGAGAAGATAAACTGGGTTACATTGCAGAACAGCCAACTTATGGTATGCTGGCAGATATTAATGCCTTTGCACTGGGGGCAAGAATGGTCAATCCATATGTGGAAGTCCATCTGGAGTGGGCAAGAAGAAAGAAGGATAAACATACAGAAGATATTTTGCATGAACAGGGAATCCATTATATTTCCGGCCATGATATGATAAATCCGGATCATCCATCCAGAGAGTATGGGCTGTATCTGAAGAAAGATGATGGTACTGTAAAGAACCTGGCAATGCCGGTATGGCACTGGGGTAAATTTTATGAACAGATCATCCGTCTTGCCTTTAAGAGTACAGATGAGATTGAGTCTATGAAAGGCAAGAAAGCAGTGAACTACTGGTGGGGAATGTCTGCGGATGTGATCGATGTCATATGTTCTGAAAATATGCCGAATGGCACCAGACGTCTGATCGAGTTTTTGAAAAATTCGATCAGAGCAGGAAGCTTTCATCCTTTTGATGGCCTGATCTATGCACAGGATGGAAGTATTAAATGTACTCAGGGAAAGAGTTTAAAGGCAGAGGAGATCATTACCATGAACTGGCTTGCCCAGAATGTGGTAGGTTATATCCCTGAAATCGGAGAAATGAATGAACGGGCCCAGGAACTAATGCAACTTCAGGGAGTAAAGGCATCTGCGCAGACAGAGATGGAGAATAAATAAATGAATATAATGATATTTGCAGATCAGGAATCAAAACTTTTATATGAATATTATGATCCAGAGAAGATGAAGGATATTGATCTTTTGATCTCCTGCGGCGATCTGCCGCCGGAATATCTCACGTTTTTTGCTACATTGTGTCATGCTCCCCTTTTATATGTAAAGGGAAATCATGACAGTAAATATGAGTACAAACCGCCGGAAGGCTGTATTTGTATTGATGATGATCTTTATGTATACAAAGGCGTTAGAATTTTGGGCCTTGGTGGGTCTATGGAGTATATACCGGATTCACCAAATCAGTATACAGAGCGGAAAATGCGGGCCCGCATCCGGAGATTGTGGTGGAAATTATGGCGTCATAAAGGTTTTGATATCCTTGTGACCCATGCACCGGCTTATAAATTAAATGATATGGAAGATCTGCCCCACCGGGGATTTAAAGCGTTTCTGGACCTGATGGACAAATATCATCCCAAATATTTCTTACATGGTCATGTACATGCCAATTATGGAAAAGGCTTTAAGCGAAAAGATGTGTATGGAACCACTCGTGTGATCAATGGGTATGAATTTTATGTGATTGAATATCCAGGTGAGCCGGTGGAAGCAGTGAAACCAGAAACAAAATAAAAGAATGAAATAAAGATGCAAATAAAAACGTCCAGGCTGCTCCGAAAAAGGGAAAACAGCCTGGACGTTTGTTTGTAGGTGATCAGTAGACATTAGTTGCAAATGTCATTTGATGGACTTCTGGCGGTTTAAGAAACGTACTTTTTATCGTACAAAATTTGTTGCAGTTCGTTTTTCCTGCTGAGGAAGCCCGAACTGTTCTTTGCCCAGCTGGATGCTCTTCATCAAGAATGTCATGTTTCTTGCAAGAACCCGCATAGTCTGGCGGCCTTCCTCATCCATCTGCGCTTCTCCAGGCATTCTGCCGTGGATGCTGTTCCAGTACTGGCTGGATGCGATAGGCATGTTTGCGATGGTAAAATATTTATTTAACTCGTCGAAAGTTGCAGAACATCCGCCTCGTCTGGCACAGACCACATTGGCACCCACTTTCATGGTCTTATCAAAGTGTGTGCTGTAAAAGTTCCTCCGGTATATGTTTATTTGTTATCTGATACAAGCCAGTTCCTATCTGTTGTTTTAAGCAGACTATTGAGGGGAATTCCTTGATCTGGTTTACTTATAATTTCGGCCAGCACTTTGGCAATTTCGGGTTTGCTACCCGCACTGGTTCAGGATAGGTTTCACCATAAAGTTCTAATTCTACGGTTTCGATGACCTGGGGGTTAACGGGCTTATTTACCTCTACGCCTGGGATCGGAAAATCTACGGGAATGGTTTTGACTGCTGCGATCCTACGGATCTCGTCCATACCGGAAATAACCTTGCCGAATACCGGATAAGTGCCTTTGTGATCCGGGCAGTCCCGCAGAGGGAAGAAGAATTCGCAGCTTGCCAGGCCTGCTTCTCCATATCCTCCCATACATACACAGCCAGGATGAGAGTCAAGAGGCGTAACCTCTGGGTTCAGAGCAAATTCATTGGGGATCAGGTACTGAAGTTCTTTATGACCAAAGGCGGTATAGCTTACATCTACCCAGTTTCCTGGAACGATGCGCTCAATGGCATGGTGATCTAAGTATCCATGAGAAGCAGCATAGATAAAGCTGTTTACAGTATTTGGCGCTGCCTGGGGCAGCAGTTCTATTACAATATCCGTTCCATTTGCCATATGTAGTGTGGCTTTTGGGTTTTTCATGTGTGACGTGTCCTCCTGGGCTGAGCTTATATTTTATGGACTAATTTTTAAATACATGTCCTCTGTTGATTTTACTTGAAATAAGGTGAAAAATCAATAATGGCTGGGACCTTTGGATTGGAGACATGTTATCAATGGGAGGGGGGAAAATGAGTTGCATGCATGACAAAATTATGATAATCTACAGGTATAGGATTCCTCTGTAGTATGGAGGAAAATCGGGAAGAAGTACCGAAAGAACTGACGACACTGCTTGATTTTGTTAAGGCTGATCTGGTGGAAAGTGAAGCTGACTATGGAGATGAACTGGTTAAACAGCTTCAGGATTCTATGCGCCGGATAAAAAGAAGCCGAAAGATGGGAGAACGCTATATGATGTTTGAACAGTATATGAAAGAGTATGTTCAGGAACATGCAGATGAAATTTGGGAAGAGGCAAGGGAAGAAACTATAGTCAGATTGAATAGACTATATTCTTGCCTTCTGGCATCGGACAGAGCATCTGACTTGCAGCGAGCTCTAAAGGAACCAGAATATCTGGAAAAGCTGTTACAGGAATTTGGATTCTGAAACAATAACTACTATAAATTTCATAGATAGTGATAAAAGTCTGGCTCATATTCTATGAGCCGTTTTGCCTAAAAGACAAAGTCTATTTGTATAAAGTATCTTATAATCAAAGTCAATTCGACTGAAATTCAACAAGGCACAGAGGAATTCTATGTTAAAAAATCTTTACAGTATCAACAGCAGATTGCAAATATCCTTTACACAAAATATTAGTCAGGTTACTGTTCATGTGTTGCATGACCAGCAACGGAATTTGTCGTGGCTTCCCATTTAAATACGGCAAATTTCCGCTGCCATTGCGTTATTGTACGGCACTTTCGGTTCCAAAAGTTCCTACCCATGTACAATAACTTAGTCGGGTCAATGCATCTATAGGTCTTTATCCAATAACCTGCAGTTCCTTCGGATAGTGGTTTAATACTTCCACCCCATCTTCTGTCACCAATACCAGATCTTCTACACGGACACCGGTATCACCGGTTAAATAGATTCCTGGTTCGATGGAAAAGATCATGCCTGGTTTTGCCTCCCATGTATTGGCAGAGGAAACATCTCCGAATTCATGTTCAGAAAGACCGATAAAATGTCCAAGGCGGTGGTTGAAATTAGGTCCCCAGCCTTTAGCGGAGATCAAGTCTCTGGCAGCAGCGTCAAGCTGGCAAAGTGGTACACCTGGGCGGATCTTTGAGATAGCAGTTTCATTGGCTGCTTTGGCGGTTTCGTATACTTCTCTGTGTGCGTCACTTACGGTCTTAAAATAGAAAGTACGGGTCATATCGGAGCAGTATCCGTCTTTGATGCAGCCTACGTCAAAGAGAACGCAGTCCCCAGGTTTTACAACGGTATCATCTGGAGAATGGTGGGGGTCAGCGGCATTTGCTCCAAAGGCAACTAATGGCGGGAAGGAATAGCCATCTGCTCCCAGATCCAGATAGATCTGAAGCATCTGGTCAGCTACTTCTGTTTCGGAAACACCTTCATGGATCAGGTCTTTGAATTTAGCCATGGCCAGATCATTGATATGGGACGCTGCGCGCATTTTTTCCTGCTCCTCGGTATCTTTTACACCTCTGGTAATATCAACAGCCAGAGAGCCGTTTACGAAGCCTGCAGCGGCCTTCATTTCCATAAGAGGAAGAAGGAAACGGGCTTTTAAGTCTTTGTCTACGCCTAATATGGCATTTTTATCCAGATGTGCAGCAACGATCTCAGGTACAGGATCTGTGTCAGAATACCATACCTTTTCAACGCCTACATCACCAGGTACATTGAAAAGGTTATTTAAGAAGTAATAATGATGTCCGTCTGCCTTTAAAAGCAGTGCATAGAAACGCTCAATAGGAGCCATGGAAATGCCTGTAAGGTAGCAGATAGACATTGGATCAGTAATAAGCATCTGGTCTACGCCCTGTTCCTTTAAGGCTGCCAGAATACGGTTTGCTCTTGCTTCGTTCATGATAAATATTCTCCTTTATTGGATGTACTTTCAAAATCTTCCCGCAAAATCAAGTACAAAAAGACTCTGAGAGTACATTATTTATAAACTCATGGCGCCGGGGCTAAAATACAGCCTTCCGACGCCATAATACTTTACTATGATACTGTTGTCAAGCAATCTTGCTTTCTGCGTACCTGCACGCAGGAAAGATAAAAAATTGCCATTAAAACTGTGTTCTCAGTTTTGGATCTAACAGATCTCTCAGGCCGTCGCCGATGAAATTGGCGCCTACTGCCATGGTAAAGATGGCAAGTCCCGGAAAACCGGCAACCCAGAATTTGTTGAAATAATCAACACCGTCAGAAACCATCATACCCCATTCCGGTGTTGGCGGAGCAGAACCAAGTCCTAAGAAGCTTAAGGTGGAGAACATCAGGATCTTGTTTCCGATGTCTGTGGTGGCCATGATCAGGACAGAACTGACGCTGTTTGGGATGATCTCTTTTAAAAGAATACGCATTCGGGAAGCACCAAGGGCTTCAGCTGCATTGACGTATTCATTTTCCTTTACACTTAAAACAACGCTTCGCATAAGACGTGCATAGGTGGGCCAGGAAACAATGACCAGGGCAAACATGGTGTTGAACAGATTAGAACCCATAACCGCATTGATGATCATTGCCAGGATCAGGGATGGGAAGGATAAGATCATTTCGGAAAAACGCATCATTATATTATCCAGCCATCCTCCTGCGTATCCGGCCAGCGCGCCATAAAAGGTTCCGATCATACCGGCGATGATAACGGACAGACATCCGGCAAGAAGGGAATAGCGTCCGCCGTAGATCACGCGGCTGAAAATATCACGGCCGAAGTTGTCTGTGCCAAACCAGTGAATGGCTGAAGGCGCTTTTAAACGCATGGACAGGTCCTGGGCAATAGGGTCGTAAGGAGCAATAACAGGTGCTAAAACAGCTGCTAATATCCACCCAAGACAGATCAAAATACCCAGTGTAAACAGGTAATTGGATTTTAATAATTTTTTCAGAGAATGGATCATGGTTAATTGCACCTCACTCTTGGGTCGATAATGCCGTAAAGAATATCAACCACTGTATTGATGATCATATAGTTTAATGCGATCAGCAGTGCTACGCCGATGATCGCCGGATAATCAGCTGCCATAACGGATTCATAGGCAAACTGACCAACACCTGGCCATTTGAAAATGGTTTCTACTAATACCATACCGCCAAGAAGGTTTCCAAGTCCCAGACCGATCACAGTCATAACCGGGATCAGGGCATTTCCAAGGGCATGTTTTAAGATCAGGCAGATACTGTTTAAGCCCTTTGCCTTTGCGGTACGGACATAGTCTGTAGAAAGAGCATCTAACAGGTTAGAGCGGGTGGTTCTGGTGATCAGCCCCATGGTAAAGGCTGCTAAAACGATGCTTGGAAGAATCAGGTGCCGGATGGCATCCATGGCTTTTGCCGGATTCCCTTCGATCAGACTGTCGATCACATACAGCCCGGTGACGGAAGCCGGAGCAGAGAAAGAATTGCTTAAACGCCCCGGTCCCGGGAATATCTTTAATTTGTAGTAGAAGAAGTACAGCATCAGCAGTGCAAACCAGAAAGCCGGAATGCTGACACCGGTTACGGAAATGGCCCGGACGATCTGATCTAAGATACTGTTGCGGCGGATGGCGGAAATGATACCAAACAGGATGCCGAAAACAGAAGCGATCACGATGGAAAACAGGGCCAGCTCCAGAGTGGCGGGATAACATCTTGCCAGATCATCCAGTACCGGACGGCTGGTGCGGATAGAAGTCCCTAAGTCAAAGTGCAGCAGGTCACGGATGTAATAGATATACTGCACGATGAGCGGGCGGTCCAGACCGTGTTTTGCACGGTAGGCCGCTACGATCTCAGGATCATTTAAGGCTCTCTGGCTTAAGTTTGCTACTACCGGGTCACCGGGTATCATCTTTGTAAGGATGAATACCAGGGTGGCAACGCCAAACAGCATAACTGCCAGATAAACCACACGTTTTCCAATAAATTTCAACTCTCCCATTTGGATCTGGTACCTTTCTAAAATACGGATTTATTTTACATTAATTTCAGTTAAATCAATGGTGTAAGAATCAAAGATATCTACGCCATCTAAGCGGGTGCTGTTTGCAATGTGAGCCGGAGCCTGTGCAATTACAATGAATGGGCCATCTTCATACATGGCATCCTGGATGTTTTCCAGAACCTGAGTGCGGGCGTCATTGTCAGTTGCTTCCATTGCTTCTTTGTACATAGCAGCCAGTTCAGGATCCATTTCAGCAGTCCATCCGGCTCTCTGTCCTACAGTGCCGCCTGGAAGGAATTCCAGCTGTACGTTAGGATCGCTGTAATCTACGCCCCAGTACATAACGGTGAAGCCAAGGGTTCCATTACGGTAAGCATCGCCATAGCCTGCTGCCCATGCCTGAGTGGTGATATTTACATTGATACCGATCTGGGATAAGTCATCCTTTACTTTCTGAGCCAGGTCAGTTAAAAGGATACCTTCCATATCCAGGTCAGAAACAGTCATATCTACGTCAAATCCATCTGGATAACCAGCATCTGCTAACAGCTGCTTTGCTTCATCGATATTGGTGTAATCATCCGGGCGTGTTCCCTTGCTTCCCATAAATCCATCCTGGATAATGGAATAAGGAGTTTTTGTGCCTTCACCGCAGATCATGCGGATACCAGAGTAGTCTAATGCTTTGCGGATGGCTTTCTGTACGTCTGGGTTGGAAACAGGGCCGCCGTATTCTTCGTTCATATTCATCATAACGAAACCGATCATTTTTGTTGTTCCGTTTACGATCTCAACATTTTCAGCTGATTCCAGTTCACTTAAGGTATCATCAGTCAGGTTTAATGCAATGTCAATATCTCCGGTGGACAGAGTCATCATCTGGGTGTTGGCATCTGGCTGGATCTTTAAGATATACTTGTCTACGTTAGTAGAGGTGCCCCAGTAATTGGGGTTCTTTTCCAGAACCACTTCTTCATCAGGAGTATAGCTGGTAAGGATGTACATGCCGCTTCCTGCGCTTGCATTGTCAAGGAAACTCTGTGCAGTATCAGTTGAGGAAGCATCTTCAGCGTCAGTACCGCCATTTTCTTTTACAACAGCGCTGTCAAGAATTGCCAGGGAAGTATAGGTCAGTTTGGAAAGAATGGCACTGTCAGGCTGATTTAAGTGGAAAATAACAGTAGCGTCATCCGGGGTCTCAATGCTGTCAATAGTATCACAGATAAAAGAAGGATTTCCCTTTAAATTTTTAGTACGGTTAATGCTGAATGCAACGTCTGCAGAAGTGATCTTATTGCCGCTGGCAAAGGTCAGACCGTCTTTTAAGGTAACAGTCAGAGTTAAGCCGTCCTCAGAAAACTCATAGGTATCTGCCAGACAAGGCTGTGGTGTGCCATTGTTCTCGTAGAATTTAAACAGGTTCTCATAGCATGCATTTACGATCAGCTGTGGATATTTTTCGTAAACGTAACCTGGATCCAGAGTAGAGAAACCGGAACCCATAGCAACGATTACAGTGTTGTCACCGCTTGCAGTGCTTTCTGCTTTTGATGCGTCACCTGCTGCTGAAGTGTCTGTGGATGCCTGTCCGCCGCCGCATGCGGTGCAGCCTGCTGCAACTGCCATGGAGAGGGCGATGGCTAAGAGTTTTTTGTTTTTCATAATTAAATCCTCCTCTTAAAATAGTAAGTTATTGCTGCAGTCTTTGAAGACTGGGATAAAGCAAAGTTATTGCTGCGTCACTGATATAAATGACATGCCACAAAATGGCCTTTTTCGATCTCCTTTAACTGCGGGATTTCCCTGGAACAGATATCGCAGGCCTTTGGACAGCGGGTGTGGAACGGGCAGCCGGAAGGCGGATCAGAAGGACTTGGAACCTCACCGGTTAAGTGGATGCGTTCTGTCCGGTCATCTGCGTCAACCTGTGGGATCGCGGATAAAAGTGCTTCTGTATAAGGGTGATAACGCTTCTCATACAGCTGGTCATAAGCGGCGATCTCCACCATTTTTCCCAGATACATAACACCTACACGGTCGCTGACCTGATAAACAACGTTTAAGTTGTGGGAGATGAAGAAGTAGGTCAGTCCCAGACGCTCTTTTAATTCCTGGAGCAGGTTTAAAACCTGTGCCTGAACGGATACGTCAAGGGCGGAAACTGCTTCATCACAGATAATAAGCTTTGGCTCTAATGCCAGTGCTCTTGCTATTCCGATACGTTGTTTCTGACCACCGGAAAGCTCATGAGGATAGCGGCTTAAATGGTAGGTGTCGAGGCCGACTAAATGGAGCAGTTCCTCAATCCTTGCATCAACGTCCATGGAACCGGTCATATGGTGGATCTCAAAAGGTTCCATAAGGATCTGACGCACCGTGCGTCTTGGATTCAGGCATGCGGAGGGATCCTGAAAAATGATCTGGGCCTTTTTTCGCATTTGTTTTAAGGCTTTGCCTCTTAATCCGGAAATATCTTCTCCATCCAGATAGACATGACCGTCAGTTGCCGGGATCAGACGGATCAGTGTACGCCCAAGAGTACTTTTTCCGCAGCCGGATTCTCCAACTACGCCAAAGGTCTCTCCGGCGAAAATATCAAATGAAATATCGTCTACGGCACGAACGGTGCCGGATTTTTTGTCTTTTCCTTTAAAATATACTTTTACATGGTCTGCGTGAACCAGTACATCTTTGTTTTTTCTCTCATCAGCCATTGGTTACTGCCTCCTGCCTTCTGTTATCTGCCTGTGCATAGAGCCAGCAGCGTACCTGACGGTTTTCTCCTGCTGAAAATACAGGCGGTTCTTCTTTGCGGCAGCGGTCGCAGGCTTTTGGACATCTTGGCCAGAAGCGGCAGCCTTTGATGCGTTCTACCGGGTTTGGAACCATTCCTTCGATGGTGGATAACGGTTTGCGCTCCTTAGTGATCCTTGGAATAGCGCTTAAAAGTCCCTGTGTATATGGATGGAGAGGTTCACGGAAAATGTCAGCAACCGGTGCTTTTTCTACGATATGGCCGTTGTACATAACGATAACGGTATCGCAAAGCTCGCTTACAACGCCCAGGTCATGTGTGATGAACACAACAGAGGTGTTCATGGACTGGTTCAGATCACGGATCAGATCTAAGATCTGGGCCTGAATGGTCACATCCAGAGCCGTTGTAGGCTCATCTGCGATCAGGATCTGAGGCTGACAGGCTAAAGCCATGGCGATCATTACACGCTGGCGCATGCCGCCGGACATCTGGTGGGGATATTCATAGGCGCGGACTGCCGGATTTGCAATGCCCACTGCCTGCATCATTTTAATGGCCTCTTCCGTGGCTTCTTTCTTTTTCATCCCTCTGTGAAGTCGTAAAGACTCTGCGATCTGCTTTCCGCAGCGGATGATCGGGTTTAAAGAAGTCATAGGTTCCTGGAAGATCATGGAGATCTCATTTCCGCGGATCTTCTGCATTTCCCGTTCAGAAAGTTTTACCAGGTCTTTTCCATTATATAAGATCTGTCCGCCGGTGACTTTGCCCGGAGGATTGGGGATCAGCTGCATCATAGCCAGGGAAGACACGCTTTTTCCGCTTCCGCTTTCGCCTACAATGCCTAATTTCTCACCGCGGTGGAGTGTATAACTTAAGTGATCTACGGCGTGTACGGTCCCGGCCATGGTCTTGAATTCCACACACAGATCTTTTATTTCAAGTAATGTTTCTGACTGGTTCATGATTTTCTCTCATTTCTACAGGATTCTATTAATAAACAAACATATTATCCGACGAAAAAGGCGGATGGCAGCAATACGTTTGTCAGTTTAAAGCGACAAAGTATCAACGCAAAAAAAATAAACACATAAGTGTGAGTACAATGTAAGGTTCAGAATACCATATTTTTCAGGGAAATTCAACTGGTGAAGCTATGTTTTAAAATAAAAAGCGACATAAAAACAGAATAAACGCTAGATTATGGGGAGAATATTCTTTGATTGTTTATAGTACGGGTAAGGATTAAAACTGTGATGGAAATTAATCACAAGAAATCACATTGAAAACATCGTCCGGTCTGGTATAATGAAAACATAGTGGTTACAAAAGAAAAATATGTATTTTATGAGGTTTATATATGAAACAAAAAACGGATCGGGAGAAGATAAAGCTGCGGGCGTTTTTTGTCTGCCTTCTTTCTTTTATGGTAGTAGCAGGATAGAAGCACAGTTAAACCAGTATCTGGCAGAATCAGATCTGGTAAAAAATATTATTGAATCAGGATACGATATAGAGAAAGTAAGGTTTGATGTTTTATCAAAATTGATGCAGGATGAAGGAGATGTGATCGAGGCACATGAACTGGCAAAGGATGGTATTGTTTCCCAGATCTATCCTTTAAGTGGAAATGAAGAAGCTATGGGATTGGATATGCTGGAGCAGAGGCTTTAACGCTGTTTCAGGAAAACCAGCCGGGCACCTTTGATGTGATCTTAATGGATGTGATGATGCCGGTTATGGATGGTCTGGAAGCAGCCCGAGCCATTCGGTCTCTGGAACGAAAGGATGCGCAGACGATTCCTATTATCGCTCTTACAGCCAATGCATTTTTTGAAGATGTAAAGAAGTGCCGGGATGCGGGGATGAATGCGCATCTGTCAAAACCTATTGATATAGAGAAAATGGTGACAACCATCGCCGCATATATGAAACAAAAGCTGGATGCAGAGGATAAAAATTGATGGCAAAAACGTGTGCGTAAAAGATCATAAGACTGCGTTTCAATAAAAGGGATATTGCCCAGATACAATGTGGCAATATCCCTTTTAAAATATTTTTATATAGTTTATGGGATCAGGCTGAGTGCGGCTTCATCTGCGATCACAGTCACATCATTGTGCAGCTGCAGGATAGAAGCAGGAACAGATGGTGTGATGGGACCATAGAGGGAATTGCGCAGTGCTTCTGCCTTTTCTTCTCCTCCTGCGATGAGCAGGATTTTTTTGGCCTGCATAATATTTTTGATTCCCATAGTGTATGCCTGTTTTGGAACGTCTTCTTCGCAGGCAAAGAAACGTTTATTGGCTTCTATGGTGCTTTCTGTTAAATCAACACAGTGTGTCTCTTTTTCAAAGGCGGCACCGGGTTCATTAAAACCGATATGTCCGTTTCTTCCCAGTCCTAAAAGCTGCAGATCAATACCGCCATGGGAACGGATGATCTCGTTATAGGCAGCACAGGCCTTTTGCGGATCAGGCTCTAAGCCGTCTGGAACGAAAGTCCGGGCTTTGTCAATATTTACGTGGTCGAACAGATTGGTATTCATAAAATAGCGGTAGCTCTGGTCATTATCTGGTCCCAGTCCTTTGTATTCATCCAGGTTAATGGTGGTGACTTTGGAAAAGTCCAGATCTCCTTTGTTATACCATTCGATCAGCTGTTTGTAAGTGCCAATAGGTGAAGAACCGGTAGCTAATCCCAATACACAGTCCGGTTTCATGATAACCTGGGCAGAAATGATATTTGCTGCTTTGCGGCTTAGATCCTGATAGTTTTTTGCTTTGTAGATAACCATAAATGTATCCCCTTTCTTTTACTTCTCCCTATGATATCAGTATACCTTTTTTGGCAGGAAATTCAAGAGAAAGGGCTCTAAGAAAAAGACTGACAGAGAGGAAGAAATGTGGTAAGCTCTAAGAGCGCAGGAAAAACAAGCGACGCCCAAATGTTCTCCCGGAATCTTTTCGAGAGAACATCCAAGAATAACGGAGGATAAAACATGGAAATCACAGGACGCAATGTAGGAAAAACATGCCGTACCCATTATAAAGGTACTTTTAATGACGGAACTCAGTTTGATTCTTCTTATGACAGAGGAGAACCATTAGAATTTGTATGCGGTGCAGGCCAGATGATCAAAGGCTTTGATGCAGCAGTAGCAGATATGGAAGTGGGAGAGATAAAGGATATTCATCTGATGCCGGAAGAAGCATATGGACAGCCAAATCCGGATGCAATCTTTGAACTGGAGATTGAACAGCTGCCAGGTTCCGAAGAACTGACTGTAGGCCAGCAGGTATACCTGACCAACCAGATGGGTCAGCCATTTCCTGTAAAAGTAACAGCTAAGACTGAGAAAACCATTACTTTTGATGCAAATCATGAAATGGCAGGAAAAGAGCTGAACTTTAAGATTGAATTAGTGGAAGTAAAGTAATAAAGAAATTTTGCCTAAAATGAAAAGCTTCCTAAATCTGAAAAATGGATTTTGCCAGATAAATAAAGGGGAGAATAACAGATAAGAATAAATTCCAACAGCTTTCCACATACTAACTCCATAGCAAATATATAGCAGAAAAGGACTCCTGCTAAAATACGGAATTGGAGGAAAAAGATAAGATGAAAGCGACAGGAATTGTAAGAAGGATCGATGATCTTGGGCGTGTGGTAATTCCGAAGGAGATACGAAGGACTTTGCGTTTGAGGGAAGGAACTCCGCTGGAGATATTTACAGACCGTGAGGGAGAGATCATTTTAAAGAAATATTCCCCTATGGTGGAGCTGACTGCTTTTGCCGGGCAATATGCAGAGGCTATGTCACAGGCAACGGGTCTGATCATATGCATCACGGATCGTGATCAGGTGATCGCGGTATCCGGTGGAGCCAGAAAGGAATTGCTGCAAAAGGCGATCAGCCAGAGTCTGGAGCGTGTGATCATGGAACGTAAAACGGTTCAGGCAGGAAAAGAGGACAAAGGCTTTGTCCAGCTGGTAGATGAAGAATTAGAAGGAATCACAGCCCAGGTAGTAGCCCCTATTATCTGTGAAGGCGATGCCATCGGCGCAGTAGCCATTATGAGCCGGGAACCAAGAGCGCGTTTTGGCGAGATGGAAATGAAACTGGCTGCCACTGCCTGTGGATTTTTAGGAAGACAGATGGAAAGCTGAAATGACAACTGCCGTATTACGGGTTTTTATTCGTAATACGGCAGTTATTTTTTTCAAGTCATTACTGAAGGAATCCGTAAGTAATATAATGTGATCAGGATTTATAATTGATCAGCCACTGTGTAAAATAATTTCGTATTACAGTGAAAGGCGCTGGTCCTATATCTAAGATAAATCGGTTAAATTCCAGCAGTGAGAAATTGCTTCCCAATTTCTGTCGCGCATCTTCTTTCATGTTTGAAAATTCCAGATAGCCGGTATAGTAGGAAAGGTAATTAGCGGGATTTTCTACTACCTCATAATAAATAGAGGAGACGATAGACGGATCATCGATCTGAAAATACATATTCAGATAGTCACTGACCTGATCCATGTTCCAGCCTTCATAGTGTATATTAATGTCAAGGAGTGCGTAGAGAGCAAGCGTAAATGCGGAATTGTGCTGCAAAAGCTGTCCCATATTTTCTTCCAGTCCGTTATTTAAGCTGTAGGCATAATATTCGGCATAGGTTCCCCAGCCTTCTGTGTAGCCCTGGAAATTAAGGATATTTCGCAGATTACAGGTGTTATGCTGGTTAAAGTAAAGGGTCTGGTACATATGTCCCGGATAACCTTCATGGGCCATAGTGGTGTAGAGAGAGTCGGCATCCGTACTCTGGTTATTAATGTAAATAGAGTTGTCTTCCGGCCGGTCAATGGGAACTGTAAGGTAAAAAGCAGGACTTAAAAAACCTTCTAATGTTTTGGGCACATTTTTGATGGTATAATTACAGTCATTTACAGGCGGGAAATCTGCCTGGCACTGATTTTTCAGATCTTCCAGGATTTCTTTTGGATCTGTAAGGGTAAAGGAAGAACTTTCCAGCTTATCGCCTAAAGATGGATCAGCAGACAGAATGGAATTAACAGCCTCCAGCTCTTTTGTCATCTGCTTATTAATAGCCTGTTTTAAGGCAGAAACGTCACTGTAAGAAGTTCCTGTATTCGCATGAACCAGATATTCATAATATTTCCGGCCTTCCGGGAAATAGTAAAGCCCCTTGCTGTTGGATCCTTTCCCTTTTAAACTTTCCAGCCCGCTGATCAGCCGCTGATAGGCAGGAACGAAATGGTCATCAATGGCTTTTTTATTTTTCGCTTTATAATCAGATTTTTCCTGGTCAGAAAGACCTTCTACTTCATTTAAGCGGGAAGCAAATGTTTCTGCCATAAAGCTGTGATCTGCATCAATAAGATAAGCATTGCAGGAGCGGATGATATTGTCAATGACTATATCACACATACCAAGATCTGCGTCAGCGCGTTCGTTTTCAAAGGCGATAAGAGAGTCATAATAGGTGTCAATGGAGGACAAAAGGGACAGGTAATCGTCAATGTCCTGTTTACGGTAAAATGTATATTCTGACAAAAGAATGGGAAGCTGTGACTGGATACCAAGTGTGGTGGAAAGGGGCTGATCGTACAGCTCTAATCCGTCGGAGGATAAAAGAGTGTTGATGTAAGAAGAAAGAATGGTATAAGTAAGCAGCTGATCTTTGCTCAGAAGGCGGCTGTCCATGTTATCAAGGTCGGAACGGATCTGCTTAACTTCCTCCATGTCCTTTCTTATATCTTCTGCAGAGGCAGTTCCTAAAGTGCGGTCATAATCGGTGATGCCGTAGCTTTCCGGATCTGCAAGAGTATAGTGAAGAGTAAGAAATGACTGGGCTGCCTCCTGCTTGAACAGATTTTCTGTATACTGATCAAAGGCTTCCTGGGCTGCAGCCAGTGCTGCTTCATCTGGCTGACTGAAAGAGGCATCAGAAGGATTTTCTGTTAATGCTTCTGCAGTGGTTTCCTGAATGGTATTTTTGGCTGTTTGTGATGCAGAGTTTGGAAAAAGAGAGCAGCCGGTAATAAGGCACAGGGATAAAACCAGTGCAAGGATGGCATGCAGATATTTTTGGGTTCTTTGTTTCATAAAATAATCTCCTGGAAATTTCGTTGTAATGATGCTGGCTTGCGAAAAACAGATGTCTGCTGCGCAGCCGCTGAGGTTTCGCGAGCTACTCAGGTCCCCCGCGCTACCGCGCTCTACTGCCTGCTAGCGCAGGCGGGACCTTCGTTAATGGTCCAAGAAAAACAAATGCCGCCTACGGCGTCGCGAGCCACTGCAGACTCAGATTCCCCGCGCTGCCGCGCTCTACTGCCTGCTGGCGCAGGCGGAATCTTCGTTAATGGCTTGCGAAAAACAAATGTCTGCTGCGCAGCCGCTTGTTTTTCTCTGCGCTCATTATATATTATACGCTGGAAAATTACAACTTATGTGGGGTGGGGCGTCTTGACGAAAGGCCCCTAAACGCTTATACTTACATCATTAGAATGCCCCAAAAGGGGGGCTTGGAAAGAGGGATTTAAATATGTGTCAGGATTGTAAGAAAAAACCGTATTATATTACAACTGCCATCGCATATGCGTCCGGTAAACCACATATCGGCAACACCTATGAGATCGTGCTGGCAGACAGTATTGCAAGATATAAGAGAGCTCAGGGATACGATGTGTTCTTCCAGACAGGAACAGATGAGCATGGACAGAAGATTGAAGAGAAGGCAGAAGCTGCAGGTATCACTCCTAAGGAGTTTGTAGACAAGGCAGCAGGAGAAATCAAACGTATCTGGGATCTGATGAATACTTCTTATGATAAGTTTATCCGTACTACAGATAAAGATCATGAGGCTCAGGTACAGAAAATCTTTAAGAAACTGTATGATCAGGGTGATATTTACAAGGGTGCTTACGAGGGACTTTACTGTACACCATGTGAGTCTTTCTGGACTCCATCCCAGTTAGTAGATGGAAAATGCCCTGACTGCGGCAGAGAGGTTAAGCCTGCAAAGGAAGAGGCATATTTCTTCCGTATGAGCAAATATGCACCTCAGCTGATCGAGTACATTAACGCTCATCCTGAGTTTATCCAGCCTGTTTCCAGAAAGAATGAGATGATGAACAACTTCCTTCTTCCAGGACTTCAGGATCTTTGTGTATCCAGAACTACTTTTGATTGGGGTATTCCTGTAACTTTTGATCCAAAGCATGTTACCTATGTATGGCTGGATGCACTGACCAACTATATTACCGGTATCGGATATGACTGTGATGGAAACAGTACAGATCAGTTTAAGAAGTACTGGCCTGCAGATCTGCATCTGATCGGTAAGGATATCATCCGTTTCCATACCATTTACTGGCCAATCTTCCTGATGGCTTTAGGTGTACCGCTTCCAAAGCAGGTATTTGGTCATCCATGGCTGCTTCAGGGCGACGGCAAGATGAGTAAGTCCAAGGGAAATGTTCTCTATGCAGATACTTTGGTAGATTTCTTTGGTGTGGATGCAGTACGTTATTTTGTACTTCATGAAATGCCATTTGAAAATGACGGTGTTATTTCCTGGGAGCTGATGGTAGAGCGTATGAACTCTGATCTGGCCAATATCCTTGGAAACCTTGTAAACCGTACTATTTCTATGAGCAACAAGTACTTTGGCGGTGTTGTAGAAAACAAGGGCGCTGCAGAGGATGTTGACGAAGACTTAAAGGCTGTTGTATTAGATGAAGTGAAGAAGGTAGATGCAAAGATGGCTCAGCTGCGTGTGGCTGATGCCATTACAGAGATTTTTGGTATCTTCAGAAGATGCAACAAATACATTGATGAAACTACTCCATGGACTCTTGCAAAGGATGAGGCTAAAAAAGACCGCCTTGCAACCGTTCTTTATAATCTGACAGAAGCCATTACCATCGGTGCTTCTCTGTTAGAGCCATTTATGCCGGAAACTTCTGAGAAGATTCTGGCTCAGTTGAATACCAGGAAGAGAGAACTGACAGAAATGGATACTTTTGGTCTGTATCCTTCAGGCAACAAGGTAACAGATAAGCCAGAGATCCTTTTTGCACGTATGGATATCAAAGAGGTTATGGCAAAGGTAGAGGAAATGCATGCAGCAGCTGCAGCAGAAACTGCAAAACCAGCAGAAGAGGCAGCAGAAGAAGACGGCATTGATTTAGAGCCAAAGGCTGAGATCACTTACGATGATTTTGCGAAACTGCAGTTCCAGATCGGTGAGATTGTTAAGTGCGAAGCAGTTCCGAAGTCTAAAAAACTGCTTTGCTCCCAGGTAAAGATCGGAACCAAGACCCGTCAGATCATCAGTGGCATTAAGGCTCATTATTCACCAGAGGAAATGGTAGGAAAGAAGGTTATGGTAGTAACCAACTTAAAACCTGCTAAATTAGCCGGACTGGTATCTGAAGGAATGATCCTGTGTGCAGAAGATGCAGAGGGCAATCTGTCCTTAATGGTACCGGAGAAGAAGATGCCGGCCGGAGCAGAGATCTGCTAATAAGTAAATAAATGTATCAGTTATCTGCAGTGGCAGTTAATTGGATTTATAGCAGTAATAAATAAAGGGAGCGGGAAAACACCCCTCCCTTTTTCGCACATATACTGGACATTTTAAGTGAAAACTGCTATTGAAACAGGTAGAGAGTGAAGAGAAAATTTCTTCTTAATTTGTCCTTGACAAGGTGTACATTTTACAAATAATAAATATTTTGATATCTTGCATTTTCTGGTATTCAGAGGGAATGCAGAGGGAATGCTGAATTGACAGGTAATTTATTTTGGATATAATATTTTTGAAATGACACACAAATAATGGAAGCGAACTACAGGAGGGACGATCATGCGCATCAGTCTGGAACAGGCATTAGATATTCTTAAGGATTACATAACACCAGGAAAAACAGAAAGAAAATCTTTGGAGGAATGTCTGGGATTAGTACTTGCAGAGGATGTGATGGCGCAGCTGGATATGCCTCCTTTTAGCCGGTCTGCTCAGGATGGATATGCGTTTCGGTCAAAAGACAGTGAAGGCGCATCGAAAGAACAGCCAGTACGCTTGAAAGTAACAGGGAAAATATATGCCGGAGATTTCCCGAAAAAAGAAGTAAATCCAGGAGAAGCGATCCGCATTATGACTGGGGCAATGATCCCGGCAGGTGCAGACTGTGTTCTTCGCCAGGAAGATACGGACGAAGGGGAAGAAATTGTTCAGATCTATAAAGAAACAGAAGCTGGATGCAGCATTTGCTTTAAAGGGGAAGAGTATAAAAAAGGCCACATTCTTTTGCGCGCAGGTACGAAGATCGATGCAGCAGCATTAGCGGTGGCCAGTGGGAACGGCATCATGGAATTGCCTGTTTACGCGAGGGTAAAAGCAGCAATTGTTTCTTCCGGCAGCGAAGTGGTAGAGCCGGGAACTCCATTGACTCCAGGAAAAATATATAATACGAATACAATTTATATGAAGGCGCGTTTAAAGCAGTTGGGGGCAAATGTAGTAATGACTCGGACTGTAGGTGATGAACTGGGAATTATAAGAGAGGCTTTAAATGAGGCAGCCAGCCAGTCAGAACTAGTAGTTACCACCGGTGGCGTCTCTGTGGGACAGAAGGATCTGACGGAAGAAGCTCTTCTTTCAATCGGTGCTAAAATATTGTTTCACGGGATCGCCGTAAAACCAGGTATGCCAACGCTGGCAGCTGAAAAGAACGGAGTTTTATTTTTAGGCCTTTCCGGAAATCCGTTTTCTGCAGCGATTCCCTTTGAAATGTTCGTACGTGAGATTCTGGCAGTGAAAATGGGAGATCCGGATCTGAAACTGAGAAAAGAAACCCTTGCTGCTGTGACTGGTTTCTCAAAAGACAGCAGAAAGCGCCGCTTCCTCAGAGGAAAGGCAGATGGAAAAGAGGTATGGCTGCCGGATCAGCAGGCAAATGGGCAGATGCGCAGTATGGTAGGCTGCAACTGTCTTATTGATATTCCGGCTGGAAGCGGACCTGTAAAAGCAGGTGATAGGGTGGAAGTCTTTTGGCTATGATCAGACAGAGAAAGATGTTCACAGGTATTCTCTGACTATAGAGCTATATTTGTGATAGATGAACGAATATACAAAAAATGTAATGCTAGACCAAAAAAAATGTATAAACTATATAAAAATAAAAATATTTTCAAGCCATATTGTCTATAGACACGTGATCTCAATTTTTTTATAATGAAAATAACTTCATAAAGCAGATTTCATATGTATATACCGGAAATTGGTCCGGAGTTTCTACCAACTGCCGTAAATAGTTGACTACATAATACATATAGCAGATAAGGATCTGTCTGTATGTAATTACGTGCGGGTTTGGATACAGATGACGATCGATCCAGTCAGGAGCTGCGCAGGTACGCAGCTCCTTTTATAATTGGATATAACTTTTAACAACATACTGCAAGAATTCTCCCATCCTCTACAGGTGGTGAGATGAATTGCCCGTTTTTGTTTTTGTAAATTATGCAATAACTGGCATGTTGGAATATTGCACATTTCTGTGCTGCTGAACAAATAAGAACAAACGTTCTGCAAAACATAGACAAACAGATGTTTGCATGGTATAATATGATCAGTCGATAATAAAAGGAAGGCTGATAGCTATGAGAAAATTAGATAGTAATGCGCATTCAGTATTTTTGTTGTATTATCATTTGATTCTGGTTATAAAATACCG
>UQTA01000033.1 GCA_900543885.1 uncultured Clostridium sp.
TAGCGGGTGGTGGAAGAACTATGGTTTCATAGAAATCTTCCAGATCTGCAAATGTAGACTGCAGGATAAGTTCATCCTTTGTGTGCTTGGTTACAGCAGTTCGCAGGTTATCAGGTACAAAGTATTTCGTAACAGCACCATAAAACGAAACAGCATGGGCACAGCCTTCTATAAAACATGGGAGCTTCTCATTCGGAAAAGCTTCTGCATAGATCAGGCTACTTACGCCAAGCGTGGTCGCAAAAATATGGACCTTTTTAATCTCGCCTGTTTCAGTGTCTATTAAAAGTTCCGGCTGATCGCCAACCCAGTCGATATACATCTTCTCACCAGGGATTCGGTTTACGGCCATTGATACCTTCTGACCACCATAGTTTTCTGCTACGAATCGGTTGAAGTATTCGTAAAACTGTGACTTCTCATATCCATCAGGATTCTTTTCTTTATAATCCAGCCAACAGAACGAAATGTTCATGCGGCTCCCTGGTGTATGGATTCTGTCATAGTAATACTGGAAATCTGGAAGTGGGATATCTTTCCTCTGTAGATTTTTCTGCGGATAGAAAAGATCCTCAACTTCCTTAGGTGCCATCATTCGGAGTTCCTCGATTGGGATCCCGTTGGCATGGTATCGGCTCATGATCAGATTTAATGTACCTGAGCCAATCTTGTAACGGTCCATAACAGACCTAGTCTGGCATCCATTCAAACGCATCTGAATGGAGCCGATAATCGTGTTGTAGTCTTGCATAGTTATGCCTCCTTTCGCAATCATTTGATGACTACGAAAGAACTATAACACGTTGAAAACTTATTGATCAGCTGAAGCGGAAATGCGTTCAGTTACATCCGGAAAGGCTGATCAGTTCTTAGTGGAATGAGTGGTCAGCTGAGCCGGAATTTGCAAGCCACCTGTCCGGACTAACAGAGCCACTCCGGTTTTTGAGATAATAGGTTACTTCGCCATTGCTGGATCTAATCCATATACCTCTCGCATAGAGATATCTTTGGACGGATCGATACTTTCAATGTCGATTTTATATGAGTCATACGATATGCGATCCATAATGGCATCTGCCAAGGTACTTTCACCGCCGCAGATTTGTTGATACCATTCACTTTCGCGGAACTGTGAGCAAAAGATCGTGGATGATTTCTTGCGTCTTTTGTGTATCAGTTCAAAAAGGTTTCTGGCTTCGGCTTCTGTCAGTTTGAGAAGAAGCCACTCGTCAATAATCAGTACTACTGGCTTGGTGTATTTCTTCAGGACAGTTGAAAAAGTTCCACTGTCTCTGGCAGCCTGTAAGTCCAGTAATAAATCAGGAAGCCGCACATACCGTACTGTGTAGTAGTGCTTGCAGGCCTCCATGCCAAAAGCACAGGCCATGTAAGTTTTACCGCTTCCAGTGGCACCTGTAATGAAGATGTTCCTATATTCCGTAATGTATTCGCAAGTTGCCAGGCGGCTGATCAGTGCTTTGTTCAGTTTCCGACCGGACTGGTAATCAATTGCTGCAATGCTGGCATCCGGCTGTTCAAACTCAGCCTGCCGGATCAGTCTTTTCAACCGGTTATTTTTGCGATTGCTGTACTCGACATCAACAAGCATACCGAACCGATCCTCGAACGGCACTTCCTTTATTGTGGAATCATCCATCTGGATACGGAATGCATCTGTCATAGCAGTCAGACGCATTTCAATAAGTTTATCGATTGTACTTTGATTCGTCATGATCTTTTACCTCCGTAGTATCTGGCACCTCTTGTGATGCCATGTGGTTTTTCAGCAGCCTGAGATTCTTTTGATACATTTGATATGTCATCTGGAGAATTTTTCATTGCAGCCAATAGATTTTTGATACTTTTATAGCTGGGTTTAGCGGAATAAGAAAGTGCCTTGGCACAGACCTGTTCCAGCTTTTCAGGCGAATATTTCTCTGCCAGTTTTAACAATCCCATACAGCTTCTATAGGATTGCTGCTCAACCCTGCCGGAGGTAAGTATTGCATCGACAACCTTACTTGTGTTAATTCCAATCGAATCTGCCCATTTACGGAACCTGTCGCCGTTCCATTCCAGATATTTCTGGTGTTCCTGCGGCATATGTTCCGTCACAGTGGAATACGGGCCGCTCCTTCCGTGAAGTCTCCTATGAGAGGCAATCCGATTGTGATTATAAAATATTTCAACCGTTGTATCTGTTATACGCACATCGACCTTATTTTTGATATACTGATAAGGCACGGAGTAGTACATCTTGTCTACTGCGATGTGATAGTTGAACTGGACAGTGGCTTGTTTCCACTCAGCCAGTTCAAAGGGTGTAGCAGGCAACGGAGCCAGTAATGGCATTTCTTCCCCAAGAAATAAACTGAGCCTGCTGCATTCCTTTTTCTGGAATTTACGAGCATTGTAGGCATTCAGTTTTTCCCGGATAGAATCATTTAATTCTGCAAGCGAGAAAAACTGTTCATTACGAAGGGCTGCAGTTATCCATGTAGATATCTTTCCTACAGATCCTTCTACATTTGGTTTATCCTTGGGTTTTCAGACTCTGGCCGGAATGATGGCAAGATTATAGTGTTCTGCCATCTCATGGTAAGTTGTGTTTAATGACGTGGTATACCAGTCGCTCTTTTCGTGATTCACTGCTGTTGTGCAGTTATCGGAGACGAGCATCGGTGCTACACCACCAAAGAAATCGAACATCTGGACATGAGCTTTAATCCAGTTGTTTGTTTTCTCATTCATGTATGCTTTTACAAAAGCATACTGGCTGTAAGTCAGTACTCCTACAAAGATCCATGCCTCTGTGATCTCTCCAGTGTCCAGATCAATGATGTGGGCGGGATCGCCTGCCCAGTCAACTTCAATCTGTTCACCAGGCTTTCTTGGGATATGCATGGTAGCCCTGCGTTTCTCTTCATCCTTTTGGATGTAGTAGCAGAACTGGGAATACATGAGCGGATCTTCGCTGCTCATGCGGCACTCCTCACAGTATTCTACCCAGAGAAGCTTTTTGTTGACTCCATTTCGCAGCAGTTCTTTGCGGATGTAGTCAAAGTCAGGCATCCGTTTATTTGTTGCCGACTTATCTTTTGGGAACATAAGCTCCTCAAGTGCGCTGTCGGTCATGTCAAAATCCAGCGGCCATGAAATATTTATTTCCGCTGCCTTTTTCAATACCTTGGCGACTGTGTTCCTGGATACACCGCAGCTTTGTGCGATGTTCCGTTCGCTGAATCCTAAGTTCTGCAAGCGTAGGATTTCACGATACTTGGTCATAATTGTGACCTCCTTTACCTGTATTCACACCAATGGTGTGTACCTACAGTATAAAGGAAATATATGTAATAGAGCCTTTAAATGTGGCTCTGAATTACCGGAATATGTGGCTCTCATTCGGGGTTCTTCCTCAATTACCCGTTTTAATTCTTGGGATTATACGAAAACTATAGTATAATCAAGGTATCAATTGCAATAACGGAGACATAAGGATGGCGACAGTAGATACCTCATTTTTAAATGCATTTTATTCGGAAGAAAGTTTGGAAATATCAAATGTTATCCAAGAAAAAGATAAAATTTTGATACAAATGAAATCTGTTACAGCATGTTGCACCTGTCCTAAGTGTGGACAAACAACAAATAATTATCATGGTACATATATGCGTAAGGTACAAGACTTGCCGATTCTTGGAAAGAATGTCCAGTTGGAGATAACCGCTCATGAATACAATTGTATGAATAAAGAATGTAATGCTACATCTATATCAGAGACTTTTGATGGTTTTCTGAATGCATATAGCAGGATGACGGAACGTTGTGCAGATTTTGTATGTACATTGGCATTGGAAACGAGTTGTGAAGGATGTGCTCGCATATGTAAAACACTTGGAATTAAGACTAGTGGTGATACTGTTATCCGGCTTCTTTTGAAAAGATATGAGCTTTTACCAAATCCGGAAACTGGAGATGTGATTGGTGTTGACGATTTTGCCTATAAAAAGAGAAATACATATGGAACAATCATTGTAAATGAGAAGACACATGAACCTATTATCTTATTAGATGGTCGCGATGGAGAAACCTTAAGGGAATGGCTCAAAAATAATAAACAAGTAAAGGTTATTACTCGTGATAGAGCCAGTGCATATGCAAGAGTGATTGCGGAGGAATTGCCAGATGCGATACAGGTTGCGGATAGGTTTCATTTACACCAAAATCTTTTAGAGGCGATTAAAAAAGCTTTGAATAAAGAAATACCCGCCACCATTACTATTCCGCATGCGGATGAAGATTCATGTAAAAAAAATCGCAGTTGATGTGGATAACTTTCCAAATTATTCAGAAAAACGTTATCAAATGATATGTCAGATCCAGGGATTTTTAAAGGAAGGCTGCAGTTACCGAGAAATAGTAAGAAGAATGGGTGTTGGAAGAAATACAATTGCTAAATATCGGAATGGAAATCCGATGGAACTAAGTATGTATGGGGTGAGGCAAAGCAAATTAGATCCATATTATGATTTTATAATACAGTGTTTAAAATCTGGTTGGAGCAAAAGCAAGACAGTTAAAGCTGTTTATGAGAAAGGATATACTGGTTCCCAAAGCAATGCCTTTGATTATCTTGTAAAAATAGAAGAAAAAATAAATGAACAGTTTGCTCCTCAGCCATATGTTAGAACGATGACAGAGGCTTTAAAATATAGAACAGGTAGTTGCGGAAAAGATAAGGATTATATAACACGTGAGGGCATATTTCGATATATGTGGATGAACAAAGAACTAACTGAAGAACATAAATGTCATATCTTGAATCAGTATCCACACATATATGAATTGCACAGATGCATCAAAGAATTCAGAAGAATATTTGAAGAAAAGAAAGTACAGTTATTATATCTGTTTATTGAGAAATACAGTAAGAGTGAAATAAAAGCTTTACAGAGTTTTGCAAATGGATTAAGTCGTGATATAGATGCTGTTGAGAATGCAGTAGCATATGATTACAGCAACGGTTTTGTAGAAGGAACAAACAGTCGATTAAAAATGATAAAGCGAACAATGTATGGAAGGAGCGGCAAGCGGTTGCTTGAGGCAAAATTGCGATATCCAAAAGCAACTGCTTACGGATAATTGAGGAAGAACCTCATTCTCCGGAATGGTGGCTCCCAAAGTCCGGACAGGTGGCTCAGAGAGCCCCGGAATAATCACCGTGAGCTGAAGGACATGATAAGCAATCTGAAAAAAATGATAAAAACGCTTCAGGCAACTGTCGATGCTGCCAGTAAACGGGAAGAAGCCCTCACACTGGAAAGGGATAACCTGAAAGAAGAAATAGATTTTCTCCAGAAAAAACTGTTTGGGACCTCCAGCGAAAAAAGGACACTTGACATACCGGGTCAGTTAAATCTCTTTAATGAGGCTGAACTGGAACAGGATCCAGAGGTTGCAAAAGCAGAAGATCTCGAAGCACTTCTTCCGCAAACTACAGGGAAGAAACGAAAAGCAAGATCTACAGATGCCGATCGTTTTAAAGGTGTTCCAGTTGAGAAAAAGTATCTGGATCTTTCTGAGGAAGACAAACTCTGCCCTGTCTGTGGCACCCCGTTGAAAGAGATCGGGGAGGAGTTTGTCCGCCGTGAACTTGTTTTTGTACCTGCAAAACTGAAAGTATATGAATACTACAGCAAAAACTATGAGTGTCCGCAGTGTAAACTCCAAGACCTCCCAGTTATTAAAAAAGGCAAAGATGGAAGAGCCCATATGCTCTATGGAATGGCTTCCGCCGGTACGGTTGCCTGGGTAATGTACCAGAAGTTTTGTAATGGCCTTCCTTACTGCCGTCAGGAAAAAGACTGGAAACAGTATGGTGTGGCAATCACCAGGGCTACCATGGCAAACTGGGTGATCCGGAATTCCGAGGCATTCTTTATTCCGATGTATGAATACTTTCATAGAAAGCTTCTGGAACGGGAATTCGCGATGGCAGACGAAACACCCCTGCAGGTTCTGCATGAACCGGAACGCCGTGCACAGACCAAGTCATATATGTGGCTGTTCCGCAGTGGCGAAGATGGTGGGCCGCCGATCGTCCTGTATAAATATTCGGAGACCCGGGCCGGGGATAATGCCGTCGATTTTCTCCACGGCTTCAAGGGCTATCTGATGTGTGATGGCTATAGCGGATACAACAAAGTTCCGGACGCAAAGCGTACAGCCTGCTGGGCACACATCAGAAGATATCTGACAGATGCCATTCCAAAGGGAAAGGCTCTGGATTATACCCAGCCATCTGTACAGGGAATGCTGTACATTGACCAGCTCTTCCATATGGAAGATGTGATCAAATCAAAGTATTCTTCCTTCGATGCTATTAAAAAGGCCCGCCTTGAAAAAGAAAAGCCGGTAGTAGAAGGCTTTTTGTCGTGGCTTGATCAGCAGGATCCTGTCCGTGGAAGCAGAATGGAAAAAGCTGTCACTTACATTCAAAACCGCCGTTCCTATCTTTCCACCTATCTGGAAGATGGCCGCTGCAGTTTTTCTAATAATCTCAGCGAAAATGCAATCCGCCCGTTTACAGTAGGCCGCAAAAACTGGCTGTTCTGTGATACACCGAACGGAGCACAGGCCAGTGCCATCGTGTACACAATGGTAGAAATGGCAAAAGCCAATGGAGTAAACGGCTATCACTATCTTACCTATCTGCTTGAAAAGCTGCCCAATGATAGAATGAGCGATGATGAACTGGAACTTCTTGCACCGTGGAATGAAAATGTTAAAGCTGAGATTAAACGTCGTGCAAACGAATCAAATCAATCATATGTGAATTGTCAAGGTGCTCCGGCTGCTGAAAAGTAGCCGGGGATTTTTTATCATACCTGAAAACTAAGCGCTTACTTTACTCTGTGATCCCTGCCAGGGAATTCAAGACGATATGCCTTGAATATCATTCGGCTTAAGCAGGCATCTGCGTAGGTGGAATCCCCCACCGGACAGGTGATAGATTTCACCCCGGATTATTCACTTACGTTTTACTGGATCCATCCCAACTTATAAAATACATCCATATACTCTTGCACAATCTGTTCTGCACAATATTTTTCCGTAAAGACATTTTTTATTTCAAGAAGTCGTTCAGGGCTGTCAGGATTATCCAGTATTGTTAACATTGCTTTTGCTAATTCATTATCGTCTCTTGGATTTTCAATATAATGTACCATTCCACATGTGGCTTCTTCTAGAGAAGTTGCTTTTGATGAAATAACTGGCTTCAAAAATAAGGCAGCTTCAATTGGAGTACGCCCAAATCCTTCATTTTCAGAAGGTGTAATAAAAATGCTACAGTTTTGAAATAGCCAATTTTTTTGTCTTTCATCTATTAATATCAAAAATACGCAAATTTAAGGGAATATATATTTTTTTTTGCCCCATCTATGTTATAATACCCATGTTTAGTACGGATTTCAGGGATTTTTTGAAATCTGTTTGAGTTAGTAACAGGGGAGAAGAGTTGAGATGTACCAAAAGCGAAGAAATATGGAAAATATGCTGATCTGGCTGATCGATATTTTCTGCATTTTGTGCAGCAGCGCTCTGGCATTCTGGATTCGGTATGGAATATTATATGGATCGTTTGAACATGGAGATCAGGCGTGGCTTGTATTTACCATGTGCCTGCTGTACATATTGATCAATGTATGTGTAAATTTTAATCATCATTTTTTCCGGCGTGGCTATTTTGATGAACTGGTCAGTGTGGTCCGGCTGGAAGTTGCCTTAGCGATCTGCTGGATCGTGCTTCTGTATGTGATGCACCGGAGTACGGAGTTATCCCGTCTTGTGTTTGGTTATTTTGTTGTTACGGATACCATCCTTATGTATATAGGAAGGATCTGCTTCAAACAGTATATGACCCGTGTCTATAAATACAGCAAACACAGCAGCCATTTGCTCCTTGTGACCAGTTCCGGCAAAGCCGGGGCGCTGATCGATAATCTGATCGCATACAAGGAATGGAACCGTGTGCTTAGTGGTCTTGTATTTTTGGATAAGGATGAATCGGGTATGGAGTTTATGGGATATCCGGTGGTAGCATCCAGGGATACTATGATGGATTATGTGATCCATAATGAGATCGATGAAGTGTTTATTGCTTATACAGATGGAGTGGAACAGTCTGTTTTAAAAAGCTGGGTTTCTGAGCTGGAACAGATGGGCATTATTGTAGATGTAAATATTGATGCCTTTGATCTGTTGGGCCACGGAAATAAGAATTTGAACCAGGTGGGAAAGTACGCAGTGGTTACTTTTGCCAGAAATATTATTTCCACAAGAGGACTGATCATGAAGCGGCTTCTGGATATTGCAGGCGCTCTGGTGGGAATGGTTATTTTGGGAATTGCCACCATCTTTGTTGCACCGGCTATTAAGCTGGAATCTCCGGGACCGGTATTTTTTGGTCAGACCCGTATTGGAAAGAATGGCCGCCGTTTTACCTTCTATAAATTCCGCTCTATGTACCAGGATGCAGAGCAGCGCAAGAAGGATCTGATGGCGAAAAATGAAGTCCATGGTCTGATGTTTAAGATGGAGAATGATCCCCGTATTACGAAGGTTGGAAAGTTTATCCGCAAGACCAGTATTGATGAACTGCCCCAGTTCTGGAATATTTTAAAGGGTGATATGAGCCTGGTGGGAACCAGACCGCCTACGGTGGATGAGTTTGAGCGCTATGAGGCGAAGCATAAGTGCCGCCTGAGTATGACTCCGGGACTGACCGGTCTGTGGCAGGTAAGCGGCCGCAGTGATATTAAGGATTTTGATGAAGTGGTTCAGCTGGATATGCAGTATATTGATAACTGGAGTATTTTAAAGGATATTAAGATCCTTTTGATGACAGTGGGAATTGTTATTACAGGCAAAGGTTCCAGATAGCAAGAATGTAACAGTTCAACCTTGCTGTTACTGTAAAATAAACAATAAGGAGAAAGTGATGTACACAGAGGATTATGAGCAGGAAATAGACTTAAAGGATCTGTTGTTTGTATTATTATACAGATGGAGAATCCTCCTTCTGGCCGCAGTGATCGGAGCAGCCCTTTTAGGTGGATATAAGGGAGTAAAGGGAAATCCCGTTGAAACCGATCTGCCACAGACAGAAAGTTACCAGGAAGAAGTGGAAAATTATAAAAAAGAGAAATTGGCGTTGGAGACTTCCATTGAAAATCTGCAAAACAGCATGGAAGAGCAGAGCAATTATCTGGCAGAGGCTCCGCTGATGCAGATCAATCCTTATAAGGAAGCTTTTTCTTCCGCAGATGTTCTGGTGGAGATTTCTGATATCCGGGATCGTGGACTGGGAAGTTTGTTAAATGCATTTGAGAACGGCCTTAGAAATGGTGATTATATTCAGAAGACCGCCCAGACAATGGAAACAGAGGAACGTTATGTAAGGGAGACCATCCGTGTGAACAACAATCTGGGAATGGATGAGACTAATGCTCCTGGTCTTGTACTTGAGACACAGAATGAAGCTGCTTCCAGAGGGATCCTTCATATTTCAGTGGTAGGACCAGATAAGGATTACACAGAAGCTGTGATGAAGAGTGCTTTGGATCAGGTGGAGGAACTTCATAACCGGTTTGAAACAGAGCTGAAGGAACACCAGATCCGTGTTCTGAACCAGTCTTCTGGTGAGCAGGTAGACAGAGATCTTTTAAATCAGCAGCAGACCGTGCGGAACAATGTAGCAGCCCTTCAGCAAACAGAGAAGGATCTGAATACAAGTCTGGATGGTTTAGAGGAACCGGCTGATCATACTTCTGTGACAGGTTCTTCTAAGGATGTTATTAAATATGTGATCATAGGCTTTTTGGCAGGTGGTTTTGTATCTGTCTGCGCAGTAGCTGGCTTGTATATTATGGGAGATAAGGTTACTTCTGATAAGGAGATCATGAACCGTTTCCATATTAAGAGTCTGGGAGCATTTTCTGTTGTTCCGAAGAAGCGCATGTTTGGCTTTATTGACAGCTGGCTGCGTCGTCTGGCTGGTGATGATAAGATCTGGCCGGATGATGTGATCTATGAGATGATCGAGGCTAACGCGGCAAATTATGCAGAAGGTAAGAAGGCTTTGTTTGTAACAGGTCTTGCTTCACAGGAGCAGATGGCACAGGTGTGTGAACATCTGAAAGCAGCGCTTCCACAGACCCAGATCGTAAGTGAGAGAAATCTGGTAGAAAGTGCGTCTGCCCGCAGAAAACTGGCAGAGGCGCAGGGAGTGATCCTGGTAGAAGAAAGAGGTAATTCTAAGTATTCTGTGATCGCTCAGGAGCTGGAATTAGCGAAAAATGTAAACACAGATGTGATCGGTGTGATCGTAGCATAAAGGAAAAAAGCACTGCGGGCGCAAAGAAGATAAAAGCGTTGCAGTGCTTTTTAACATTTTAATATAAGGGAGAAAGAGATTTGGTATGACAAAGAAAGCAAAGGCGGCGTTATATAGTTTTGTATTTTTAGCTACCATTATGCTTATGGTGATCCTGTGTTATTTAAAAGGGATTGTTCCTTTTGGCACAAAAGGATCCATGGCGATTATGGATGCACAGATCCAGTATCTTGATTTTTTTGCTTATTTTAAAGATGTGTTAAATGGAACGCAGAAAATCGGGTACAGTTTTAACCGAACAATGGGCGGTGGAAATATAGCGGTATTTTCTTATTATCTGGCATCGCCCTTTAATTTACTGGTGGCTTTTTTCAGAAAGGATCAGATCCAGGCATTTTTTACCATTGTTGTGATCCTGAAATTAGCAATGTGTTCACTGACCTGCAGTATTTTCTTAAGAAACCGTTTTGAAAATCTGGAAGCAGCGATCATAGCTGTATTATCTTTAGGCTATGGTTTGATGGAATACAATATGGACCAGGCAAGTAATATTATGTGGCTGGATGGAGTATATATGCTGCCGCTGATCTTACTGGGAGTTTCTAAGCTGGTCCGTGAAAATAAGAAAGCCTTTTTGATGGGGGCTGCAGGAATTGCCCTTTTACTTAACTGGTATGCAGCGGCTATTGACTTCTTGTTTTCGGCCATCTGGTTTTTGTATGAGGTGATTTTGATCACTCCATTGGAAAAGTCTAATATAAAGCAGATGGTCCTTTATGGTGTCCGTTATTGCATTGCCATGGGAACGGCACTGTTTATTGGCGCAGCGCTATTTTGGCCTTCTGTGATCGCTATGTCAGACGGAAAAGGAAGCATCAACTGGTCTCCTATATTTGGTGTTTTTGGCTGGGGAAATATTTTTTCTTTTATTCAAAGACTGGAGATCGGTTCTAAAAGTGAGTATGGGAATCCTGCTTTTTACTGTGGAAGTATGGCAGTGCTGGGCTGTATGATCGGCATTTTGTGTAAAAAGCTGGAAAAGAGAAAGAAAACGCTGCAGATCACCTTTCTGTTATTTGTTTTATCTCTGTTCTATATTCCGGCCTTTACATGGGTGTTCAGTTTATTAAAGTATGCAGGAAGTTACTGGTACCGGTATGGCTATATTGGAACGATGGCTTTGATCGCGATATCGGCTGATATTTTTGCCTTCCGGAAAGAAACAGGAATCGACAGAAAAGATATGTGGAAGGGTCAGGCTGCTTTATTTTTGATACTGTCCTTTATGGAGTATGTAAGACCACTGGCGAAGCCTTTTAACCTGTATATGACCATAACGGCGTTCTGGTTTACCCTTCTTTTCCTGGATATTCACATCAGCTGCCGCAAAAAGGTGTTAAAGTGGGCTACAACGTTCTGTCTGGTTCTGACTGTTTCTATGGAACTGGTTTATAACGGAAAGCTGACTCTTGGGTTGGATGGTCAGGTGGAACATTTTAGAAATTATACAAGGGAAGAAGAAAGACTGGTTTCCCAGGTGAAAGAACGGGATGGGGGATTTTACCGTATGCATGAGACCAGCACCCGTTCTGTGGATGGAAGTAAACTGACAGCGAATTATAATGAGGGACTGGCGTATGACTATCATTCCGTCAGCGGTTATACTTCAGATCCAGATGTAAGTCAGCTGGAATTTTTAGATAAGTTGGGTTACAAATTTTCAGGGGATGTAATGGCAGTTGCCAATACTTCTGTACTGGGAGCGGACAGTATTCTGGGAGTGAAGTATCTTCTTTCTTCTTATGATATCCCAGGCTGGGAAAAAATAGAGGATATAGAACCAGGGAATGGGAAGAACGTGTATTATAACCCTTATGCATTGCCCATGGCATTTACTTATACGTCTTCTTTGCAGCTGCCGGATGCAGAGGAAACAGATGAGCTTTTGTATCAGAACCAGGTATACAGTTATCTTTCAGGACAAAATGTGGAAGTAAATAAAAAAATCGATACACAGCTGCAGACAGATGCCAATACAGTATCCTGTGATGTGCCTTATCAGGCGGCACCGGTGTATGGATATTTTAACATGAAGGATGATAAGAGCGGAAAATTCTGTGTAAATGATCAGCTTGTGACTCTTTATAATAGCTGGATCGCTCCAAGAGTTTCCTATGTTCCACAGAATCCGGAGGAATCATCGGTTCATGTTCATTTGGATGAGGATCAAATTGAAAACAGCGTGGAAAACGCAGCTTTTTACTATACGGATCTGGAAACACTTAAAAATGTAACACAGGAGCTTAAGAGCAGGGAAGAAACAGGACTGACTATAAAGGATGGCTCTGTTTCTGGAATTGTAAAGAATCCTCAGAATCTGGATCGGTTATATCTGTCGATTCCTTATGATAAAGGCTGGAATGTGAAGGTAAATGGTAAAAAAGTAAAACCGGAGCTGATCGGAGACTGTATGATGTCACTGCCTATTAACGCAGGAGAAAATACTATTGAAATGAAGTACCATGTTCAGGGATTATATGCAGGTATTGCAATGTCAGTTGTTGGCGCAGCTTTCTGGGGCATAACTGTATGGTATGAGAGAAAGCGCAGGTAAGAGCAGGAAGATGCTGTATACCGCCGCAAAAAATTCCAAGAGTACATCTGGAACAGAAGGAGAAAGTAAGAAAATGGAAGTCCAATTACAAAGTGTATTAGTTCCTCAGGATGGAATATGCGGTATTACAGACATGTATTACCATGATGCCTTTGGCAGGCTTACATTTGACGGTTATTTTAATCTTATTTATATTGCAAAGCGGAAAAAATATACGAATCTTTCAAAGATAATGCTGAAGATCCGGTTAAGGGGATTTAAGAAACTTATCTTGATGCACAACCAGAAGGATATGCAGGAAATAGAGCTGGATGGGGAAAATGAAAAGGAATACGTGATTCCGTTTCCCTATGATCAATATGATGATGGAGTATTTGCCTTTGCTCTGATCGTGGAAAACCGGCTTAATTGGGTATTGGAAGGTATGTTCTGGGGTGAGATTGAGGATAGTGCTTTCCGGAAGGTAAATATAGGCATTGATATTTGTACCTACAGGCGGGAAGGATATATTTCATGAAATCTTCAAAGATGGTATCAGCATATTTTTTCCAATCCCGGCCTTGAGGTATCCCATCACAGCCATATTTTTGTGATCGATAATGGAAGAACATTAGAGAGTAATGAGCAGGTAAAGGAAATCGTTAAAATACTCAGTGAGAAAGAAAAGCTGGATATTATCCC
Organism: uncultured Clostridium sp.; assembly: GCA_900543885.1. Classification (GTDB taxonomy): domain Bacteria; phylum Bacillota; class Clostridia; order Lachnospirales; family Lachnospiraceae; genus Enterocloster. The sequence goes on from UQTA01000033.1 coordinate 13,692, forward strand.
CAACAGAAATGTCGGTGCTTCTGGTGGTTTTACAAGGGGAATGATGGAGATCCTGAACCGAGAAGAGAAAGATGGATATAGCCACATCCTTCTTATGGAAGATGATGCCGTGATACAGCCGGATCTGTTGGTACGGCTATATGGATTTCTAACTGTTTTAAAAGAAGAGTGGAAGGATATGACAGTGGGAGGCATGCTTCTTCGACTGGAAAAGCAGGAATACAGCTTCAGCGCAGGTCAGTGGTGGGAAAAGGGAAAAAACACCCCGAACCAGTATTATAATTTTAATCTGACCTATTATGAAAGCGGGGCCGATCCCTTTGTACTGGAACCTGCCAATGAATATAAACTGTATTCCGGCTGGTGGTGCTGTTGTTATTCTCTGAATACAGTAAGGGAAGATAACCTTCCGTTCCCATTTTTCCTGTGCCATGATGATATTGAATATGGTATACGGAACCGTGATGCAGGTATCACTTTCTTAAATGGCATTTGCGTATGGCATCGGGACATACGGACTGCTATGCCGGAAGTTACGCCCTATTATGATATGAGAAATCTTCTGGTGGAAATAGTACTGCAGGATCATTCTTTCATGGAAGCTTTGAACCATACCGTCTGTAAGATGGCGGGAACTTTGTTCAGGTACAGGTATAAAGATGTAAAACTGATTTGTAAGGGTGTCAAAGATTTCTTAAAAGGTCCGGAATGGCTCTGGAAACTGGACCCGGAAGAAATGAATGCCCGGTTGTATAAAGAAGCTGAAAAGCTGACTTATATTGATGAGTACAGAGGCGGTAATATACCTCTTGTAAAACCATGGGATCCGGTTTCAAACTACCTGAAACATGAGGCGGTGGTTATCTGGGATAAAAGGACAGAACGGGCGGTTCTTGTAAAAAGGAATTTTGTGCAGTTTATGATCTGTATGGGCCATATGCTGGGAACTTTGTTTTGCCTGCTGGTCGGGTATGGAAAGACGGCCAGAAAATACAGGAAAAATATAGGAAAGTATACAACAAAGGAAGCATGGGAGAAATATTTAACCAGATTTGGAAAGTCCGTTGCTTCTGGTGCGCAAAATGATAAGAAGTGAACGAGATCAGCAGTGAGAGCAATGATCAGCGAAAGCAGATAAAAATGCAAAGAATTTTGGGGTGCGGTAAATGGTGGACCGCACCCCAATTTTTAATAGACCGTATAACTTGCTCGATTCGGTGTATTCGTATCCCCGGTCTCATCCCAGGTCCCGTCTTCTCCGATCCAGTAATACAGATTTTCTGCAAGGGATTTTACGTAACAGTTGTTTGTCATATATCCGTTTCCATCAAAGTAGTACCATTTTTCTCCGATCTGGCGCCAGCTGTAGGTGGGATAGGAGTTGTCTTTGTAGACGAAACGCCATTTGGCGCCCACTTTTTTCCAGGTACCGTTGTCACTGTGCCATGCATCTTCCAGGGAAAGAATATAGGTTTCAGAGCCTGTGGACCAGGTGCTGTTCTGGCTGCCGGCGGTGGTGATGGCGCGGACAGTGAAGGTGTAGGAACCAGCGTTGTTTATATAGTCAGAGAAATCGTAGGAGGTTCCTTTGGGATTTACCGTTGTAATAGTCTTTCCATCTTTTTTCAGGCAGACTTCGTAGCTGTCACTGCCTTCCACACTGTCCCAGACTGCATTTTCACCGCTCCAGGAAAGATCAGTGATCTTCGGCAGCTGACCGCCGATACGGGATAAGTAGACCTGCAGGATCAATGTGCTTCCGTCGCTGTCGATTTCAGCACTTTTGTACTGGACATTGCAGCCGGATAAGGAGAAGGTACGCCGGTTTGGGATGGCAAAACGGTAACCTTCTGCTGCGGAAAGCTCGATTTCTGCGCAGGGCCATTCACCGTAAGTCCAGGTATCGTCATCTTTTAAATATTCGCTGCCTTCTACAATAAAGGATTTGCTGGTGGTGGAGGCAGTCAGTGTACCAACCATTTCCCCGCCTTTTGGCGCACCATCCCAGGTAAAGGAGAGTGGAACAGAGGAAATGGTTTCTTCTCCATAGGCGGAAAATGCCAGTCCCGCACTTAAGCAGGCTGCTGTTACAAGGATACGTAAGTGTTTTTTCTGCATAAAAAATATCCCCTTTCTATCAATTGATACTTATAGTGTACCTCATTTAGAAGGGGATGTCTAAAAATATTTACAGTTTTATGAAAGCTTTTTTACAATGGGTATTTTTTGGAAAAATTGTGCTATACTACCCATTAGTCAAAAAGAGACTGGATCAGCATTCTGATCATAGAATCGCAGGTGCGGATATGTAATTCATTTGCACCGATGCAGCGGATGGCAGTTGCCATTAATGTATCTTTTAACTCAGGCTCGCAGATGCTGATCATGTTTGCACAGGATTCTACAATGGAGTTTAACCGGCCTGCTTTTTCAATAAAGCGGGTGATCTGGTCCTGTGTCAGGAAGAATACGAAGTCAGTCATGGCGTCATCTGGTGTCTGGCTGCAGGTTACATTGGAAAAAGAATAGGTTTCTTTCAGTTCATTAAGTAATTGATTGATATCCATTTTTGTTCCTCTTTAGTATATAAAATTGGAGGTAAAATCCCCCTTTTTGTCAGGCCAAAGTTTCTAAATCCTCTTGCAAGTGAGCTGTTATGGGATTTTCAACGTTTGGATTACACTAGTATCATAATATAGGACATCAGAGCCTATATTTCAAGTGAAAAATTATCTCAGGAAGTGATATTTTATGATTTTAAGAAGTAAAAAAAGAATAATACACATGAAAAAGGCGGTCTGTGCAGTGACGGCTTGTCTTATTTTAGGGCAGACTATGCCTGTATATGCGCAGGATACGTCCTGGATCACCCAGGTGGAGATCACGGCTCACAGAGGAGATTCTTTAAAGGCGCTGGAAAATACACTTCCGGCCTTTGAAAAAGCCATAGAAAGCGGCTCTGACTGGATCGAGCTGGATGTAAATGAAACAAAGGACAATGTGCCGGTGGTTTTCCATGACTGCAATCTGAAGCGGCTTATGGGAAAAGATGCCAGGATAAGGGATCTGACATGGGCAGAGCTAAAAGTGTTTCATCCGGCAGGCAGTATGGGACCGGCGTATCAGGACATAAAGATCCCTTCTTTGGAGGAAGTCTTAAATACCTGCAAAGGGAAGATACGCCTCAATATTGAGATAAAAGAGGACGCCGGTCAGAGCAGTGACTTTGCAGACAGAGTCATACAGCTGATCCGCGACAAGGGAATGCTGGATCAGTGTATGATCACGTCTTTTGATTACAATATTTTAGTGAAAGTAAAGGCAGCAGAGCCTTCTCTTAAAACCGGTTATATCACATCTAAGGATATAGGAGATCCGGGGCAGTATACGGCTGCGGACCAGTTTATGATCAGCATTGAGCTGGTAAGCAAGGAACTGGTGGATCAGATACACGGCCTTGGAAAGAAGGCAGTTGCCTGGAATATCAATGATTTTTATTCTTTAAAAAAGTGCGAAAAAGCCGGGATTGATAATATGATCACAGATAAACCGGGCAGTCTGCTGGGGCTGTACCAGTAACTGATGTGATCGGGCGAATGGTCAGGAATGAAAATGTCAATGCCGGATGTGTTCCTTGGTATGAGCTTCGGCGGTGACCGTTGTATCCTCAGGAGAATCTTGCTGGTCTTCCTGGGGATCGTCATTCTCCAGACGGTTTAAAATCTCAGCTGCATTTTTACTAGTGTAGCCTTTCTGTTCACAGATCATCTCCCAGATGGTATCGTGCATCCATTTGACGGTATCGCTGAGAATCTTATTTTCTGTGTCAAGACGCATGATCTCAATGTTCATTTCTGCAATGATCTCACGGCTGTTGAAACGCTTGTGAGGAGCGGTGATCCTTTTTATGTAAGACGGGTTGTCCTTTAAAATCTCAAGAGCCAGGTAATCGTCTCTTTCTTTGCATCCCATGTCCATAAATTCTCTGTAATGCATACGCGCCATATGCATCACATCCGGATGACTGCATCTGGGACACTGTGGATGGCGCGAAGTCTGGTAGTAGGCATAGTATCCGCATTTCGGACAGTAAAAAACAGCAAGTTCTCTCATCACAAATCCCCCTTTATGTAGAATGATTGTTAAAAAATACTTACACTATAAATAACGCGTGAATCTCCAAAATATACCGCCTGTTTTTAAAATATTTTTAAATTCGTCAAAATGCACAAAAAAAGGCGCTCCTTTTTGTGAACGGATGATAGGGGGAGCGCCGTCTTTTGTAAAATTTTGGTTGAAAATAAAATTCTCTTACTGGATCATACCTTCTGTATTAACAGTCCAGATCACTTCATTTTCATCTTTGAAGTCTTTATGTCCGCTGCCAAGCTCCGGCTTAGAGGCAGATTTGGAGGTGGAGCCGGCTTTCTGGACTGCACCGTTTACGTTTACAAGGTAACGGGTGCCGTCTAAGGATACAGGTGCGAAACGCAGGTCCTTGTCGGCTTCCTGTCTAAGACCATTTACATAAAGGGTATTGTCTTTGATGCCGTGGTAGCCCTGACCTTTTTTGGTGCCTTCTGCGTGGAAGAGCCAGTTCTGGGTCTCACCAAGGTCTTCGTCGTAGATGGTCTGCTTGCCTGTTTTCATAACGCCTTCTTCATCAAAATAGTAGTTGGCGAAAACACCTTCAGAGGTCATTACAGACTGCTTGCCGGTCTGCATTTCTCCGGCCGTGTTAAAGGCGTATTTTTTGGATTCAATGGTGAAGATCTCAAGGCCTTCTTTTCCATAGTAAGGACTGCCGTTTTTAAAGTAGAAGCGGAAAAATTCACCGTCTTCGTTGATGTTTTCCACCCCTTCAATGGTGCGCCAGCCGGAAGCACGTTTTCCGTCTTCATCATAGTATTTATAGCCGGAGATGGCTGGAAGGGCAGCGACAGAAGCTGCAGCGTCATTGGAGTCACTGCTTTCTGCGGCACTGGCATTTGAGTCAGAGGCAGTTTCTATAGTTTCGGATCCAGCGTTTCCAGTTTGTTGGTCATTTGTATCATCGGAAGCTGTATTTGCAGCTGCAACCGGAAGTTTGTACCAGCCAGTCTGCATTTTTCCGTCTTCAAAGGTATAATAAGCACCGTCAATCTTCTTATCTACTTCGTTTTCGATGCGGCGGCCGTTTCCGTCAAAGTAGTACCATGCTTCTAAATCTTCCGGATCGTCTGTCTCTTCTTCTAAAAGAACCCAGCCGGTTTTTCTGCTTCCGTCTTCTCCCAGATAATAGTTATAGCCATCTACCTGGATGGAACCGGTTTCCATGATGCTGTCTTCGTTAAAGTAGTACCAGCTGCCGTTGATCGAAGCCCAGGTGGAGGTTAAGGCTTTTCCGTCTTTTCCGTAGTAGTAATAGAGAAATTCAGGAGCGTCATCTTCGTACCAGTAATCTTCATTTTCAATGGTGACCCACTGGTAGGTGACACGTTTTCCTTCTTCGTTTACATAGTATTCATCGATCTGTTCAGAGTAAGCGCGGACGCCCTCTGAGTTTAAGTAGTACCAGTCATTCCCGGATTTCTTCCATGTATCGGTAAGGGGATCTCCGTAGGAATCATAGTAATACCAGTTGCCGTCTTTTTCGGTCCAGCCGGCTGTTTTTGCATAGGCCGGGAAGGCCATGGATGCAGTAAATACTGCAGTGGATAATACAGCCAGAAATGTTGCCTGTTTTTTCATAATATAAAATCTCTCCTTTTTGATGTGATGTACTCTTGAAATTTTTTTAAGTACATGGTGTTGATCTTGTAGTTTGTTAGTGGCCGTTGATCCGTTGTTTGCATTACGCAGGTCATTATAACCAGGATGAAGCTGCCTTTCCAGTGAAGGTTGCTGGTAAGTCTGGACATGGTTTCCACACTTGGAAATGGGGTTACTGTACACGGGTAGGCACTTTTGGAACCGAAAGTGCCGTACGATAACGTAGTGGCAGCGGGAATTTGCCGTATTTAAATGCGAAGCCACGGCAAATTCCGTTGCTGGTCATGCAACGCATGAACAGTAACGAAACAGGCCTTTGGACTGGCCCCTTAAGGAAAAAGACAGTATGTTTTTTAAGCATTTTGTGGTATGCTTGTTTTCAGATAGATTGGTGCGTTTATAAAGAATGTTTGACTTAAAGGAGAAGACGTATTATGAGGATGAAAGTTTCAAATTACATTTCTGAAATGTTAGTGAAGGCCGGTATCCACCAGGCATTTATGGTTACTGGAGGCGGTGCCATGCATCTGGATGATGCGTTGGGACATCAGAAGGGACTTCATTGTATTTATGATCATCATGAGCAGGCCTGTGCCATTGCAGCAGAAGCATATGCCAGGATCCATAATAAAATGGCAGCTCTTTGCGTGACAACAGGCCCCGGGGGCACCAATGCCATTACCGGTGTGCTGGGAGCGTGGCTGGATTCGATCCCTATGATCGTGCTTTCAGGACAGGTGCGCTATGATACCACAGCCCGCTGGTCAGGCACAGGCATCCGCGCTATGGGGGATCAGGAATTTGATATCTGTAAGGCCATTGACTGTATGACTAAGTATTCAGAAATGGTCATTGATCCTATGCGTATCCGTTATTGTATGGAAAAGGCATTGTATCTGGCTGATTCCGGCCGCAAGGGTCCAAGCTGGCTGGATATTCCTTTAAATGTACAGGGGGCTTATGTGGAAACCGATGAGCTGATCGGATTTGATGTGGAAGATTATGAAAAAGGGGGAAATGGCTGGGCAGATAAGAAAAATGTACCTGCTATTCCTGAAGATGAAGCAGGAGAAGGGGAGAAACGCCAGGTTCTTCCAAAGAAAGTGACAAAAGAGACTGCAAAGGCCATTATCGCAAAGATCCGCCAGGCAAAACGTCCGGTGATCAATGCGGGAAATGGTATCCGTCTGTCTGGTGCTCATGATACTTTTATGAAAGTGGCTGAAAAGCTGGGAATCCCGGTGGTGACTGGCTGGGACAGTGAGGATTGTATCTGGGATGAGCATCCATTATATGTAGGTCGCGGCGGAAATATGGGCGACCGGCCGGGAAACTTTGCCATCCAGAACAGTGATCTGGTGCTTTCCATCGGAAGCCGTTTAAGTATCCGTCAGGTAGGCTATAACTATAAAACATGGGCCAGAGAGGCTTATGTGATCGTAAATGATATTGATGAAGAAGAGTTAAAGAAACCTTCTGTCCATGTAGATATGCCGGTTCATGCCGATGCGGCTGATCTGCTGGCAGTGCTGGATCAGTGCCTGGATGAAGTGTTAGAGGCAGAAAAAGATACCCTTCCAGACAGCTTAAGTGAGCCGGGGAAGAAGCAGATCTTTGCTTATGGTGAAGGCATTAAGGGAACTACCTGGAATGAGACCTGTGCCATGTGGAAGAAGAAATATCCGGTTGTGCAGAAAAAGCACTGGGAACATGGGGAAGATGAGGCTGCTAATGTATATGCAGCGATCCAGGCCATCAGCAGCCGGTTAAAGGAAGGCCAGATTACAGTAGTGGGAAATGGTTCTGCCTGCGTAGTAGGCGGTCATGCCCAGATCATTAAAAAGGGTCAGAGATTTATTTCCAACTCTGCAGTGGCTTCTATGGGATATGACCTTCCGGCGGCCATCGGTATCTGGGCTGCGTCCAGAAAAGGCGGTGCTTACAGTGTGGGGGCTGACCGTGAAGGGGAAGATGTGATCCTAATCACCGGCGATGGCAGTATTCAGATGAATATCCAGGAGCTGCAGACCATTATCCACCACAAAATGGGAATTAAGATCTTTCTTATTAATAATGGCGGTTATCATTCCATTCGCCAGACTCAGAAGAATTTCTTTGGCGAACCGTTGATTGGTATTGGCTATGACAGTGGTGACTTAAGCTTCCCGGATATGGAGAAGTTGTCAGCGGCTTATGGTTATCCTTATGTGAGAGCAGAGCACAACGGGGAGTTAGCAGAGGCAGTGGAGAAAACACTGAAAACAGAAGGTCCGGTGATCTGTGAGATCTTTGTGTCCACAGACCAGAATTTTGAGCCGAAATCTTCTGCAAAGCGTCTGCCGGATGGAACTTTGGTATCTCCGCCATTGGAAGATCTGGCACCATTCCTTCCAGATGAGGAAATGGATGAAAATATGATCATTCCAAGGATCAAAGGATAGAAAAATAGAAAGAGTAACGGAAAGGATCAATCTATGGCAGTGATCGTTACAGGCGCTACCAGTTTTATTGGCAGAGCAGCTGTAAAAGAGCTTTTGATAAAGGGTGAAGATGTCCTTGCAGTATCCCGTCCCGCATCTGCGGGGGCCGGGGCACTGCAGGAGCTTTTTAAGGACTTAAAGCAGCAGGCAGAGGAAAAGGGTGAGAAGATTGGAAATCTGGAACTTTGCTTCTGTGAGCTGGGTGAGATTGAAAAACTGGAAAAAATTTACCAAAAGGAAGAGCTTCAGGCAAAGGCCTGGCTTCATCTGGGATGGGATGGCGCAGGCAGTGACAAGCGAAAGGACGTAAAGCTGCAGGAAAAGAATATTGGCTATGCGATCCAGGCACTGTATACAGCGGCGGCCCTTGGATGCAGACGGTTCCTGTTTTCCGGTTCCCAGGCAGAATATGGGATCTGTGATCACTGGATGAAGGAGGAGCAGGAGTGCCATCCTTTGTCTGAATATGGAAAAGACAAGGTTTTAGTGTACCAGCAGGCCTCAAAAGCGGCAAAGGAGCTGGGAATAGACTATATCCATACCCGTATTTTCAGTGTGTATGGACCGGGAGATCATCCATGGTCTCTGATCGAGACCTGCATCCGCACCTTTTTATCCGGCGGTCATATGGAAATGGGACCATGCACCCAGCAGTGGAACTTCCTGTATGTGAAGGAAGCGGCAGAAATACTGGTAAAACTTCTTCTTGGCAAAGCTGCGGCAGGCGTGTATAATGTGGCAGGAGAAGATACAAGACCTTTAAAAGAGTATATAGAAGAACTTTTTAAGATCTGCGGTGAAAAAGGAAGCTATGAATTCGGGTACCGGCCGCCGAATGCAGAAGGCTGTGTTTCCCTGATGCCAGAGCTTACGAAGCTTAAAAATGCTATTGGTTTTCATCAGCAGGTATCGTTTAAAGAAGGAATTTTGGAGACTATAAAAGGAGAACAGGTGAAATGAAACGTTGTATTGCCTGCGGTGCCCCTCTTTGGGAGACTCCGCTTCTTACCTTAGATAATATGCCGGCATCTGCACAGCACATGCCTGATGCAGACCATGTAGGTGCTGATAAGGGGCTGACTTTGGATCTGTGCCAGTGCAGCGGCTGCGGTCTGGTGCAGTTTGACTGTGAACCTGTGGATTATTACAGGGATGTGATCCGTGCCGGTGGATATTCTACTACGATGGCAGAGCTTCGCAGAAAGCAGTATAAACACCTCATTAATACCTACCACCTGGAAGGCAAACGATTTATTGAAGTTGGCTGCGGACAAGGTGAATTTTTACAGGTTTTAAAGGAGTTTCCAGTAGAAGTCCACGGAATGGAGCATGATCCTGCTTTGGTGGAACTGGCAAAGAGCAAGGGCATTGACGTGGTTCAGGGCTTTACGGAGACAGAGGATACTGTATTCCCAGGGGGACTTTACGATGTGTTTTTATCCTTTAATTTCCTGGAACATCAGCCGGATCCTGTGACTATGCTGCGTGCCATCTGGAATAATCTGGAAGATGATGCCATGGGCCTGATCACAGTGCCAAGTTTTGAGTATATTATGGAGCACAGCAGCTATTATGAGCTGATCCGTGACCACATTGCGTATTATACCTTTGACACCCTTACCTCCCTTATGGAACGCTGCGGTTTTGCAGTGTTGGAGGCTTCCATGATCAACAGGGATACCTTATCTCTGATCGTGCGCAAACGTCCTCAGATGGAAACAGGAAATCTGCTGGATTGTTATGTAAACCTGCGCTCTGAAATGGACACCTATATGAAGTATTTAAAGGCATGGAACAAGACAGTCTGCATGTGGGGTGCCAGCCATCAGGGCTTTACTCTGGCAGCCACTACCAGCCTTGGGAAAAATGTGCAGTATATTATTGATTCTGCGCCTTTTAAACATGGCAAATTTGCTCCTGCTTCTCATCTTCCCATCGTACCGTCGGACTATTTTACAGAACATCCGGTGGATGCCATTGTGATCACAGCGCCTGGCTATACAGATGAGATCGCAAAGATCATCAGAGAACGTTTCGGTGAAAAGATAGAGATACGTGCCATGCGCTCCAATCATCTGGAAATGGTCTGAAACGTTCCTGTGCTTTGGGAACATGGAACATAATTCCGTTGCTGGTCATACAGCGCATGAACAGTAACTATTTGGAGGAAATGGAATGAAAATAGTCATAACAGGCGCCACAGGCTTTATTGGAAGCAACCTGGCAAAACTGTTTTTAAAGAAAGGTGCCCAGGTGTTTGCTCTGGTGCGTCCGGGTTCCAGTCATTTAGATGTGCTGCCAAAGGATGAAAATCTTCATCTGGTTTTCTGCGATCTGGATCATGTAAGGGACTGTGCAGGTCAGATCGGCCAGGCGGATGCTTTCTTTCATCTTGCCTGGGGAGGTGTGAACCGTCAGGAGATTGATTCACCTCAGGTTCAGGCGAAAAATGTAGCCGGTTCTTTAGAATGCATCCGCACGGCAAAGGAACTGGGCTGTACCATGTTTATGGATGCCGGTTCCAGAGTAGAGTATGGCCTTACAGACGGCTTTATGCAGGAAGATATAGAGTGTCATCCGGTGAATCAGTACGGAAAGGCAAAATGGGAATTTTACCAGAAAGCAGTGCCTTTGTGTGAAGAACTGGGACTTCATTATGTGCACCTGCGGTTTTTCAGCGTTTACGGAACAGGAGATCATCCATGGTCTATTATTTCCACATTGGTGCGGGAGCTTCCTGCCGGAAATAAGGTTTCCTTAAGCGCCTGCAGACATCAGTGGAATTTTATGTATATTGATGATGCAGTGGAAGCAGTTTATGAACTGTATACACATCTTCCCCAGTCAGCACCAGACCAGTATAAGAAGAATGGTCTTGTAAGCACTATTGTAAATATTGCAGGAAAGGATACCCGGGTTTTAAGGGATTTTGTAGAAGAGATCCATTCCATTGCAGGTGGTGCGGGGGAGCTGGAATACGGCACCTTTGTTCAGGCAAAAGAAGGGGCCCTTTCTGTGAGACCGGATATTTCACGTCTGAGTCTGCTTACAGGCGGGTGGAAGGAGAAATTTACCTTCCGTCAGGGCATTGAGACTATGATGCACCCTGAAAGCACATGATAAAATGCTTTCAGATACATTAAAAAAGAGAAAGAGAACAAAAAGTTATGAAGAAGATCAGTGTATTGATCCCCTGCTATAATGAAGTGGAAAATGCAGGCCCGATCAGCAAGGCAGTTACAGATATTTTAGAAAAAGAACTGCCTCAGTACGACTATGAACTTGTATTTATTGATAATGATTCTACAGATGGCACCCGTGATGTGATCCGGGAGCTTTGCAGGCAGAATCCGAAGATCAAAGCTATTTTTAATGCCAGAAATTTTGGCCAGTTTAACTCCCCTTACTATGGCATGCTTCAGGTGACCGGTGATTGTGTGATCGAAATGGTGGCTGATTTCCAGGATCCAGTGGAGATGATCCCCAAATATGTCCATGAATGGGAAAAAGGCTACAAGATCGTTATTGGTATTAAGACCAGCAGCAAGGAAAACAAGATCATGTACTGGCTGCGTTCCTGCTATTACAAGACCATCAAGAAAATGTCGGAAGTAGAGCAGATCGAACATTTTACAGGTTCAGGCCTTTATGACAGGGAATTTATTGAGATCCTGCGAAAATTAGATGATCCTACTCCGTTCCTTCGGGGAATTGTGGCAGAATTAGGCTACAAACGCAAGGAAATCCCTTATGAGCAGCCAAAACGCCGTGCAGGAAAGACTCATAATAACTTTTACCGTCTGTATGACGCAGCTATGTTAAGTGTTACCTCTTATACAAAAGAGGGACTGCGTCTGGCGACGATCTTCGGCGGTATCTGTGCAGCAGGAAGTATGATCATTGCGCTGATCTATCTGGTAATGAAGCTGATCTGGTGGAATCGTTTCCCTGCAGGTATGGCACCTATGCTCATTGGAATGTTATTTTTAGGTTCTGTCCAGTTATTCTTCATTGGTTTTCTGGGCGAGTACATTATGAGTATCAACCAGCGTGTGATGAAACGTCCTCTGGTCATTGAAGAAGAGAGACTGAATTTTGACCAGAAAGCGGAAACCGGAAAAGAGGACGTAAAAGCAAAGGACGGTAAGGAAAATGAAGTATAAGGTAGATGTGGTCCGTATCCGTGAAAATTCCATTACATTAAACGGATGGGCACTGGGAAAGTCCCCGGAGAGCAAGGTTATGTTCCGGGTAGAGGATGAACATCACCAGCCGGTGAAGTGTAAAATGGTCTCTACCAGAAGAGATGATGTAAGCCAGATCTATTTTAAGAAAGTGATCGACAAGGAATTTGGTTTTGATATCCAGTTCCCTTATGAGCGGGGAAAAAGCTACTGGCTGCTGATCCGCTGTGACGGCAGACAGGCGAAGATCAAATATAATGAAGAACTGATCACAAAAAGAGCCAGCGTAGCCCACAAGCGCATGGAAAAGATCAAGGATCTGATGAATATGGAAACGGTTCATGTGGCTCTTGATTTCTGGAAGGAAAATGGCCTTCGTGCCCTGATCAAAAAGTCCTGTCATAAGATCCAGGGACTGGATAATGATTATGACTATGGTGAGTGGTACGATCTGACTAAGCCTGCAGAAGAAGATTTAAAGGCTCAGAGGGAGACACATTTTGCCTGTGAACCTTTATTTTCAGTGGTAATACCGGTATACAAAACACCGGAGCGCTATTTAAAAGAAATGCTGGATTCCATTCTGGATCAGACCTATGGCCACTGGGAAGTATGTATTGCAGACGGAAGCCCCAGAGGTCAGGATGTAGGAAAAGTCCTGAAGAAATATGCAGAAAAAGATGCCCGTATCCATTATGAGATTTTAGGGGGAAACCGCGGGATCGCAGGAAATACCAATGCAGCTCTTTCTATGGCAAAGGGTGATTTTGTGATCCTGGCAGACCATGATGATACCATTCCGCCTCATGCTTTTTATGAAGTGGCAAAGGCGATTAATGAGCATAGGGACTGTGACGTGCTGTATTCTGACGAAGATAAGCTGGATATGGACGGAAAGGCCTTATTTGATCCTCATTTTAAACCGGATTTTAACCCGGATCTTCTTACCAGTGTCAATTATATCTGCCATCTGTTTGTGGTGAAAAAGGAACTGTTAGACCGCGTGGGAGGTTTTCGCCAGGAATTTGACGGAGCCCAGGATTATGACTTTATTTTCCGCTGCACAGAACAGGCAAAAGAGATCATCCATATTCCAAAGGTGCTGTATCACTGGCGGTGTCATCAGGATTCTACAGCCAGCAATCCGGAAAGCAAGATGTACGCTTTTGAGGCCGGTTCCAGAGCGATTATGGCTCATTATGAGCGAATGGGCATTGCAGCAGAAAAGGTGGAAAAAGGCGTAGATTACGGCATTTATCATACCACCTTTAAGATCAAGGGTGAACCTTTGGTCTCTGTTATCATTCCGAATAAGGATCACAGCAAAGATCTGGATGTGTGTGTCCGTTCTATTTTAGAGAAGTCCACCTACCGGAATCTGGAATTTATTATTGTGGAAAATAACAGTACAGAGCCAGAGACTTTTGAGTACTACAGGAAAATGGAAGAAAAACATCCGGCGTTCCATGTGGTTACCTGGAAGGAAGGATTTAATTATTCTGCCATTAATAATTTCGGCGCATCTTTTGCAAAAGGTGAATATCTGCTGCTTCTTAATAACGATACAGAGCTTTTGGAACCGGACAGTATCCGGGAAATGTTAGGCTTCTGTCAGCGAGAGGATGTGGGAATTACCGGAGCGCGACTTCTGTATGCAGATGATACCATCCAGCATGCTGGTGTTGTCATTGGCTTTGGGGGCATTGCAGGTCATACCTTCATCGGTCTGCACAAGGCAGAAAACAGCTATTTCCATCGTGCCATGTGTGCCCAGGATTACAGTGCTGTAACAGCAGCCTGCTTAATGACGAAAAAGTCTGTGTTTGATGCTGTAGGTGGTTTAAGTACGGAACTGGCAGTTGCTTTTAATGATATTGATTACTGCATGAAAGTGCGTGCACTGGGAAAACTGGTAGTATATGCCCCTTATGCCACCCTTTACCACTATGAGTCCAAGTCAAGAGGACTGGAGGACACACCGGAGAAAGTGGCTAGATTTAATAAAGAGGTAGCCATTTTTATTAAAAAGTGGCCGGACATCATTAAAAACGGGGATCCATACTACAATCCAAACCTGACTCTTAGAAAGTCCAATTTTGCTCTTCGTGATCTGTTAAAAGAAAAGATCGGAGAGCCATATGACCTGTCAGTTTATGACAAGTTTGCACCTGAGGAGAAAAAAAGCGATGAGTAATGCGGCCAAAGTGACGGTGGTTATTCCTAATTATAATGGCCTTAAGTTTATGGAGCCTTGTTTTAAGGCGCTGAATATGCAGATCTGCCGGGATTTTGAGATCCTGGTGGTGGACAATGGTTCTACAGACGGAAGTGTAGAATGGCTGAAGGGACATAAGGTTCCAAGTATTTTCCTGGATACCAATACCGGTTTTTCCGGAGCTGTGAATGTGGGGATCAAGGCGTCAAAAACCCCTTATGTGATCCTGTTAAATAATGATACAGAGCCGGACTGCCATTATATTGGCGAGATGATCAAGGCAATCGAACGTTCACCGAAGATCTTTTCTGTCAGCAGCAAGATGATCCAGCTGTATGATCACAGCAAAATGGATGATGCAGGGGACATGTATACCCTGATGGGCTGGGCATTTCAGAGAGGCGTGGGACGGCCGTCTTCCGGTTATAACCACGTCTGCCGGGTATTTTCCGCCTGTGCTGGGGCTGCCATCTACCGCAGGGAGGTATTTGAGACCATCGGCTATTTTGATGAGATGCATTTTGCCTATCTGGAAGATATTGATGTGGGATACCGGGCACGTATTTATGGATATGATAATATTTACTGTCCGACGGCGATCGTCTACCATGTAGGCAGCGGTACCAGCGGTTCCAGATATAATCCTTTTAAGGTGCGTCTGGCTGCAAGGAACAATATTTATCTGAATTATAAAAATATGCCTCTTCCCCAGCTGGTTTTAAACTGTGTTTCCCTGGGACTGGGGATCCTGGTAAAATATGGATTTTTTAAGAAGATCGGCTTTGGAAAAGATTATATTGACGGCTTAAAAGAAGGTTTTAAGACTGCCAGATTGTGTAAAAAAGTGAAATATGATAAGAAGCATCTGAAAAATTATATTTCCATTGAATGGGGATTATGCACCGGGACCGTGCTTTATATACGGGAATTTCTGGCAAGACAGGCGGCAAAACTGTGAAATTTTAGTATATTTTAAGAGAAAAGTTCTAGAATAATGCGGTTTCATCATGTATAATGTTTTGAAGATTATGTGTCCATTTTTCCGCTATAGGGAAATGAATGCAAATGCTATCCAAAAAAGGTGATATACAATGATTAAAGATAACCAGAAAAGCCTGAACCATGTTCAGGTGCTTCTGGATGCAGTGATGACAGCAGCAGCTTATGTGCTGGCGTGGTTTATTATCGTCAGTGGCAAGGTTGTGCCTTTAAGGGGAGCGACTCTTGAGCCGGGACCTTATTTCCTGGCTCTTATATTTATTATTCCCGTTTATCTGATCTTAAACGGCTGCTTTCATCTGTATGTACCTAAACGCATCCAGAGAAGACGGGTCGAATTTGCCAATATCTGCAAGGCAAATGTGATCGGCCTGATGCTTTTTACGCTGATCTTATTCGGCGGACGAAGCTTTATCGTACATCTGGGGTATTTCTCAACCAGAATGCTCCTGGTGTTCTTTATTTTGAATATTCTTCTTCTGGCAGGAGAGAGAATGGCGATCCGCTTATTTTTACGCTCCCTGCGTACCAATGGCTATAACCAGAAGCATGTGCTTTTGATCGGTTACAGCCGTGCAGCAGAAGGTTTTATTGATCGTGTATCCTTTAATCCTGAATGGGGATACCACATCCAGGGAATCCTGGATGACCATAAAAATGCAGATTATGTTTACAAGAAGATCCCGGTTTTAGGCCCGATCTCTCATCTGGAAACATTTCTTGCGGCCAATACATTAGATGAGATCGTTATTACGTTAAGTATCGGCGAATATGCCAATCTGGAACAGATCGTGGCAGCCTGTGAGAAATCCGGCGTGCATACGAAATTTATTCCGGATTACAATAACATTATCCCTACGATCCCCTATATGGAAGATCTGCAGGGACTTCCTGTGATCAATATCCGGCATGTGCCTTTGACCAATGTGTTTAATGCTACCATCAAGCGCTGTGTGGACATTTTCGGGGCGTTGTTCGGCATTATCCTGTTTTCGCCGATTATGCTGATCACAGCAGCGCTGATCAAGCTTACTTCTCCAGGACCGATTATTTTCAGCCAGGAGCGTATTGGACTGCACAACCGTCCCTTTAAGATGTTTAAATTCCGTTCTATGGAAGTACAGGATCCCAATAAGGAGAAAAAACAGTGGACCACCCCACATGATCCGCGGGTTACGTCGGTTGGGCGTTTTATAAGAAAGACAAGCATTGATGAGATGCCTCAGTTTTTCAATATCCTGATCGGGGACATGAGCCTGGTAGGACCAAGACCGGAACGGCCTCTTTTTGTAGAAAAATTTAAGGAAGAGATCCCACGCTATATGATCAAACATCAGGTACGGCCGGGACTTACCGGCTGGGCACAGGTCAATGGCTACAGAGGAGATACGTCTATTACAAAGAGGATCGAACACGATCTGTATTATATTGAGAACTGGAGTCTGGGATTTGATTTTAAGATCATGTTCCTGACTATATTCAAAGGTTTTATCAATAAAAATGCCTACTAAAGAATGATCGCTGAAACAGCGATCGAACAAAAACCCTTACCACTACAATGAGGAAATGTACATGAATCACGATTTTGACAACGAATTTGAAACGGATGACGAACTGAAGAGAGGACACAGCCGCAGAAGAGAAGGAAGGAAGCCTGCTTCATCCGTCCATACAGCCAGAACAGGAAGCACCGGTACGAGAAGAGGAAGCCGCACAGCCCGAACAGCAGGAAACAGCCGCTTAAGGGCGATTATTATCTTTATTGTGGCAGAGATCATTGCGCTGGCACTGATCGGCGCAGGCTGGTATGGAAAGCGTATGATGTCTCTGATGCAGACAGATACAGAGTTTAACAAGGCAGATATGACCAACCCTTATATTTCTGTGGAAAAAGAGCAGGCCATGAAAGGCTACTGGACAGTGGCTCTGTTCGGTGTGGACAGCCGTGACAGTTCTGTTGGAAAAGGCAATATGTCTGATGTTATCATTATCTGCAATATCAATCAGGAGACTGGAGAGATCAAGTTAGTCAGCCTTTTCCGTGATACGTATCTGAATGTAGATGATAAGAACAGTTATAATAAGATCAACCAGGCCTATTTCAGAGGCGGCCCAAAACAGGCAGTGGAAGCTTTAAACCGAAATCTGGATCTGGAGATTGATGACTATGCTACCTTTAACTGGAAGGCCGTGGCAGATGCTATTAATATTTTAGGCGGTGTAGATGTAGAACTGAGCAAGGCGGAGTTCTATTACATCAATGCTTATATTACGGAGACTGTAAATTCCACAGGCGTAGGCTCTTATCAGTTAAAGAGTGCCGGACCAAACCACTTAGACGGTATTCAGGCAGTTGCCTATGCACGTCTTAGAAAAATGGATACAGACTTTGCAAGAACGGAACGCCAGAGAAAGATCATCCAGTTAAGTTTTGACAAATTGAAGAAAGCGAATTTCTCTGTTGTAAATAATGTCATGGAGGTTGTTTTCCCTCAGATCTTAAGCAGTGTTACTTTAAATGACGTGATCCCGGCTGCAAAGAATCTGACCCGGTATCACATTGGAGAGACTACAGGATTCCCTGAGGCAAGAAGTGATATGACTATGGGGAAAAAAGGTGACTGCGTTATCCCTCAAACACTGGAAAGCAATGTAATTTCCCTGCATAAGCTGCTGTTTGGAGATGAAAATTATACACCCAGTGATATGGTAAAGAAGATCAGTGCCCAGATTGCATCGGATACAGGTCTGTATAAGGAAGGAAAGCCGGTAGGTGACGTTGGCACCGGCGGCGGCTATACTCCAAAAGAAACAGAAGCAAAGCAGGATGAGAAGAGTACACAGAAGGACAATTCAGAAAGTACCGCTTCTTCGGATGAGAATAATGAGATCAGTTCTTCCACAAAAGAGAGTATTATTGATGGTGAGACTGATTTTGAATATGAGACAGATGCCGATGGAAATGTGATCGATCCGCCGGAAGATTACGATCCGTCAGCGACAAGGCATCCATTTGAGACTTCAGAGGGACTGCATCCGGGCGAAAACAGTCAGGCCCATCCAGGTGAGACCAGTCAGGCTCATCCTGGTGAGACTACAAGGGCAGTCCATCCGGGAGAAACGACAAGTGCAGCTCATCCAGGCGAATCAGGTGCGGCATTGAAACCAACAGTACCAAGCGGTACATTGTCACCTTCACCTGCTACTGAGGCTGCGACTAAAATCCATGGTCCGGGAAATACGGAGACTACCGCTGCTTCCCCTATCAGTCCTGGAAACAGTGTGAAAGAAGAAAATACCGGTGGTCCGGGAGAGGTTATCTCACCGGCAGCCTGATCAAAGCAGGGCAATAAAGAGATTCCGCGAAAATTTGGTTTGTGGAGTCTCTTTTTAATTGCTACAGAGTTCAGCCTTTTAACTGTATCACTTCCATATTCTGCACTTGCTGAAATGATAGATTCAGTATAAAATGATACCAAGGTCAAAAGACCTGAAATTGATGCGGTTAGTTTGTATAAGGACCGTGAAAGTAAAAAGGAGAAAAGAACACACATGAGGAAAAACAGTTTGCTGAAAAAGACGGCATGGATCGTTCTTTCAGCAGTTCTTTTTGGAACTGTGGCAGGAACGGTGATGACAGGTGTCCAGATCGCATCTTCCGGAATGTTTTCCCAGTTTTTTGCCATTGTTTCATCTGATAGTGATAAAGCGGTTTTAGAAGAAAAAACGCCTTCTCCTGAGCCATTTTCAGGAGGAAAGATACCGGAAACATTTCCGAAAGCCGGGGTGATGCAGGCGCCTGTCAGTGAGGTTTCTCTGATCGTAGAGGAAACGATGCCTTCCGTTGTGGCAGTTGCCAGCACTGCAGTCTATCAGATGCCGGATTATGGATATGGCTGGTTTTTTGGTGGAGGAAGTCAGTCCTATGAGGTGCCAAGCAGTGGTTCCGGTATTATTATCGGGCAAAATGATACAGAATTGCTGATCGTGACCAATAATCATGTGGTACAGGATACGGTATCATTAAAGATCACATTTGTAGATGATACAGCTGTAGATGCGGCAGTAAAGGGAACAGACGCAGATACAGACCTGGCAGTGATCTCCATTCCTTTGGAGCAGATCCCTCAGGAGACAAGGGATAAGATCACAGCTGCGAAGCTGGGAGATTCGGATGCACTGAAAGTGGGACAGGGCGTGATCGCTATTGGAAATGCTTTAGGTTATGGCCAGTCTGTAACAGTAGGTTATGTAAGTGCACTGAACCGGGAAGTACAGACTTCTGATGGAAATACAAGAGTGCTGCTTCAGACGGATGCTGCGATCAATCCAGGAAACAGCGGCGGTGCCCTACTGAATATGAAGGGCGAGGTAATTGGTATCAATGCGGCAAAATACTCTTCTACAGAGGTAGAGGGGATCGGTTATGCCATTCCTGTTTCCGGTGTTCAGGATATTTTAGATGAGCTGATGAACCGGAAGACCCGTTCAGATGTGTCAGAAGAAAAACGGGGCTATCTGGGAATTCAGGGAACGACAGTAGACGAAGATGCAGCCACTACCTTTGATATGCCAAAGGGCGTTTATGTATACAAGATACTGGAAGATGGGGCTGCTGCAGGATCGGAACTCCGTGAGAAGGATATTATTACAAAATTAGATGGAATGACTGTGAAAAGCATGCAGGATCTTCAGAAGTTCTTAAAAGGTTATGAAGCAGGGGAGACCATAGAGCTTCTGGTACAGCGCCAGGAAGAAGGAAAGTATAAGGAACTGCAGATTCAGGTGACCTTAGCGGGGCTGCCGGGGTCTGTGGGAGATGGCAGTGAAAACAGCCTTGATAGTGGAACGGAAGCTGATAATGACGGCTCAAATGGCAATGCAAATGGCAGCGGAGACAATGCCCCCAGAGGCGACAGAAAAAGAACTCCCGGCCGTCAGGAACAGACAGATCCCTGGGGATTTCCGGGAGCAGGAGGCGGCTTCCCCTGGGGAAGAATGTGGTAAGGAGGAAAGATAAGTAACTAAAAATACAATTAAATGTGAACAAATAGGTTCAAATATACTCAAAATCCAGAGTATTCGTTTGTGCTAACGTCAAAGCAGTCGGAAACGTCGAGAAGTAACCAGTGC
>UQTA01000034.1 GCA_900543885.1 uncultured Clostridium sp.
ACCGTGCCCGAACACGCGAAGCGTGTGAGTTGGGTTCGCAGTTCTGACACTAGGCGGCGCAAGCCCACGAACAAAGGATTTTCTCCCAAATGCGCATCTGTAATGCGCGCCGGTGGCTTTCGGACCCTTTGGAAGTCTTTCGGACCCTTCTGAACAAAATCGCAATTATAAAAAATAAGCCTGACCAGATTTCAACATGATCCTATCAGGCTATTTTTAATAATTTGATCCATTTTCCTTCAACCAGGCTCTCCTTGCCTTATAATCCGGCAACACCTTTCCTACCTCTGCCCAGAAAAGAGCGGAATGATTCATCTGCTTTCTGTGTGCCAGTTCATGGACTACCACATAATCCAGTATTTCCGGCGGCATCAGGATCAGCTTCCAGTGGAAGTTCAGATTTCCTTCTCCGCTGCAGCTGCCCCAGCGGGTTTTTGCAGCACGGATGCTGATTCTTCCATAGGTGACTCCCATAATCTTTGCATACCAGGCGGTTCGCTCAACAATCTTTTTTCTGGCAGCACGGCGGTAGAAAGCTTCTACCTCCGGATTTTCTTCATAATCCGCTTTGGGTCTGGCAGCTTTTCTTTGTCTGCGTGTTTCTACAAGAAACCATTTCTCTACGATCCACTCCTGACGTTCATTTACAAAATCTATAAGTGCCTTTTTAGTGATTCCTTTTGGTACCCGGATCAGCACTTTTCCATCTGCCTGTACCTCCAGCCCGATCGTACGTCGTTTGGAATATACTACATCTACCGGAATCGTCCCTTCCTTTTCTCCCTGACGCCATCCAACTTCTATCCTGCTTACCATCTTATCACCCCTCTCATCTGCAAATTTTCTAGTGCAGCCTTCTATCGCTTCCTTCACTTCCCATAGCAGATTTCCCTGATTCAGTCAAAAATACCCCCGGTACAAATATATCTTTGCACTGAGGGTATTTTTCCTGATCTACTTTATGATTTTCTTTACAGATCATTGATCTGCCTGCTGTTTCAGGCAATTCTTTCTTCTTTACAGCACATCTGAAAAATGAGGCCGCAGCTTCTTAAACATCTTAAGTCCCACCGCAAATACTACAAGGGTGAAGATCCAGTAGTACAATGTCAGCTTCGGTCTTTCCCAGAACCAGTTTCCTGTGATCATGCTGTCTTTGTAACCAGTTACGATGTAATAAAAGGGATTGATCTTAAATAATGGTTCGATCCACGGCAAACGGTTGGTAAACATAGACTCATGATACATGATCGGCGCCATCCAGATACCAAACTGAAGACAGATTCCTACGATCTGGGACATATCTTTAAAAAATACATTAACAGAGGCAGTAAAATATCCCAGTCCCAGCACCAGCATAGACGCTGCAAAGCTATAATAGATCACCTGAATCCAGGAAAGTATCGGCATCCTTCCTGCCACCAGATACATGATCATCATAATAAGAACAAAAAAGCCATGCACCAGCAGACAGGAGATCAGCTTGATCATAGGCAGTATCTCTACTTTAAAAACCACCTTTTTCACCAGATAACTGTATTCCTGCAGGCAGCCTGTGATTCCGTTTAAAGCTTCTCCGAAGAAAAACCAGGGCACAATACCCGGCACCAGCCAGATTACATAGCTGACACCTGGAACCGGAGGCGGGGATTTAAAACCGATACCAAAGATGACCGCATAGATCACAATGGTAACAACCGGCTGGATAAACATCCACACAATGCCGAAGTAGGAACCTACAAAGCGCTTCCTGAAATCTGCTTTTCCCAGATCCCATACCAGTTTTCTTTTTTTAATGATCTCTTTTAAAAGAGACAATGCATAATTCATAAATTCGTTTCCTTATACTCTCATTCTTGGCAAAACAGTCTTAGAACTTAAAAGTATCCTTTAAACCGCTCCACTTCTTGTCCTTGTCAGAAATGATCAGCTCCATGCCTTCCTCGATCGGCCAGTCTACACCAATCTCCGGATCACTCCATAACAGACCGCCTTCATCACCTGGATGATAGAAATCTGTACACTTGTAAGCAAACTCAGCTTCATCAGATAATACTAAAAAGCCATGTGCAAAACCTTCTGGAATATAGAACTGCTTCTTGTTTTCAGCAGATAAAGTTACACCAAACCACTTTCCATAAGTTTTGGAATCAGCACGAAGGTCTACTGCCACATCAAATACGGTTCCGCGCACTGCACGTACCAGTTTGCCCTGAGGATACTGCTTCTGGAAATGAAGTCCTCGTAAAACGCCCTTTACAGACATGGACTGGTTATCCTGAACAAAAGTCATGTTCAGACCAGCTTCCTTAAAATCGTTCTGATTATAAGTTTCCATGAAATAGCCTCTTTCATCCTTAAATACAGTAGGCTCGATTACATAAAGTCCTTCAATGTCACATGTAGTTACTTTAATCTTTCCCATAATGATTCTCCTTTATTTTTTCTTCTGACCCTGGTTCTTTGTTTATCGATCATAACTTATCGGTCATATATTTTCCACATTCATCTGGAAATTTTACCACGTTATCAACAAGTCTGCAACTGTTTATCCCCATAAACACCGCTGTACACAGGCTTGATTTCAAAGAAAACAGTACCTTGCAGACCACTGCCGCCTCAGGCAACCGTTTTACAACCGCAGGCAGACCACCGCAAAGATCCGAAGGATCACGTACATATCCGCTGCTATCATAGTATACAGGATCAGCCTGTCATCTGTATCTGTTCTGACCGCTTTCTGATTTTTAAGAGTAAGCAGGAAAATGGGCAGTAACGGAAGCATATATCTTCCCTGGACTCCCTGAACCATGTTAGAACTTTTAGGTGTCCATGCAAGGAGCATGGAAAACATCAGTGCCCCGAAGATCACCAGGCAGATAAACCAGATCCATAATCGCGCCTTTATCTTTATAATGATCTCTTCTCCCGGCTTTTTAAGCGCTAATAATATCAGACAGACAGTAAGCAGTAAAATAACTAAATAGGGTGTGTTTAACACTGCATCCCGATTGCCAAGGGCTTCTCCTAACATCCCTGAATACAGGCTTTCTCCCTGCCATGCCACTGTATTATAAAACAGCTGCAATACATGTACCGGCTGATGGATCAGCTCTGCAAAAGAATATCCCGCTTCTTCTGCCCAGGCAACATAGCTGTCACTTTCCTGTGTATACATGGCAACCGTCCTTAAATTTACCACAGCCATAGCCGCTAAAAAGCTTCCCAAAACAGCCACAGCAGAAATCGTCCATTTTTTCCAATTTCCAAACTTTTTAACTGGTATCAGCAGACAGAAGCCTGCAATGGCACCATATACCATTTTGCAGGGGCCCATTACTGCCATGATACAGGCAAGAAGAACTACATCTTTTACAGAGACCTTTTCTGCCTTATAGGCAAGATCCAGGCAGACAGCGGCAAAAAGGCCAGAACCTGCCAGTATCACAACATCATAAGACAGCGAAGCTGCCAGATGAAGGCTCATAGGCAAAATGGACACGCCGAAAAATGCATTTTTCCCAAAAGACAGACGTTTTATAGTCAAAGTTCCAACTGCAGCAAACAGCAAAAGGTTGAAAAAACGCCCCAGATATAAAAGGGCAATACTGTTAAGGCCCAATACTCTTGCCAGAGTAAAACCCAGTGCCTGAGGCACATAGGCAAGCGGCGTCGTCCGCACCGACGGCTGGCGGGAAACACGCAGCCCTGACATCTTTTCGCTGCTTTCATCATGCACAGTTTCTTTTTTTACAGTACCGCCATCATGGATCGCCTTATAGGTCTCTTCTTTCAAAGTCTGCCCCAGAATAACCGGTGTTCCTTTTTGATCCTCTTTCGCATCATCTGCCGTATTTTCCACGGCATCTTTCTGCTCTTCTCTCCAGTCACGAAACTCCTGATTCACATCCTCAATCCAGTCATCTTCTTCCCGGATATAGATATAACCGTCTTCATCTGCTCCCGGCAGCCCTAAAAAACGGTTGGAAAGCTCATAGGCACTGATATAGTGGCTTACTTCATCTGGTGCTGACAGCGGGGCCAGGACAAGCATATACAAAATGCCAAGACACATGATTATTCCAAAGTACAGGCCTGGAAGTTTTGATCCACTGAAAACGCCGTCAAGAAATTCCCAGTTTTTTCCAAATATGAGTATACCAATACCAACCAGCACCACCATACTCAGGAAAAACAGGCCCCCATACCAGCCATACAGCCATTGGTGACCTGTTTCCGTTACAGATGCACGTACATCCAGAAAATGCCATACTCCCAGAAGAAACACAGCGAAAGGCCATAAAAGCCAGATCGATAATTTCTTTTTCATCTTTTATTCACCTTTCCCACAGGTTTCCAGTGCAGCCTCACGTTTCTCCAGGGCTGCTTCCTTCTCTTCCAGAAATTTCTGCTCCAGAGCCATCTTCTGGATCAGCTCTCTCTGCTTGCTTTCAAGCTGTGACAACTGGATCGTCATTCCAAATGCTTTTACGATCAATAAAAAGATCATAAACAGGAACAGAAAGTTCGGTGTGGAATAAATACCTAAAAGTCTTGCGCAAAGATCCGCTGCTCCCGGAACCACTGCAAACACCACAAGGATCAACGACATGATCACCCAGAACATGGCAGCTTCGATCTGCACTTTCGCCTGACGTATTTTTCGCATCATAAAT
This sequence comes from uncultured Clostridium sp., assembly GCA_900543885.1. Taxonomy (GTDB): domain Bacteria; phylum Bacillota; class Clostridia; order Lachnospirales; family Lachnospiraceae; genus Enterocloster. The sequence continues at coordinate 4,677 of UQTA01000034.1, forward strand.
GTCATTGTGATAACAGAAACTATGATCAGTACCACACGAAGCATTATTGTCATCATCTTCTGTCACCGCCTTCTTTTTTCTCCAACCAGTATTCCCGGTTCATGGTGCATTTCATGATCAGCCACATAGGAAGCATGCGGTATGCTTTTCCCATGCGGTATCCCATATATTTAAAACCGCTTTTTACAAACATTCCGGGGATCAGCCATGGTTTGTGCTTTTCTGAAAGATAATGGGCTGTCTGCTTTACCAGACGGATGCCTTCACTTTCGGAATGAATACCGCCAAATACCTCCGGGTGGTCTGCCTGAGAAACAGCCAGGTCAAAATTGCGCTTAAACTGCTGGGTACAGTTATAATTGTGGGAATGGATCACCTTAGCATCAGCCACATAAGCAATGGCATAATCATCTTCCATCACTGCCTTTCCGGCAAAGATCATATCTTCATTGAAAATGGCATTTTTAATAAATCCCCCCTGAAACCAGAATTTCTCCCGGTCATAGGCGCAGCACACATTGGAAGCAAAGAAGGTTTTAATACCCAGACGTTTTAAATCTGCCTTTGTTTTTATGCAGCTTTCCTCCGGATAATTAAAGGAACGTGTATACCGTTCTGCCAGCGGACAGTCTTTATCAGGAAGCTGTCTGGCATAAGCCATAATAACCGCCTCGCCCTCCGGACCTCTCTGCTTAAACGCATCTGTCAGCTTTTCAATTAAAAATTCATCTGCCGGAACAGCATCATCGGTCATAAACACCACGATATCTGCCCTTGAAAACCGCATTCCTCTGTTTCTGGTAGCACCATGGTCAAATTCCGCCTTCGTCAGGTGGTGGACCTGAAGATTTTTTATCCCTTCAAAGCCCTTTTCATTCCAGAATGCCTTTTCTGTATTCATTACAATGATCTTCCCTATGGGATAGGTCTGTTTCTCCAGCATCTTTAAAAGCCTGGAAAATTTCTTGCCCGGTTTATAGGTAGGAATCACCACGTCTACCCGCGGTTTTTTGGGAGTTTTCTCACTCCAGCTTTCCTCTGTCATTGCCTTATCTCCTTTTCCTCACTCCTGCAGGATCTTATGGTACAAAGGCCAAAACCTGCCGTCAGTCCTGCCATCAGCAGCAGATAGCAAAGCGCTGCCCCGTTAATGCCAAAAGCCCCAACAAGAACTCCTGACAGGAAAAAAGCTGCCACAGCTGCCGCCGCATATACAAAAAACACTGTTTTCTGTCTGCGCATAATAACCAGTGCGTAATACATCAGATTTGCCAGGGCATAAAAACCGCCGCCTAAAACGATTCCTGCAAATGCCCAAAAATAAACGGTCAATGTTCCTTTCTCGCCTCCCATAAGAAGCTCCATAACAGAAAGTGCCCATTTTCCTAAAACAAGAGTACCTGCCATTGCAAGTACTGTAAGCCCCAGGATCACCGCTGCGATACGCACCAGCGTCTTCTTAAACTCTGCGATCTTTTCTTCTGTCCAAAGATCTGTAAGCGTAGTCAGATAGGGACGTATCACAAAATTAGCTACCATATAAATAACAGAGGTAGGCATAAAAATCAAGTTAAAATATCCTGATGCCGCATTGTTCATCCGTGCATCAATGGCATATTTTGCAGACGAAAAAATGTAAAAATCCAGGAACACGGAAATAAACAAAAACCCCGTATTTTTAAAGAGTTTCGTCACTTTTCCTTTGGTAAAAGTCCAATCCACATGATCCAGTGCATGGATCACATCCAGATTAAATAAAAACACGCCCATAGCCTGGGCTGCCACAGCCATAAGACAGGCAAACAGCAGATGTCCAAATGCCCCCAGAGTCACTGTAAATACTGCGACAGAAAAAATCGTTCTGAAAAAATTAGATTTACCTGTAAGGTACAGGCATCCCTGACGCTGAAATTCAGACTCATACACATCCGCATATCCGTCAATGACCTTATAGATCACAAGAAGAAGCAGGATCATACATTTTCCTGCTGTATAGTCACCGATCCCTTTGCGGAAAGCAATGGTTTTTGCTGTGAGAAACAAAGCTCCTGCCACCAATGCAATCATACAGGTTATATTTCTGTGTTCCCTGTATTCTCTGAAGGAATATTCTCCCTTTCCGTCTGTGATCTGAAATGGCCTTATTCCAAAATAAGCCACTAAAAACAGCTGCTGTCCCAGTGTAGAATAGCCAAAAGAGAAAATACCTCCCTTTTCTTCTCCCGCCATGCGGATGACCAGAAAAGAAAGAACCATACTTGCAAAGGCATACACAAAGCTGCCTGCAATATTCCACATCACATTGGCTCTTGCAACATTATCTCCCTTATATAATAACTGTCTGGTAAGATTTTTCATAATACTTGTTTAACGCTTTCTGAAATTTTGAATGACCAGGATAGAGAGCAGCATACGAACCATATAACTTGCTGCTGTCAATGGCTTCAAATAACTTTCCCCTGCTGTCCGGTCATCAATAGTAACCTGCACTTCCGCGATCTTTGCGCCCTGACGGATCAAAAATGACACTGTATCCGGTTCTGGCCCGTAATTTAAGTTCCAGGCAAATTCCCCGATCATCTTCCGGCTGAACAGACGCATTCCGGAAGTAGGATCCTTGATCTTTGCACCGGTAGTCATCCAGATAGCCGTTCCGATCAGACGGCTTCCAAGCATTCGCATGGACCAGCTTTTCTTTTCTGTTACAAAGCGGGAACCAATGACAATGTCATAGCCTTCATCCATTTTTTCTTTCATGGCCTTAATATATTCCGGGCGGTGCTGTCCGTCGCCGTCAAACTGTACCGCATAGTTATATCCTTTCTGCCATGCGTATTTCATACCGGTCTGAAAGCATCCCGCCAGTCCTAAATTTACCGGCAGGTCAATAAAATTATAACCCCGCCTGCGGCAAATGGCAGCCGTGTCATCTTTAGAGCCGTCATTGACCACCACATAATCCAGTTCCGGGAAGTCCCGGCAGATGTGGTCTACTACTCTCTCAATATTTTTTCCCTCATTATAGGCCGGTATAACTAAAAGTACCTTATCCATTGTCTCTGTTCCTCTGATTATCTTCTGACATTCTGTCCGTCTTTTCTGCTCCTATATCCATGATCCGGTATTACCAGCGCATCTTCAATACGCCTGTGAGAAATTTTACTTCTGCAAGAACCAGAGCCAGAAATGCTCTTGCTGCAGTCATTTTCATTTCTCCCAGTTCCAGATAATGTTCATAATAATATAACTTGCTCTTATGAAGAAGCTCTTGTTTCTCACTTATCTTCTTATAGCTTTTATCAATACTTACAGAATGCGCATGGACATAGTAAGCATCTGTCACTAAAAGCTCTTTTAATCCCATTTTCTTTAATTTCTGTCCTAATATTTTCTCTTCATAATAGAGAAATACATGTTTATCAAACAGTTCTTTTAAGTCTCCCGGCGTGAAGCAGCCTGTTTTCACCATGAAAAAGGAGCCTGGAAGAGCTCCTACCATGCGGCTGACTCCATCTGCTGCCACTGGCAGCTTATCAAGAGGCGTCTTTAAAAATGCGCCAAACAACCGTCTGGTCACCAGACCTGTATCCAGAAGATCCAGCCAGACTGACTGCAGATCCCAGTAACTAAAGGAAGGCTGTCCCTTTGTATCTACCACCATGGCAGAAGCAACTGCCCCGTCTTCCTGTTTTTCAAGAGCATCTTCCACCCGCAGGATACAGGTATCGCTTACCTGCACATCTGGATTTGCGATCATAATATAATCAGGCTCCAGATATTCCACTGCATAATCGATCCCCGCCTGATTTCCGCTTCCATAACCGCCGTTTTCTGCAGTTCTGAAAAGATGCAGCTGCACCTTTTCTGACATGAACCTTTCTTTAAATTCTCCCAGTTCTTCCCAGGAATCATCGGTAGAACAATTATCTACGATAATAATATTATGAATGGCTCTGCTGTCCTTCCAGCTTTCTGCCAGTTTTTTGGTTGTCTGTGCATCATTATAATTTAATATTACGGCACATATATTCGTGTCTGCGTCCATAGTTCCTTTCTCTCACTGTTTTATTTTTCCATCTATCATTTTCCCTGGCTCTTCTTGCGGTTGTCAATAACCTTCATACCCAGGCGTCTGCTGATAGCAAGGCGAAGGGCCGGGCAGAGTCTTGTCATCTGGTTAAAGCACCACCAAAGCTGCATATACCAGAATTTTCCTTTCTGCATCGGCATGTCTTTCCATGGTGTCATATCCAGATATTTCCGGTACCATTTTCCGTAATGATTGTGGTTTCCGCCGATCCAGGGCCGTTCATCCCCCAGAAAATGGATGATGACCGGCTTTTTCTTCGCTGCAGCAAACTCCTTTTGACCTACCACCCGGTAAGCATCGCACAGCTGTACTAATGTATTATAACGGAAATACCGGTAATTCGTAAAGAAGTTATACCGTGGAGAAAGAGGTAAAATCCGACCTTTTAACGCTCCGTTAATGGTATCCTGGTCACATGCAAACAGACTGCCTGCATGATCTCCATAAAAATCCAGCAGTTTTCCCAGCACATTTTCTCTGCGCCAGCCTGCCAGATCCATTAAGATCACACCAGAGTTAAAATAGGCATCATCTTTTTCCATATGGATAGACTCTTTCATCTCTTTATAAACAGTAGGTTCCATGACCATACCTGCCAGGCAATCCCCCAAAGGCGTTTCATACATTTTTTCAATGGAACTGCAGACAATGGTGTCACAGTCCAGATACAAAGCCCTTGTCACTGTCTGCGGTAATACCTCTGGTGCAAAAAGCCGCCCCATGGCACTGATATCAAAACCTCTGGTATCTATTTTATAAGGAAATCTTTTTTTCAGATCTCCTAGTTCCACTGTATACAACTGACGGCCAAAGCCTGCTGCCAGATCCTTCAGTCTTTTTTGAAACGCTTCACACATCTGGGCCGAAAGCACATAAACATCCAGATTTTTTATATAACGATTATTGTCCAGCAAGGAACATAGTGATGCCGCCAGATGTCCTGCATAACCATCATTGGAAGCATATATAACGTGTACTGCCTGTTCTTTTGCTTTTATAGCTTCTTCCATAATTTTTTCCATTCTCACTATTTCTTACATTCTGTGGTCATTTTATTTACGATTTTACAATACAGGCCCTAAAATGTAAATCCTATATGGCATTTTTCCCCTAATTATGATAAATTAGTAGCAGTATGGTTATGGGGGCATTTTCTTGTAAAAAATAACCCGTAACAAACTGTAGGAGGTTTTATTATGCGAAAGACTTTTAAACATCTGGCAATGGCAGCTTTGGCTACTGCTCTCATCGCAGGATCAGCTACCACTGCTTTTGCATTCAAGGACGACTCAAACAACGGCCCAGGTTCCGGAAAAACTGCGGAAGTATCTTTACAGGCGCCTGGCGACGGAAATTCTTCCCAGTCCCAGGACAACAGCGCTTCCCAGAACATTCTTGTAGAAGATTCTTCCCAGACTGCAGACAACACACAGTCTGAAGCTTCTCAGACAACCGATACAACTGACAACACCACAGCAGCAGAAAATACCACAACTGATACTTCTGCTCAGGTTCCTGTAAACCAGGCTTTCTTACAGGTGCAGCTTCTTCGGGCTTCTGACCAGGTATGGAGTGATCCGGTCCGCGATGATTCCGTTCTTTCTGTAGGGGATGGCGGATTTTTAAGTATGTGTATCTATGCAAACAATCTTCCAGGCGATGTGCTTTACCGTACTTACAGCAGCGCACGTGGATGGAGCAACTGGGCTATGAATGGCGGACATACAGACTGGGCTGCCGGCAATCCAGTTGAAGCAGTACAGGTTCGTTTAAATGGTATTTTCGGTGACCGTTTTGATGTTTATTACCGTTCCAACCTGTCTGACAGTACAGAATGTGACTGGTCTAAAAACGGCGGCACCAACGGTGCTATGGCCAGCGGCCGCATTATTACCGGTATGCGCTTCTCCATGTGGGGCAAAGGCGTTGAAGGCGCTGCCTATAAGATGGACAATCCATTAGTATCTGCTGCTCCTGACGGCATCCACTTTGAAAACGGTACACCTGTATTCAGCAATGGTACCGGTGACAACTTTACCGGATGGGTATGGAACGACAGAGACCGCTATTATGTGGTAGACAATGCCATTGTAACCGGATGGCAGTACATAGACGGATACAAGTACTATTTTGAAGGTGATGGCAAACTGGTAACAGATCTGGAACCTTACTTAAATTACCAGGGACAGTTTAAGATCAAGATCAACAAACAGATGAACTGCCTGACCATTTATATCCCGGATGGTGACAACGGATACATTATCCCGTACAAGTCCTTCCTGTGTTCTACTGGCGATGACACCCCATTAGGCGAACACAAAACTCCTGAGAAATACCGCTGGAGACTGATGAATACAGATGAGTACTGCCAGTACCTGACACGTCTGGATGCAGGTATCCCGATTCTTCTCCACTCTGTTATTTATGAGAAACCAGATCCGTATACCTTAAAGGCATTTACCTACAACTACTTAGGTGCTACCAAATCCCACGGATGCATCCGTCTGACTACCGCAGATTCCCGCTGGATCTACGAGCACTGCGCACTGGGAACTTCTATCACTGTATATGAGTCCCCGATCCCAGGACCATTTGACCGCCCATGCATCAAAGTCATGATCCCGGATACACAGACCTATGATCCTACCGATGCAAATGTACCGGAAAATGGATTACAGTAGCGTTTGACCTATAAAATACCTCCTGACCAGGTGATGTTCCTATCATCTGAATCAGGAGGTATTTTTTATTGTATATCCAGATATTCTTTTTTAGTTGGCGGCGGATAAGCCTGATCTATGGCTTTGTAATCTTCTTCTGTCAGCTGTATTTTATCTGCCCCGGCATTGAGAAATGTATGTTCTGCCTTGCCGCTCCTTGGAATTGCAATGGTGTGTCCATCCCGAATATTCCAGGCCAGCATGATCTGCTCTACGGTGGCATTATGCTTTTGGGCGATTTCTTTTAAAACCGGGTTATTTAAGATTCCCCTTTTCAAAGTCCCCGCCTGTGCCAGTGGACAATAGGACATTAACGCCACATCATGCTTTCTCATCCATGGCAGAAGGCTGTATTCAATCCCTCTGGATCCGGTATGATAAAGCACCTGGTTTACCAGGCAGTTTCTGCCGCCTGGAACCAGCCACAATTCTTCCATATCATCAATATCAAAGTTGGAAACGCCCCAATCTTTGATTTTTCCAGCCTTTTTTACCCGTTCCAGCTCTGCTACGGTTTCCTCTAAAGGATAACTTCCCCGCCAGTGATACAGATAAAGATCCAGATATTCTACGCCCATTCGTTTCAGTGATTCATCCAATGCCTGCTCCAGCTGATGCCTTCCGGCATGATTGGGAAGAACTTTGGAAACCAGATAAAGATTTTCCCGCTTGTTTTCGGCAATTGCTTCTTTTACCAGCTTTTCTGCCTTTCCATTTCCATACATCTCCGCTGTATCGATCAGCGTCATTCCTGCTGAAATTCCTGCTCTTAAACTTTCCAGTTCCTGCTCTCTGGCAGCCTTTTTTTCGCCAAGAAACCAGGTTCCAAGCCCTAAGGCTGGAACCTGGATCCTATTTCTCAATGTAACCATATGTTTCATATTAAATCAGACCTGCTTTTTCCATTTCTTTCTTCATCTTATCATAAGATGCACCTTCCGGTGTTGGAAGATTGGGTAAATAAGGTTTTCCCGCTGCCAGTCCCCGCATAATAGCCATATCCTTTGCTGCTACCGGGAAACTTGCTCCGTCCATTGCAAGGCGGACAGGATTTAGCTTATACTGGGCTGCCAGGGAACCTTTGATGTCTCCTGCCACATACTTATTATAAATATCTACGATCAGTTCCGGCATAAAGTTTCCTGCCGTGCATACACCCCCTACAGCACCGATGCATAAGCTGGCATATAATAACGTATCTTTTCCGCCAAATACCTTAAAGCCTACATCTGCATTTCTTCGGATAAATTCTTCTGTCTGGGTGATATCACCGGAGGTATCTTTCATTCCTACGATGTTTTCCACCTCATGGGCCAGTTTTTCCACCAGATCTGCACTTAAGGTATAACCAACTCTTCCAGGGTTATTATACAACAGAACCGGCGTATCCGGAACTGCTTCTGCAATGGTTTTAAAATGCAGGAACAGTTCATTAAAATTCGGTTTTAAGAACATTGGCTGCAAAATGGAGATTCCCGCTGCTCCGTTTTTCACTGCCATTTTCGCAAGGCGGACACATTTCTTTGTATTGATGGCTCCGATGCCAAAGTAAACAGGTACTCTTCCCGCTGCCTGATCTACCATGATCTTAAAGCCCCGTTCCATCTCCTCTTCTTCGATCTGATAAAACTCACCGTTGGAACCAAAAGCAAGGATCCCGTGAAGACCGCCATTAATCACATAGTCTACCTGTGCCCGCATGGCTGTTTCATTAATCTTTTCATCCTCATCAATAACTGTGATAATAGGAACGATAACTCCCTTGATAAAGTCTGTATTCATAACGCTTTCCTTTCAGATCCAATTTCGGATCTTCTGACCATTTCTTATCTTGTTTTGCTGCTATTTTTCTTTTGCAATAGAAACTCCGGTCATTCTCTCATAATAGCGGATGATATCATCATGGTCACAGCTTCCTTCATCATGGTTCTTTAATTCCTGCATAACTTCCATCATATGTGCGGTCATAGGAACCGGCATATTGATGGCATGGGAAGCGTTTAATGCATTATTTAAGTCCTTGATATGCAGGTCAATTCTGAATCCAGGTTTATAATTTCCCGCTAACATCATAGGAACCTTGGCATCCATAACCGTAGAACCTGCTAATCCGCCGCGGATCGCCTGATATACCAGTTCCGGATCGGTTCCCATCTTTTTCGCAAAGGTCATTGCCTCTGCGCAGATACCGATATTCGCTGCAACTACCATCTGGTTGGCCAGCTTTGCCACGTTTCCGGAACCAATCTCGCCTACATATACTACAGAGCTTCCCATTGCCTTTAACAGATCTGTAAATCTGTCAAATACCTCTTTCTTACCACCACACATGATAGATAAGGTTCCGTCGATTGCCTTTGGCTCTCCGCCGGAAACAGGGCAGTCTAACATTTCCATGCCGGTTCTTTCTTTCAGTTCTGCTGCGATTTTCTTAGATTCTACCGGGTCGATGGAAGACATGTCGATAACTACCGTATCCTTATCTGCGCCTTCAGCGGCACCATTTTTTCCTAACAGGGCTTCTTTTACATTTGGTGAGTTTGGCACCATGGTAATGATCACATCTACGCCTTTTGCTACTTCTGCGTTGGTTGCACCTGCTGTTGCGCCTGCGGCTACCAGTTCCTCTACTGCTTCTTTTTTAAAGTCATTAACACAAACCTGATGACCTGCTTTTAAAAGGTTCTTTGCCATTGGCTTTCCCATGATTCCTAATCCAATAAATCCTACTTTCATTTTTGTTTCCTCCTGTTATTGAAATTTGAATTTTAATGTACTTGATTCTCTGTCCTTGCCCCTGCTTATGCATGGGGGATTTTTAATGCATCATATATTTGTCTACTACATCCCAGTTAAGTTCTATGCCCAGTCCCGGCTTATCTGTCACCAGATAGTTCATGTGACCATCTGTTTCGATTGGGGCCCTCAATAACTCTGTGCGCAATGGATTTTCATTTTCCTCTGCCTCAATAAACGGTATATTTACCTGGGACGCTGCAAACTGGATGTTAGCAGCTGTCATAACGGCTGAGAAAAAGGAATGTGGTGTATACAATTTATCAAAAGCCTGGGCCGTTGAGGCAATCTTGCGGCAGCCTGTAAATCCACCAGCCCATCCAAGAGAGGCCTGTACTACATCCATGGTATCCGTTGCGATCATCTCACCAAATCTGGAAACTCCTTGTTCTGATTCGATTCCGGCTACCCGGATTCCTCCCATTTCTCTTGTAAGACGTCTGTATCCGGCAATATCATCCGAACGGATCGGTTCTTCGATCATAAAAATATCATTTTTTTCAAAAAACGATCTGGCACGAAGTACATCATCCACATCCCAGGTACAATTCATATCTACCATTAAAGTTTTGTCTGGTCCAATGGTTCGTCTTACCAGTTCAATCCTGGCTTTGTCCTCTTCATCTGTCAGGTAAAAATCACCGTTTTTCATATATTGAAGACGCATTTTATAGTTATTGGCAGTTCTGCCGATCTTCATTTTAAAAGCGGTAAATCCTCTATCCAGATATCCTTCGATTTCTTTTTGCAAATCTTCCAAGCTCTTTCCCTTTGCATAAAATCCAGCACTTGCATATCCCTGCACCCGGTCTGCCACCTGGCCCAAAAGCTTGCAAACTGGAAGTTTGGCTGCCTTTCCCAACAAATCCCAGAGAGCCACGTCAATGCCGCTGATCGCGCCCATAACCATTCCCTGTCTGCCGTTTGCCCAGCAGTTCCACAGCATCTTCTGATGGAGGAATTCGATCTTAGACGGATCTTCTTCTAAAAGCAGCGGCTTTAACTGCTTTTCTACAATCGATTCCATAGCTTCCATAGAGCTTCCAAAAGTTGCTGCTTCTCCAATACCTGTCAGTTCCGTATCTGTTTCAATGAATATAAGAAAGGCACCTCTGGCACCGCAGCTTCCACAGCCGTCAGCGATCCAGCTTTTATAAGGATAATGCAGCTTTATGGTCTTAATATCTGTAATTTTCATAAAACGCCTCTTTCCATGATCCTGATCTTCAGGATCTTATTTTCCATTATTTTCCAAATAAGTTTACAAACAGCAGTGAAAGCTGAGGCACATAGGTAATAAACAGAACACCTGCAACCAATGCCGCAAAATAGCGAACCAGATACGGAAACATTCCTTCAATCTTTACTTTTGCTGTATCACATACCACATACAGATTTACACCAACCGGAGGCGTCATCATACCGATTGCCAGATTGGACATCATGATAATACCGAAATGTACCAGATCAATTCCCAATGTTTTTGCCACTGGAGCTAACAGCGGTGCCAGGATGACCATTGCAGCACCTGCCTCGCAGAACATACCGATGAAGAGAAGGGGCAGGTTGACTAACAGCAGGAATACATATTTGCTTGCGGAAATTCCTAAAAATCCCTGCGCAACTGCCTGTGGGATCTGAAGTTTTGTTAAGATCCAGCCGAAAATGGTGGATGCAGACATGATCAGCATGACCGTTGACATGGTAATAGCAGACTCTGTAAGAATCTTTGGAATGTCGGAAAATTTGATTTCTTTGTATACAAACAGTCCAACGATCAGTCCATAGAATACTGCGATGACAGCTGCCTCTGTAGGAGTAAATAAACCACTGTAGATACCACCAAGGATGATCACCGGCATCAGCAGCGCCAGAATGGCGTCCTTAAATGCCTGGATCTTTTCTTCTGTAGTAGCTCTTTCGCTTGGCTCAAATCCCTGTTTCTTGCACATAAAATGGGCAACTACACATAAAACAAGGCAGATAAAAATTCCTGGAAGGAAACCAGCCATGAACAAATCACTAATAGAAGTTCCCGTTGCAACGCCGTACTGGATCAGACCAATACTTGGAGGTATAATAACACCCAGTTCTGCTGAAGATGCAACGGTGGCACCTGCAAAATTTTTATCATATTTATGTTTCAGCATTTCCGGGATAATGATCGTTCCTACTGCTGCCGCCGTTGCTGCGCTGGAACCGGAAATTGCGGCAAAAAAAGCACATGTAACAATTGCTACCATTGCAAGGCCACCGGAAATATGGCCGAACAGGCTGTTGCATAAGTTGACCAGGCGCTTTGAAATACCACCGGAGCTCATTAAATTACCGGCTAACACGAAGAATGGAATTGCTAACAGCGTGAAACTTCCGCTTCCTGAAAACATACGCTGGATCACAATGGCGTTGTGGATATCATTGGTTGAAAGGATCGCTATAATAGAGGAACCACATAAAACAAAGGCAATGGGCACACCTGCAACGAGGAGCAGGATCAAACTGATAAATAATACGGCGGTCATGCGTTTTCATCTCCTTTCCACAGATAAATAGTCGTAAGAATCTGGTTGACCAGCATAAATACGGAACCAACAGGGATTGCTGCATACATAAGGCCCATAGGCTGTTTTAAAACGGCTGTAGTCTGGCCCCAGACACGATGTGCGGCCCAGAAGCCCACACTGATGAGAAATGCAAGCATCACACAAACAACTAAGTTTAAAATGGTCTGTAAGATCTTTTGATTCTTCCCACTGAGACTGTTCTTTAAAAATTCCAGGCCTACCATGGAACCTTTCCTGATACACATGGCAGAACCAAGGAACGTGCTCCAGATCAGCAGGTACTTGGAAAGTTCTTCACTCCACGGAATAGACATATGTATGATCCTGAAAATAACCTGCGCAAAAACCACTACAGACATAACGCTTAACATAATGACCACGATCAGCTGAAGGATCTTATTTACGATTTTATCCAGTTGATATACCAGTTTCATTTTTATTCTCCCTTCGCTTTCTCGATCTTGTTTAACAGGTCGCCATACTGGGCACTGTATTTCTCATATACCGGCGAAATAGCCTTTCTGAACTCGGACTTGTCTACAGTATTTACTTCCATTCCTGCATCTTTTAACTTCTGTAAAGTCTCATCCAACTGTTCTCCGGCAACTTTCCGTTCATATTTCACCATTTCGTACAATTCTTCTTTTACAATGGCCGCATCCTCGTCATTTAACTTCTTCCACATCAGGTCGCTGACCATAACCGGACATACGGGGTAGAAATGCTCTGTTAATGACAAATATTTCTGTACCTCATAAAATCTGGAATTATAAATGGTAAACAATGGGTTTTCCTGACCATCTACTGCTTTTGTCTGAAGCGCAGTAAACAATTCGCCAAAACTCATAGATACTGCATCGATTCCCAATTCTCCTAAAGAATCAACACAAACCGAACTTTCCAGTGTTCTCATTCGGATCCCCTTTGCGTCTGCCGGATGAACGATAGGTCTGCTGGAGTTTGTCATACTTCTAAAACCAAGATCAAAGGTTCCATAAGTTTCGATTCCCTGTTTCTCCAGTCCCTTAAAGATCTCCTGTCCTGTTGCCCCATCTAAAACCTTAAAGGCTTCTTCTCTGGAATCAAACAAATAGGGGAAGTTAAATACGTCCATGTCCGGATCAAATCCGCTTAAGGTTGCCGCAACTGCCACTGTAATATCAATAGTTCCAAGCTGAAGTCCTTCTGTCATCTCACGCTCATCACCTAAGTTTCCATTTGGCTGGATATCAACAATAACTCTGTGGTTTGTTTTCTCTTCTACCTGTTTTTTAAACTCCAGAGCAGCTATATGATAAGGATGACCTTCTGCCTGACCATGTCCAAATGTTAAGTGGACCGGCTGTGCTTCACTTTCCTTTGCGTTTCCCATACCGCTGCACCCTGAAAGTGCCATTGCAGTCATTGCTGCCGCCGCAAAAACGGAAACTGCTTTCTTCCATTTCATTCCCATTATGAAACTCCCTTCTTCCTGCATCATCATCTGATGCAGCTTTCACATCTTATACAAAACAGCTATTAATTCTTTGCCAACATGTCGGTTCTTTGTTATAATTAGATGATAACAGCAACTTGTTAAAAAGAAAACGTATTCATCTTGTATGCAAGATGAATGTAAGTGATATACAAAACAAGCCAAAAACTCATATAAAGGGGATCAACTGACATGAAGAAAACAGACACAAACTTAAAACAAATCGCTTATGAGACCATAAAATCAAAGATCATCCACTGCGAATACAAGCCAAATGACATTTTAAGCGAAATGATGTTAATGGAAGAGATCGACGCAAGCCGCACGCCCATCCGTGAAGCCTTAAATATGCTGGCCCAGGAGCAGTTAGTCCAGATCATTCCCAAAAAGGGGATCATGGTCCTGCCGCTGACCATGAAAGAGATCGCCATGACCTTTGAAGCCAGACTGCTCATGGAACCCTATATTATTGAAAACTACAGCAAATATATTGATATGGATAAACTTCTTGAATTAGAAGAACAGACAAATAAGATCTTAAGCAGTGATATCTTAGAGCAGAAAGACGCCGTTATCTTCTGCAATATTGACGATGCCTTACACCGCACCATTGCCGACGCCTGTAAAAACAAATACCTGAACATGAACCTGTCCCAGATCTACGACCAGAATATCCGCATCCGCATTCTGGGTGAGCAAAACATCTGGGAACGCCACAAAGTAGCCGCCATGGAACACTTAGAGCTGATCAACTACATCAAAAACCACGACCTGCCAAGCGCAGTGGCTTCTATACGGGTGCATCTGATACATTCTAAAGAAGCGGCGGTGGCATCGTTTTTAAGTTGATCCAAGATCAAAGCCATTTTATGATCCATGATAGACCAGATCATAAAATGGCAGCTTTTTAGTTCTTAGATCAATCATCATTTGCCTGTATGATATTTTCCATAGTTTCTGTTGGATTCTTCTTTGATTTTAATACATCTGATATCAGTGGCCATACTAAACAAACCAGAGAAATGATCAGTAAAACGCAGGATATCGGACGCGTAAAAAATTCTTTATAACTTCCATGGGCATAGCTGATACCTTGGCGGAAATAACGTTCCAATTTACTTGAAAGGATAAATGCCAGTACCAACGGAGAAGTCGGCAGTCCCGCAATACTCATAAAGATAGCCAGCACACACCATGCCAACATAACATAAATATTAAACATAGTATTGGAAATTCCATAACCACCTATATAACAGATCACAAGAATAACTGTGTATAAATAGTGATACGGAACTTTCAAAATGTATGGAAACCACCTTTTTGTTAAAATCTGTATTACATAAGTAACAATTGCCGACACCAAAACACACGCAAATATCAGCATGGCCAAATCTGGCTGTTCTGTCATGAATAGCGGTCCCGCCTGTAATCCATGAATCGTCAGACCTGCGATCAGCATCGCTGTAATTCCATCTCCAGGAATTCCTAGTGCCATCATTGGGATCAACGCACCACCTAAAGATGCATTGTTTGCAGTTTCTGATGCCCATACACCTGCTGGATTTCCTTTTCCAAAACTATCTGGATCTTTACTGATACTTTTTGCATATCCATAAGCCACCATATTAGAAATACCAGAACCCATGCCTGGAAGAAAACCAATCCACAGACCGGTTGCAAAAGCAAATAAAATAGTCTTGATATTGTCAAAAATATCTTTCAACCCAATACCAATCCCCTTCATATTCACTACATCTGCTTCCGGCATCTTTCCTTCTCCCAATGCAGAATCACGGATGATCTGACACATAGCAAACATTCCCAACATCTGCGCTACTGTACTGAGTCCAGAACTAAGGTATACACTTCCAAATGTAAAACGCTGTGATCCATTAATAGGATCCATGCCTACACATCCCATAAGCAGCCCAATACCTGCAGCCATGATCCCTTTAAAAATATTTCCTTTTGATAAAGAAGCAATCAATGTAATGGCACAAAAACACAGTGAAAAATATTCCCATGGTCCCAGATGAAGCGCAAATTCTGCTATAACCGGAGATAATACAGTTGCAATGATAACGGAAACCACCGTTCCTATAAAGGAAGCCGTCATACCAATTCCTAATGCTTTTCCCGCTTGCCCTTTCTTTGTCATAGGAAAGCCGTCAAAACAAGTGGCAATAGCGGAAGAAGACCCCGGAATACCGATTAAAACCGCCGAAATAAAAGTTCCCGATACTCCGCCGATCCAAATGGCAAGAAGTAATACAAAAGAAGTTTCCGTAGAAAGGCCAAATGTAATAGGAAGCAATAAAGCAATACCAAGGGTAGCTGAAAGTCCTGGAATTGCGCCAAATACAATTCCTAACGAAACCATGGCTATGATCAACAGGAAATTGACTGGCTGCAGACAGATCAGCAATGCATTCATATAATCCGTCATTTTTCTTCTCCTCTCTTCTACTCAAATAGTATGCCAGACGGCAGTTTTATCTGAAAACCATAAACAAACATTGCATAGAGACTGGCTGTAACTACCACAGAAATAATGATTGCCGTAACCAGCCGCACCTTACTTTCTCCCTTAAGATCATAAATAAATGCAAAAGTAGCAAAGGGCGTCGTAAATAAAAATCCCAGATAATTCATAGCAACAGCATAAAGAAGCAGTTTCATAAAGCTTAATGTTATTTTACAGATACCTCCCTTGGGAAAATATGGCTTTTCCTCCCTTTTTCGTTCTATGACCCCTTTGATCAATAAAGCTAGAGAACTGACCGCAATAAGAAGCAGTGCTACATATGGCACGATCCTTGGTCCTGGTTCCAATAATTTAGCCGGTTGTTTGATAAACCGGGTAAAATACAGAAAAAAAGCACTTCCCACCAGACCTGTAATACCGGTGATCGTATCTCTGTGCATTTTCATATTCCCAATCTTCTCCTTTCTAAAATGTCCTGAGAGAGATCCCTTAGGACATCCTTTTCCATTATTCCACTTCACATACACCTAAGCTTTTTGCAATGTCTACAAACTGTGCATATTCTTTATCATGAATCTCCTTAGACTCTTCCAAATCATGCCAGCCTGGAATGCAGCCAATGCTCGCAATACCGTCTTTTACAGTTGGATCTTCTGCTACCGCTTTCATAGCCTCATTCATTTCAGCTACCATCTTTTCATCCATACCTGCAGGTCCTAAAAGATAATGATATATAGACATTGTACAATTCTCGTATCCCTGTTCCTGTAATGTCTTATAATTATCCGGTAATTCTTCCGGGTAATCTCCAATCGTAATTCCATCTGATGCAACAGTGCCAATTACTTTTAACTTTCCTGCTTTTTCATACTCTACTGCATTTCCAACGCCAACAACACCTACATCAATGAATCCGCCTGCAAGATTGGTAAGACGGTCTGTTTCTGATGCACACTCAACAGAATTCAACTCAATACCAAGTTCTTTACTTAACATTCCAAATAAAAATGTATTAGAGCCAGATGCAGGCATGCCTGCATTTAATTCTCCTGGATGTTCCTTAGCATACTCTACAAAACCTGTAAAATCATCATAAGGAGCATCAGCCGGAACTGCTAACGTAAGAAATCCATTGTCCTGAAGGCATGCGATCAATGTGAAATCTTTGTTCGGATCAATATCAGTATTACCCGTAATATACTGTATATTTAAAGCAGACGTTGCCACTGTAAGAGTTGTTCCATCAGGCTTTGCATTTGCTACTGTCTGATGCCCCACCGTATTACTGTCATAATTGGTAACGGTTGTTTTAAGTCCATATAATCGATTCAATCCTTCACTGTAATAACGGATTCCCAAATCAGAGCCGCCACCTGCTTTTCCAGGAACAACCAGTGTGATCGTTTCATCTTTTGGGAAACCAATTTCTGTATCAGCAGCCGCCTTACTGTCATTTTCCTGCGTTTCCGCTTCAGAAGCTGCCGCAGTAGAAACTGTTTCATCTTTTTTTTCAGAACAGCCTGCCATTCCTGCTACCGCTGCCAGGATCACACCTGCCGCTAAAAAACGATACAAATTCTTTTTCATAGTTTTTTCTCTCCTTTTTCATATCATATTTAACAGAGCAATCTTTCGCTCTGTTATTTGCATTTTTAGCAATTTTGCTATATTTTTTCGCTAATCGCTTTTATATTTCGTATTATATACTTCGATTTTGCATTTTACAAAGCCATTTTGATTATAGTGTTCATATCATTTTAGTTATAGTAAACTCATTTTTTCTTGACACTCATTAGATTTTGTTTATAATTAAAAAAAACAACAAGAAAGGGGTGGATCTCACATGACAACACGACAGCTTTATTATCTTACTGTTATATCTGATTTTGGAAATCTCTCAGCAGCAGCACAGGCATTGCAGATTTCTCAGCCTGCACTCAGCAAATTTCTTACTGAATATGAAACCTCACTGGGCTTCCAGATCTTCCTTCGTTATCACAGACAGTTGGTGCCTACTTCTGTAGGACGCTGTGTAATCGAATATGCACATAAAATCGTAAATGAACAAACAAGACTTTCCCAGTCACTAAGAATGATCACAAATATGGATCATTCCTGTATCCGCCTGGCAACCGGCCCCAATCGCGGATCCATGATATACAGCCGTATTTACCAGTCATTTATAAACCGTTATCCCAATATTTCATTATCTTTAACAGAGCTTTACTCTAATGAACAAACGAACGCTGTTTTGCATGGGCAGGTAGATCTGGCAATTGGTTCTGGAAAAGCCTCTGATAAAGTAACAGATATTCCCATTGCCTATGAAGAGCTTCTGGTTGCACTTCCTGCAGCTCATCCATTAGCCACTTCCAGCAAGATCCGTCTGGCTGATCTGAAAGATACCCCATTTGTACTACAGGGGCCCCGACACAGCATTCGCATCCTTGCAGAAGAACTTTTTAAGGAAGCAGGCTTTGAACCTGTGATCACTTTTGAGTCAGATAATGTGATTCTTGTTGATTCTATGCTCCATCACGCAGCTGGAGCAGGTCTTGTATCCAAAACATATGTCACACCTTGTAATGAGCTGGTGTTTCTTCCTTTAGATCCACCTGTTCACCAGGTCACACATCTTCGTTTTCCTCTGGGGTATAAACTGACAGAACCGGAAAAATATCTCGCATCTTTACTGATCCAGGATCTGCAGTCTGATCCAGATCAACACTTTGAGATCATTCCATCCTCACAGGTCAACGATCTGCTTCTGGCTGCTGACCTGTCATTAGGAAGTAAAGGTTCAGGTATTTCTGCACCAGATATCCCTGGTACTTTGGCATCCACACAAAATCCTCCTGAATTAAATCTGAATCTACAACTGCTGCGTTACGTTATTGCCATTGTTGATGAAAAAAGTCTGACAAAAGCTGCCGAAAAATTTTATCTTACCCAGCCTGCTCTTTCCCGGTATCTGCATGGTATGGAAAAAGTGCTTTGTACCAAATTATTTACCCGCAAACATAATACACTGCTCCCCACCAATGCTGGAAAGGTATTTGTCAACTTCGCCCGTAACATCCTGCAGATTGAAGCTGAAATGTCCGAACATATTAAAGCTTATCAGCAAGGACATGAGGGAAGTATTTACCTGCAATGTGATCCCAGTCTGATACATATTATACAAACTCAGATTGTTTCTGCTTTTCAGGAACAGCATCCAGATATCCAGCTTCATATCACCTGCGGTAACCGTGAACAAATCCAGGAAGCTCTTTTAAATGCATCCGCAGATTATGGCATCTATTTTTCCTGTGAAGAAGAACATCCCATTTTAGACAGCCGTATTCTGGATGAAGATGAACTAGTATATTGTTCTAAAAACGATATTGCTTCCTGTTCTTTAGAATCTGCAAAAGCTATGATGGTCCCTCAGACAAATGCGCTGCACTGCGAACAGGAACGTTTATTCCAACAGATATGTCCGGCCTGTGTATCCTCCATTTGTGAGGCTATTCCATCCATCCTGCATTTTCTGGAAAAAAATGGAATTGGCAACACGATCCTTCCATCAAAGATTTTTGCTGACACTCCTGATGATATTCATTCCTTTACACCACCTCAGGGATATTTTCTGATCATGGCCCATCATCCGATCCGCGCCATGCCCCCTGTGACCCGAGATTTGGAAAATTTGCTTTATGACACATTTGAAACCTATTTTGAACATTATGAGGAGGTATTTTCATGAACTATCTTTTTAACTATCCAGATGTCCTTAAAATCAAAGAAGCTATATTTTATGATGTAGCACCTATTCCACTTCCAGTTCCTTTTAAAGACGGAACTGGCGGGATCCGTCATGCATCCTTTTTCCAGGGCTGGCTAAAAGTATATGACGAAGATGGTTTCTGTGGTCAGGGCCCAGCTTCCCGTATCATGGTAGATTTCTTTGTCCCAAGACTATTAGAGCAAGGCGGAAAAACCAATAGTGAATGGACTCATTACTTCTGGTGGGAGATCCGCAACTTTGGCTATCAAAGCCCTTATGTTGCAGAAATGTTTAATCTGGACTGGATCCTTTTAGACCTTTTAGCCAACCGGGCCCAAAAACCACTTCATCGTTTTCTTGGTGCCACAAAAGACTGGGCCAGCGTCTATAAAGGCGGCGGTTCTGTGCTTCTTAGCGATGAAGCCCTTTTAGACGATCTTCTCCGCTTCAAATCAGAAGGTTTCAAAATCACCAAATTTAAGATTGGTGGAAATGGCAATGACTGGTCTGCAGATGTCCGCCGTCTTGAAAAAGCCCGACTGGCTCTGGGCGATGATTTTGGCATTGCTGTAGATGCAAACCAAGCCTGGGATGCTGATACCGCTTTTGAATTTGCAAAAGCTGCTGCTCCTTATAATGTGGAATGGTTTGAAGAACCTGTCCATGCTTTTGACATGGAGGCGCTTCGCTCTCTGCGCGACCAGATGGATAATGCCGGTATTTCCATGGAAATTGCTATGGGTGAATCTGTCAGAAGTTATCATGCTCATGTGGATTATGCAGAACATGGCGTAGATCATCTCCAGCCTGCCCGTTTATACTGCCTTGCTGAAATCATACGTGTACGGGATTATGCCCACCAACATAACTGCCGTATTTCTACTGGCGGCTTTCCATTTATAAATGCCACTTTAGGTGCCCTCTATTCCGAAAATGAACTTCTGGAATTCCATCAGCCATTAAATGAAGTATTGATTACTTACTTTAAGGTTGTATCCCAGATCAAAGACGGGCGATTCTACCTTCCAGATATTCCAGGCATTCCTGTTCAGCTCGATTTTGACCATCTGGAAACAGATGGACTCTTAAGAGGTATCCAGTATTATTACAGAAAAAAATAGGTTTTCTCTGTTTAAATAGATAATAACAGTCCATTTCCAAAAAGAAAACGTATTCATCTCGTATACAAGATAAAGATAACAGGCAGAATCTTTGCAATTATAATATGCGAAGTTTCTGCCTGTTTCGTTCTACTATATATGCTAAACCAGATAATTATTTGGCAGGCGCACACTTCTCCTGCATCTCTCAGGTTTCCCTTGTCTGTACCAACGGCGTGGGGATCGTGCGAAATTTTCCACCTCAAATAATTACCTGGGTAAAGCCCTATCAATTTTCTCTTTTTAAATATTCCGTATATGGCACATCCGGATCCAAGATCAGTCCGCCATGCATAGTCGGCGCTTTGGCCGGTTTCATGTAATCGCCATATTCAGCTGTAAGTCTTCCGTCATAACCTACTGGAACAGGTATTTTACGGTTTTCAAAAGGCATGTAGACAGCCTCTTTGAACCATTCCCTCTTCCAGGTATTCTTCTCCAGATAGCGGATAAATACAGTATCGCAGACGTATTCCGTGTCTTTTCCTTTAAAACGGGTACACAATTTTTCATAACCCTTATACGCTTTGCGCATAGGAACATGAAGAATGGTTCCAACGCCATGAAGGAGCTTTCCGAAAAACGTTGCATTTTCATAATAATCAAACCGGTACCATGTATAAAGTACGGTCCAGTAAATTTCAATCTTCTTCGCCCAGCTTTTTCTTCCTTTTGCTGTATCCGGCATACCATCCAAGGGAAAAATATCAATGAAAATACCGCAGTTATACCCCGCTTTTTTATCTTCTTCATTGCAGCCGCAGGTTTTGCTGTTGCGTATCTGTGCATGCCCTCTGAGATAATTTTTTTCTGTATACACAGTCTGGAGAACCAGATCTTCTTTCAACCAGTCCGGGGCGATCTGCACGAATTGTTCATAATCTTCTCTCAGCATCACCAGATCAATATCATCATCCCAGGGAATATATCCTTCATGGCGGATGGTACCGATCAAAGTTCCACTGTCAGCAAAGTATTTCAGTCCGTTGGCTTTGCAGATGCGCTCCACCTCATCTAGCATTTCCAGCTGTACCGCCCACACACGTTTTGTCTTTTCATCTACCGTATATCCACAGCGTATTTCTTCTTTATAAAATTCTGGTCTTTCTTTCAGCATAGATCATTTTCCTCTGTTTGCTTTTCTATTTCATTTCTATTTTCCAGTTATTTACAATTTTGCAATTTTTATATTTGATTCATTACTGTTTCTTCCATTTTTTCACCGTGATCATTACTGCATACCAGTAAATTTCTGAATGATCTTTCCCAGATAATGATACAGGAACGAATCACGCATTGCCAGAAGTACAACAAAATACACGGCTGCCCCGGTACCGATCTGTATAAAAGTGGTAATTGGTCCCAGTCCCCGAACTTGTTCCAGGAATTGTCCTGTCCATACCACAGCTCCCAACATAACGACTGCCGCAAAAAGTCGCTTCCAACCATAAGTCACTAACATTTTCAATTTTATAAAATCTCTTCCAAGCCAGAGATACAAAGCTGTAATGAAGCACTCTGCTGCCACAGAAGCTGCCGCTGCACCAGACGCCTGAAAATGAGGGATCAGCAGAAAATTCAAGCAGGCATTCACTACGGCTCCCGCTACGATCACTTTACCACTCTGGGCACGTTTTCCTCCCGGCGTTAAGATCTGGCTTCCAATACAGTCACTTAATCCAACCACCAGTACCAAAGGACTGCACACATACATCAAAAATGTAACCGGCAGATACCCACTGCCTAAAAACCAGGGAATAAACTGCGCCGCGATCCCCGCCAGCCCCAGCATGATGGGTATCGCCATTAAAAGAACAAAATCCAGTGATTCCCGGATACGCTGATGAATCTCTTCCATCCGGCCATTTCCAAATAAATAGGACATGCGGGCGGACATAACAGCATTAAAGGACATGATCAGTATCTTAGCCATATTCACAAATCCGGTGGCATATTCATAATAACCATTCTGGGATTTATCTTCTCCTGAAAACCAGCCAAGCATGGTCTTATCTAAAATTGTATACACGGAAGTTGCGATCGTGGGAATAAAGTATACCAGTGTTTCTTTTAAATGACGCAAAGGGTGAAGTTCCCTTAAAACAGGTTTTTCCACCTGTCCCTTTAGATAGCCCCACATGGAAATATTTCCAAGCAATCCTGTGGCCGCAGTAAGAGCCACGTACAAAAGCAGATCCTCTTTCTTCCGGATAAAAAGAAACAGCATGGCAATTCCCACCAGTTTTACGGCTGTATTGCGAAGAACGATCAGGGAATACTGCTCCAGACCACCAAAGAACCAGGAAATGTCAAATGCTACTGCTGTCAGTGTCATGGTAAGAACGATATAGTAAGGGCGGTATTCCCTGGCAAAGCCGATCACAAACAGCCATATAAGCAAGCATGCTGCCGTAGTAGCCCCGCAAAGGATCTCAATTTCCCAGAAAAGTCTGCTGCGGTCTTTCATATCATCCCTGTGTCTTGCGATCTCCCTCTGCCCATAGGAGGCTGTTCCCAAAGCTGCCAGGATTGCAAAATACTGAACCACTGAATTAGTATAACTCTGTACTCCCGTTCCGTCTGCTCCCAGAACACGTGAAATATAAGGCGTTGTAATAAACGGGGTGATCAATGTCATCACCTGATAGATTAAGTTGTAAATATAATTTTTCCGAACGCTGGGTGCTTTTGCCATAAAATTCTCCATTTTGGTAAGGCCAAACTGCTGCCGTTTTCTGTCTCTTGGCTCATTATAACCATGGAATCTTATTTAAGCAAGCGGTTTACAGACATCGCGCCTGTATCCATTGACTTTCATCTGTCAAATAACTATAGTGATAGTAAGAACTTTTAAAGGGGGATTTACATTATGAAAAAGCCATTGGCTATTCTTGTCACTGCTTTTAGTCTTTCTCTGGGCCTTGCACCTGCGCTGGGTCAAATTCCCGGGGACCTGGTTCTGGAAGCCCAGGCACATCCTGGACGGACCGATTCAAACGGCGGACACAGAGATACAAAAAATAAAAGCGGACTTGGAAGCTATCACTATCACTGCGGCGGTCATCCTGCCCATCTGCATCCAAACGGCGTCTGCCCCTATGCAGGCGGTTCTTCTTCTGGCAGTTCCGGCTCTTCAGGCGGTTCTTCCAACAACAATTCTTCTAAAACACAAGCATCTTCAGAAACAGAAGCGGACATGTTTTCCGCCGGCTGGCAGCATGATGAACACGGCTGGTGGTATCAGGTTTCCAAAGATACCTATTATGCTAACGGAATGATCGATATTGACGGTTCTACCTATCTTTTTAACAGCGACGGCTATATGCTCACCGGCTGGCAGCAATTAAACGGACACTGGTATTATTTTAATACAAGCGGTGCCATGGTAACCGGCGGCCTGACCATAGAAGGTAAATATTATTATTTCGGTTCCGATGGTGTACTGGATGAAACCTACCATGACGCCGTAGATGAACCTGGAGACACCGCATCAGAAGATGATGACGAATATTATAATGATGATTATGATGATTAAAGGATTCCTCTGTACCTTTTCTGAATTTCAGTCGAATTGACTTTGATTATTATAAGATACTTAATACAAATAGACTCTGCCACTTAGGCAAAACGGCTCATAGAAATATGAGCCGAACTTTTTTACTCCCATGAACTTCATAGTAACTGTACTTTATTTTGATCACTAGAAGCCAAATTCCTGTAATAACTGTTTCAAATACTTCGGTTCCTTCAAGGCACGCTGTAAATCAGATGTTCTGCCCGGCCTTCCGCATGACCTTTTGCTCTTGCCTCTTTTCGGATTTCATCTGCATGTTCCTGGACATACTCCTCCATATACTGTTCAAACATCATATAGCGTTCTCCCATCTTTCGGCTTCTTTTTATCCAGCTCATGGAATTCTGAAGCTGTTTAACCAGTTCATCCCCATAATCTGCTTCGCTTCCCGCCAGATCAGCCTTAACAAAATCAAGCAATGCTGTCAGTTCTTTTGGTACTTCTTCCCGATTTTCTCCGTTCGTATTGAGAAAAACAGTACAATCACCATCACAAAATGCCTTTCCCGTTTCTTCACAATATCGACGGATCGTATAACGGCATTTTCTCTGGCCAAGCGGATCAAAATTACAAATAAAAATTACGAATCCCATGCCTATGGATTATCACACTTTTGCCATACATGCAATGTATTTTTCCCCTCCTATGACATAATAATCTAATAATACCTGACGAAAAGGTATTTTGACTTTCCCATTGCTTGTGCTATACTGTGTAATAAGCGCGTAAGAAATAAGTACGAACATCCAGCGCAGCACGAAAGGAGCTCACCTGTGAAATTCGCAGTTACTATTGTTACCTATAACCGTCTGGAATTATTAAAGGAATGCATCCGGCAGGTTCTGTCACAGACCGTTCCATTTTCTTATATTTGTATCGTAGACAATCATAGTACGGATGGTACTGGGGAATACCTGGATGAACTGGTATCTGAAACTGCTTCTTCAAAAGAACAGGGAGCAGAATTTCACATTCTCCACCTTTCGGAAAATATCGGCGGCGCAGGCGGCTTTGCAAAAGGTCTGGAAGATCTTGGGAAAACAGACTGTGACTGGATCCTGATCATTGATGATGATGCCATGATCGCATCTGACTATATAGAACAGCTTCAAAAGGCAATTCTAAAAACAGACTATCTGGCATACTCCGGCACTGTGACCACCGCCGGAGCCATTGATACCACTCACCGGCGTTTTATCCGATGTCCGCGGTTGATGCTTTATGCACCAGTGCCTGAATCTGAATATGCCAAGGCTTCTTTTGAATACGATATCAGTACGTTCTGCGGTCTGCTGGTAAATGCACACATGGTACGAAAGATCGGGCTTCCAAAAACGGAATATTTTATCTGGTTTGACGATACGGAATACTGCCTGCGTTTTCATGACCAGTCCCGGATCTTAAATGTAACCACAGCTGTCTTAAACCACAAAACAGCGCCTGCAGGTTCAGCCCCGGTCATCAGCTGGAAGAACTACTATGGCTTTCGCAATGCTATTGATATCGGCAGAACGTATTCAAAAAACCCTCATCTGTATATGGCATATATCTGGTTAAATCATAAAGCCCATATTGTTCTGGATACGATTGGGCTTCTGTTTGGAAACCAGAAAGAAATACGACGCTACCGTATCAAAGTTTACAAAGATGTTCTGAAAAACCGCCGCAAAAAGCCTGACGGAAAATCCCCGGATTATCTGCCTGGAAGCGGCCCTAAATAAACAGTTGCAGTTCAGCCCGCAACACTAAATATCTTTCACTTCACCATAAGGAGAAAACAACGCATGCAAGCAATCATCCTGGCTGCCGGAATGGGAAAACGTTTAAAGCAGCTGACACAAAATAACACAAAATGTATGGTAAAGGTAAACGGAGTTCCCCTGATCAACCGTACCTTAAGCCAGTTAGAACAGCATGACCTGTCCCGGATTGTCATTGTAACCGGTTATGAAGGTCAGAAGCTTCGGGATCATATTGAAAGTCTGCACATCAAAACTCCCGTTGTTTTCATTGATAACCCTATTTATGACCGTACCAATAATATCTACTCCCTTTTCCTTGCAAAAGACTATCTTCTGAAAGAAGATACCCTTCTTTTAGAGTCAGATATTATTTTTGAAGATTCTGTACTGAACAGCCTGACAGATGACCCAAGAGACAGTCTGGCACTGGCTGCAAAGTATGAATCCTGGATGGATGGAACCTGTCTGGTACTGTCTGATCAGGATGATATCGAAGCTATGATCCCAGGCAAAAAATTCCGTTTTTCTGATACCGAACATTATTACAAGACGGTAAACCTTTATAAATTCAGCCGGGAATTTTCCAGAACTCACTATGTTCCTTTCCTGGAAGCTTACACAAAGGCACTGGGAAATAATGAATATTATGAGCAGGTATTGAAAGTTCTGGTAACTTTAGATGATCCGGGCATCAAGGCAAAACGTCTGGATGAAAATCAACGCTGGTATGAGATCGATGATATCCAGGATTTAAATATCGCAGAATCCATTTTCGCACCTGAAAAAGAGCGCACCCACCTGATCCAGAAACGTTTTGGCGGCTACTGGCGCTATCCAAAGATGCTGGATTTCTGTTATCTTGTAAACAGTTACTACCCACCTGAAAAGATGATGGATGAGATCAAACATAATTTTGATGTTCTTGTCAGACAGTATCCTTCTGGAATGGCGGTAAACTCTCTTTTAGCAGCCAGAAACTTCTCTTTGCGCCAGGATCAGATCGTAGTAGGAAATGGCGCCGCAGAGCTGATCAAAGCCCTTATGGAGCAGGTAAAAGGCAATCTGGGTGTGGTCCGTCCTGCATTTGAAGAATATGCAAACCGCTGTGATAAAGAAAAAGTCATTGCTTTTGTGCCTCAGACAGAGGATTTCTCCTATGATGAGAACGATGTGATGGATTTCTTTAAAGATAAAGACCTTGACTGCCTGGTTTTAGTGAATCCGGATAATCCAACGGGAAATTATATCTCCCGAAACGGTATGCTAAAGCTGGCCCGCTGGACGAAAGAAAAGGGGATCCGTTTCCTTGCAGATGAATCTTTTGTGGACTTCTCAGAAGAAGCAGATCCTACTCTTTTAGTGGAAGAACTTTTAGATGAAAATCCACATATGATAGTGGTAAAAAGCATTTCCAAGTCCTATGGTATCCCTGGACTGCGTCTTGGGATCGCAGCAAGCGGTGATACAAAGCTCATTGAAATGCTGAAAAAGAATGTAGCGATCTGGAATATCAATTCATTCGGTGAATTTTATATGCAGATTGAAGAAAAATACAGAAAAGATTATGGGGCTTCTTTAGAGAAGCTTCGCACAGAGCGGACCCGCTTTGCCAAATGCCTAGGAGAACTTCCTGGTGTACGTGTTTTTCCATCCCAGGCAAATTACCTGATGGTGGAACTGATAAACACAAAGGTCACTGCCACAGAAGCAACCGAACTTCTCTTAACCCGCTGCAACCTTTTCATCAAAGATCTTTCTTCTAAAATAAAACGTGAAAACCGTCAGTTTTTAAGAATTGCTATCAGGAATGAAGCAGAAGATGATGTATTAGTAAAAGCACTTGGTGAAATTTTAAGTCACTGATTTCATTTCTCAGATCAACAACAAATGGAACATTTAAAAAAGGTGTCTCATTAAATTGCTATATAGTCGTGAAAGGTCCGAAAGCCACCGGCGCGCATTACAGATGCGCATTTGGGAGAAAATCCTTTGTTCGTGGGCTTGCGCCGCCTAGTGTCAGAACTGCGAACCCAACTCACACGCTTCGCGTGTTCGGGCACGGTTCTCCGTTCTGCCGCTATGCTCGCCCACTCACGGATTTTCAAACAAATGCTTATTCTGTAATGCGCGCCGGTGGCTTTCTACGCTATCACCTATTTACAAATTAAAAATAGTGGATATTAGTTACAGTTCAGTCTTGCATCTTCTTACCCGCTTACAGTGGACAAGAAGATTTGGGCGTCTGCCTTATGAAGATTTAGCGCCAAAAGCATTTATGAAAACAAGTTTTCAACGTATTTTCGACCCTAAATCTTCGCAAGGGAACCG
>UQTA01000035.1 GCA_900543885.1 uncultured Clostridium sp.
CGTATTAAAAATATCTTATATAAGAAAACGAAGTTAGAAGATACCTTTGGTGTCAATATGCTGGCTATTGCAGACGGAAGACCGGAAACTTTAAACTTAACGGGAATCCTGCGCAATTTCATGGACTTTCAGTATCAGAACACAGAACGCAAATACAATGTGATTCTGGAAAAAGAACTGGATAAAAAAGAGATACAGGAAGGACTGATCGCAGCCTGTGACTGTATTGACCTGATCATTGCCATTTTACGTGGTTCCAAAAATTTAAAAGATGCCAAGGCATGTCTGATGAACGGTGATATTTCAAATATCCATTTTAAAATCGCCGGTTTTGAGGAAGATGCAAAGAAACTTCACTTTACAGAACGCCAGGCATCAGCAATCCTGGAAATGCGTCTGTATAAGTTGATCGGACTGGAAATATTAGCTCTGGAAAAAGAACATAAAGAAACGTTGAAAAAAATCGAAGGATACAAAAAGATCCTTGGCAGCAGAGCTGTTATGAACCAGGTGATCAAGGATGATCTGACAGCTATTAAGGCAGAATTTGCTATTCCAAGGCGCACACGCATTGAAGACGGTGCCGAAGCTGTTTATGTGGAAAATGAAGTTTCCGTTCAGGAAGTAGTTTTTGTTATGGATCGTTTTGGCTACTGCAAGCTTCTTGACAAATCTACCTATGAACGCAATCAGGAAACAGTAGATACAGAACAGGTGCATGTTCTTCGCTGTCTGAATACAGACAAGCTCTGTCTCTTTACGTCTTCCGGCGTCCTTTACCAGATCAAGGCAATGGATGTTCCTTCCGGAAAGCTGCGGGATAAAGGTGTTCCTGTTGAGAATTTAAGCAAATACGACGGCAGAAATGACACAATATGCCTCCTCACTACAGCCCGTGAACTGAAAGGCCGCATCCTTTTATTTGCAACCCGCCTTGCTATGGTAAAACAGGTGCCTGGAGAAGAATTTGAGACCAATAATCGTATGGTAGCTGCAACCAAGCTCCAGGACGAAGACAGCGTGATTTCTGTAACCATGATAAACGGTGAAACAGATGTTGTTCTCCAGACCACAGCAGGCAGCTTCCTGCGCTTCCCATTAGAGGAAATCTCTGTTCTTAAAAAAGCCTCCAGAGGTGTCCGGGGCATCCGTCTGGCGAAAAATGAAGAACTGGAGAAAGTATACCTCATCGGCGAGAATCCTGTGATCGACTATAAAGGCAAAGAGGTTCATTTAAACAGGTTAAAACTGGCAAAAAGAGATGGAAAAGGTACAAAGGTCCGTTTATAATAAAGTCAGTGACGAACAAAAACAAGCCGGTGTCCGCATAGAAAATACAAATGTGCGCAAATGGCGAATTTCTTGTTGCAATTTTTCCGACTTTGTTATAGGATAGGGAAAGATTCCCCAATACGGGACAAAACGAAAGCAGCGGCTCCCCATGGCCCTGTAAGAGATGAGGAGAATAACGATGGAAAAG
The DNA here is from genome assembly GCA_900543885.1 of uncultured Clostridium sp. GTDB lineage: Bacteria > Bacillota > Clostridia > Lachnospirales > Lachnospiraceae > Enterocloster. The sequence continues at coordinate 1,481 of UQTA01000035.1, forward strand.
AAATTAAGAGTTGGTATCTTAGGTGCAACAGGTATGGTCGGACAGAGATTTATCTCTCTGTTAGAGAATCACCCATGGTATGAGGTAGTTACAGTAGCTGCCAGCCCAAGATCTGCAGGAAAGACCTATGAGGAAGCAGTAGGAGACCGCTGGAAAATGACCACTCCTATGCCGGAAGCAGTAAAGAAGCTGGTTGTTATGAATGTAAACGAGGTAGAGAAAGTAGCTGCCAGCGTTGATTTCGTATTCAGTGCCGTAGATATGACCAAAGATGAGATCCGTGCTATTGAGGAAGAATATGCAAAGACAGAAACTCCTGTTGTTTCCAACAACAGCGCACATCGCTGGACTCCAGATGTTCCTATGGTTGTTCCGGAGGTAAATCCAGAGCATTTTGACGTGATCGAATTCCAGAAAAAGCGTCTGGGAACTACCAGAGGCTTTATCGCAGTAAAGCCAAACTGTTCTATCCAGAGCTATGCACCTGTTTTAACTGCATGGATGGAATATGAGCCATACGAAGTAGTAGCAACTACCTATCAGGCAATTTCCGGCGCAGGAAAGACCTTTAAAGACTGGCCAGAAATGGAAGGAAACATCATCCCATACATCGGCGGAGAAGAAGAAAAGAGTGAGCAGGAGCCGCTTCGTATCTGGGGCCACATTGAAAACGGCGTGATCGTAAAGGCAGAGAGCCCGGTTATCACCTGCCAGTGCATCCGTGTTCCTGTATTAAACGGACATACAGCAGCTGTATTTGTTAAATTCAGAAAGAAACCGACCAAAGAGCAGCTGATCGAGAAATTAGTAAACTTCAAAGGACTTCCTCAGGAACTGGAACTTCCAAGTGCTCCAAAGCAGTTCATCCAGTATCTGAAAGAAGACAACCGTCCACAGGTAAGCCTGGATGTAGATTTTGAGCATGGAATGGGCATCTCTGTAGGCCGTTTAAGAGAAGATACTGTATATGACTACAAGTTTGTAGGTCTTTCCCACAACACCGTAAGAGGTGCAGCAGGCGGTGCCGTTCTGTGTGCAGAACTTCTTACAGCAAAGGGATATATCGCAGCTAAGTAATAAGGAATAACGAAAAATGCTTTGTCCTACCGGCAGTCTGCCAGGGGGACATTGAATGTTACAGTTCAGCCTTGCAGCTTCTTGCCCGCTTGCAGCGGACAAGAAGCTTTGGACGTCCGTCTTATGAAGATTTAGTGCCAAAAGCACTTATGAAAACAAGTTTTCAATGTATTTTTGACACTAAATCTTCGCAAGGCTGAACTGTTACCATTAAATTAAGGAGGATTTGGTATGGCAATTCAGAAAAAAGAGTTTGGTGTTATGCTTTCCGGGGAAAAGGTATATGAATACACACTGACCAACAAAAGCGGTGTCAGCGCATCTTTCATTGATCTGGGGGCTACCTGGACTAAGATGCTGGTTCCGGACCGTGAAGGAAATATGGCAGACGTGATCTTAGGCTATGATGATCTGGAAAGCTATCAGGTAAATACACCTCATTTTGGGGCGCCTATCGGCAGAAACGCAAACCGGATTGGAAATGCAGTGATCACCATTGACGAAAAAGATTATAAGCTAGAAGTCAACAATGGTCCTAACAACCTGCACAGCGGTCCTGATCTGTATCATTACCGCATGTGGGAGTGCTGGTCATATGAGACAGGCGAAGGAAGCCGCCTTGATTTCTTCCTGAACAGTCCTGATGGAGATCAGGGATATCCTGGAAATGCAAAGATCCGTATCAGCTATACTCTGACAGAAGACAGCTGCGTAAAGATCGATTATCACATGATCAGTGATGCAGATACGGTTGCCAATTTTACCAACCATTGCTATTTCAATCTGGCCGGCCATAACAGCGGCCCGGTATTAGAACAGCAGGTATGGCTGGCAGCAGATACATATACTCCTGCAGATGCGGTTTCCATTCCCACAGGAGAGATCCTTCCAGTAGAAGGAACCCCTATGGATTTTCGTAAAATGAAACCGATCGGTCAGGATATTGAGGCTGATTTTGAAGCTTTAAACTTTGGACATGGATATGACCATAACTGGGTATTAAACCATGAAGCAGGTGTTCTTGGCATTGCAGGAAAGGCAAAAGATCCTGTAAGCGGACGCGTCATGGAAGCATACACAGATCTTCCTGGAATGCAGTTTTATACTGCAAACTTCTTAAAAGATGAACGTCCGGGAAAGGGTGGTGCCCACTACGACAGACGCCATGCTTTTTGCTTTGAAACACAGTATTACCCAGATGCCTGCCACAAGGTAAATTTCCCATCACCTATTTTAAAAGCAGGAGATACTTATAAGACAACCACCATTTATAAGTTCTATGCAGAATAATGGCAGAAACACAGAGGAAAGTTCCTGATCTTTTAGATTCATGAATATATAAGCACATTTGCTGACAGCCCAGGATCTGTTATTTTGGATGTTATAGTTTAGCTTTGAACTGTAACCTCAGAATATGATTCTGGGCTGTTTTTTCTTGCAAGACCCTGAAAAAAATGCTATACTTACAAAATATGTCTTAAAGTTAAGAACTATCAATGAGACTTCCGCCAGGAAGTCTTGTGAAATTTGAGGGATCAAATGTCAAAATCATTATACATTGCAGAAAAGCCCAGTGTAGCCCAGCAGTTTGCAGACGCGTTAAAGATACGTGGACGCCGTGGAGACGGCTATATTGAGTCGGAAGATGCCATCGTTACCTGGTGCGTAGGTCATCTGGTGACTATGAGCTATCCGGAAGCCTACGATATGAAATACAAACGGTGGAGTTTGAATACGCTGCCTTTTCTGCCGAAAGAATTTAAATATGAAGTAATACCTGGTGTAAGTAAGCAGTTTTCCATCGTAAAAGGCCTTCTTACCAGACCAGATGTAGATACCATCTATGTCTGCACGGACTCCGGGCGTGAAGGAGAGTACATTTACCGTCTGGTGGCCCAGATGGCCGGTGTAAAGGACAAACGTCAAAAGCGTGTATGGATCGACTCCCAGACAGAAGAAGAGATCCTGCGTGGTATCCGCGACGCAAAAGACGAGTCGGAATACGATAACCTGTCTGCATCTGCTTATTTAAGGGCAAAAGAAGATTACCTTATGGGTATCAATTTTTCCAGAGTGCTCACATTACGCTATGGCCCGTCTATGTCTCAGTATCTGGGAACGAAATTTACAGTCCTTTCTGTGGGCCGTGTTATGACCTGTGTACTTGGGATGGTAGTGCGCAGAGAGCGTGAGATACGAAACTTCGTAAAAACACCCTTTTATCGCGTCCTGGGAAGCTTCCAGGCAGCTGCACAAGATGGTACGCCGATTCTTTTAGATGCTGAATGGAAAGCAGCAGAAGGCTCAAAGTACTTTGGAACCCCTTATTTATATAAGGACAATGGTTTTAAAGAACGGGAAAAGGCAGAAGAGCTGATCGCTTATTTAAAAGAAGAGCCGCCTTTAGAAGCCAGGGTTCTTTCTAAAGAAAAGAAGAAAGAGACAAAAAATCCGCCTCTTTTATATAACCTTGCAGAACTTCAGAACGACTGCTCCAAAATGTTTAAGATCAGTCCTGATGAGACCTTAAAAGTAGTCCAGGAACTGTATGAGAAGAAACTGGTCACTTACCCCAGAACAGATGCCAGAGTTCTTTCCACTGCAGTTGCAAAGGAAATTTATAAAAATATCAATGGTCTTATGCGTTATGAACCTATGACTGCTTTTGCAAAGGAGGCCATGGATATGGGAAGCTTTAAAGGGATCGCCAAGACCCGCTATGTGAATGACAAACAGATCACAGACCACTATGCCATTATCCCTACAGGACAGGGAATGGGAAACCTGCGTGGGCTGTCATCTTTGTCTGAGAAAGTTTACCAGGTAATCTGCCGCCGGTTTTTAAGCATTTTTTATCCGGCTGCCATTTACCAGAAATACAGTCTTGTACTGGAGCGGAAAAAAGAACAGTTTTTTGCCAACTTTAAAGTACTGTCAGAACCAGGCTATTTAAAGGTGGCAGATGTAAATCTGGCAAAGAAAAGCAGCATCCAGGAGACCTTTTCCGATGAAAAAGAAGGAAATCCTTCACAGACAGATGAAAAAAACGGGGAAATTCCCAAAGTTGACCGAACTCTGCTGTTACAGGTGCTTGCAGATTTGAAAAAAAATGATATACTTACTATAGCGGATCTGAAGGTGAAGGAAGGAGAAACTTCTCCACCAAAAAGATATACCTCCGGTTCCATGATCCTGGCCATGGAAAATGCCGGCCAGCTGATCGAAGATGAGGAGCTGCGTGCCCAGATCAAGGGAAGCGGCATCGGCACCAGTGCTACCAGAGCAGAGATACTGAAAAAACTGGTCAGTATCAAATACCTGAGTTTAAATCAAAAGACCCAGGTGATCACACCATCCCTGTTGGGAGAGATGGTTTATGAAGTGGTAGATCACTCCATCAGACAATTGTTAAACCCTGAGCTGACTGCCAGCTGGGAAAAGGGTCTGACTTATGTGGCGGAAGGCTCCATTACATCAGATGAATACATGGAAAAGTTGGAACGTTTTGTTGCTGTGCGCACTGTGAACGTAACCAGACTGAATAACCAGTATGATATGCGGGGACTTTTTGACGCGGCTGCCGCCTTTTACAAAACAAAAAAGGAGAACTGATTACGATGAAACTGAAGGAAATGAAAATTAAAGAGCTGTTTGACACAAGCCATACAATCGCAGAGAGAATTTTTGATAACCATACCTATCCTTGGGAAGTACTTCCTGAAATCGGTGATTTTATCCGTTCTTTAGGACCTCTTCTTCCTGAAAATGAATATCGCAAGATCGGCAATGATATCTGGGTACACAAGAGTGCAAAAGTTGCACCTACCATTATGATGGCTGGCCCAATGATCATCTGTGAAGGTGCAAATGTACGTCACAGCGCATTCTTAAGAGGAAATGTGATCATCGGTGCAGGTGCTGTTGTAGGAAACTCCTGTGAATTAAAGAATGCTTTAATCTTTGACGGAGCACAGATCCCTCATTTCAACTATGTAGGCGATTCTGTACTTGGATACAAAGCTCACATGGGAGCAGGTGCTGTTACATCTAATGTAAAATCTGATAAATCCTTAGTTGTAGTACATGCAGAAGATAAAGACGTAGCTACCGGATTCAAGAAATTCGGTGCGATCCTTGGCGATGGCGTAGAAGTAGGCTGCAACAGCGTTCTCAATCCAGGAACTGTTGTAGGTAAGGAAACCAACATCTACCCATTATCCAGCGTAAGAGGCGGTGTTTCCGCTCACTCTATTTACAAGAGCCAGGACAATATCGTAGCAAAAGAAAACCGGGAAGAAGCTCCGGCGCCAAAGAAGAGAGCAACCAGAAAACCAAGAGTTGTTAAATAGAAAATGATACAGTCCCCGTCTGATGGCGGGGATTTTGTATTTCATGGATTAAAAAAACGATGACCACAGGCTGTGAGATTCATAATACAACAAAACCCGCCAGCTGGCGGGTTTCGTGGTTCTTATACTTATTTTATTTGGTTCCGAAAATACGGTCGCCTGCATCTCCAAGACCAGGACAGATATACGCATTTTCATTTAAACATCTGTCCAGATGTCCAACGTAGATCTGAATATCTGGATGTGCTTCCTGAAGCTTCTTAAGACCTTCCGGAGCTGCGATGATCGCCATAAATTTGATCTTCTTTCCGCCATGCTGCTTGATAAAGTTAACAGCTGCGATGGCAGAACCGCCAGTTGCTAACATAGGGTCAGTAACAACGATGGTACGCTCTTCAATAGGGTCCGGAAGCTTACAATAATATTCGTGCGGCTCATGAGTCTCTTCATCTCTGTAAAGACCGATATGGCCAACCTTTGCACTTGGAACCAGCGCCAGAATACCATTTACCATACCAAGACCGGCTCTTAAAATAGGTACGATCGCCAGCTTACGGCCTGCGATCATAGGTGTCATACATGTCTCGATAGGTGTTTCAACTTCTACATCTTCTAACGGAAGATCTCTTAAAGCCTCATATCCCATTAACATAGCGATCTCTTCGATCAGAGCACGAAATTCATTGGTTCCAGTGCTTTTTTTTCTTAAAATAGAAATCTTGTGCTGAATCAGTGGATGATCAAAAATGATTACATTTTCCATAGTTTTTTGCTTGCTCCTTATTCGTGTTGTATAAGGCAGATACTTGTCTGTCTTGTCTGCCGTCTATTATAACTGAAAGAAGTGATTATAGCAACGACTACTTAGTAGAAGGATTAAAAGTTACGATCACATAATCGCCTAAAGCATGGGGCACCGGAACAGAAAAACAGATGGTGCCGTGATTTTCATAACTAAAAGATTCCGGCCATGCAGTTTCTGATGCCAATGGGAAGTCAGCCCCGTCAAATACTTCCGTAAGGATATCCAGATCCAGACTGTCACGATACTCTAAAAACGCATCTTTTGTATCCTGTGTCACACCCAGAAATTCCACATCATCACTTAAAACATAACCGGCCATAGTATAAGCGTCCGTATAATCAGAAAGCCCCAGATCACGCACCTGGTTCAGATCCACTGTATTTGTGTAAAAAACGCTGACCGGATAAGCAGCCCCTTCAGACATGCGATCACCCTTGTACACAGAAGTGAGACGTTTTCGGTCTGCAGAAATAACCTCACATTTTACGGTAAGCGTATCCTTACTTTCATCCAGATCATTTGCCTGGATAATAGAGAGAGCATTTGTTTTTAAAAGCTCATTGACCTGATCCTGCTTTGCAGCATCATCCATCTGGCTTACCACTGGATACTGACTAGAAATATTTCCGGAAGAGTAAGTCTCAAGCTGCACACTGATACCGGAAGCTGCCTCTTTTACCGTTGCGCTCTCAGTCACAGAAGGACTTTCAGTTACAGCCACTGTTTCAGCCGTTGTTTCCGGTGCTGTTGTCTCCGCCTGCGTATGTATAGTAGAAAGGTCTGTATCTGCTGGAGCCCGGCTAAGGATAAGTCCGATAGAAGCAGCACCTATGACCACGGCGGCACCTGCTGCGCCTAAAATGATCTTTTTATTGGTATCCATAAGATTCCTCCTTTGTATAGTATGTTCCTGTGACAGGTAACATTTACTTAAATATATTTTACCTTATTTTCATGACTCCTGTTTGAAGAAAAACTTACAAATTTTTGAAGAAATAAGAGTCATATATTTTCCTTACCGTTCATATAGTAAATAAGCGTGTCAAAATATTTCTGCACGCAGGATAAAAACGGGAGGATTGTGAAATGACGTATCTTGAACTGGTTGCCGAAGTAGGCACTGTACCTATGGATATGGCTCGTATGTATTTTAACGGCGGGCTCACAGAAAAAGAACTGAAAAATGTGATCGGCAGGAAAAAAGCCGGACTGGTGGAACGCTTTAGAGCACAGAAAGACTGCGAAATGAGTATTGAAAATAACTCCCCCTTGTGCTACAGTAAATAACAATAATAAAGTTACAAAGGGGTTACAATGAGGTGAAAGAGAAAAGGTTATATGTAAAATTATTAGGGGATTTTTCTGTCTGGTACGGGGATGAGAGAGTAAACATGGGGCGTTCCTCTGCCGGCCGTCTGGCACAGCTGTTCCAGCTGTTGATGATCAGTCCTGGTTATCAGATATCGAAAGAAAAGCTGATGGCTGACCTTTACAAATCAGGAGAATTAAGCAACAAAAACAACAGCATCAATAATGTTATCTATCGTTTGAGAAAAATACTCATGAATGCAAATGTTCCAGGAGATGAATACATTGTCATTGAAAATGGAAACTGCATCTGGAAATCAGAGATACCTGTATTTGTAGATGCGGCAGAGTTCAAACGGCTGATCGATGAAAGCAGCCAGGTGCCAGAAGAGGAACGGCTTCGGATGTTAAAGGAAGCATAGCTTCTTTACAGAGGTCCTTTTCTTGCAAGTAATTCCATTGAGGAATGGGCGATCCCGGAAAACCTTCATTATAAGGAGCTGTACCGTAACTGTACCAATCAGATCGCAGATACCTTAAGAGAAAATGAGCTCTGGGAAGATCTGTATACACTGTATACCACAGCTGTAAGTATTGAACCTTATGAAGAATGGCAGCTGGGACAGTTAGATGCCCTGATCGCATTGGGGCAATACGAAAAAGCTTATCAGGTATATGAAAAAATAGCTCACGATTATACGGAAGTTTCCGACCAGCCTCTTTCAGAAGAGATGATGAAGCGCTTCCGAAAGATCAGCCAGTATTTAAAAGGTGGATATGAAGATCTGGATGATATCCAGTTAAGCCTGATGGAAGCGACCAGAAAAAGCAAGGAACGGGTATATGAATGTCCGTATCCTACTTTTATGGATGTGTACTGTTCCCTTAAAAGAATCTCTGCCCGCACAGAGATATTCTGCTGTCTTATGCAGTGTACCATTATAAATAGGAAGAAACTACCGGTGCAGAAGGCAGTTGCCGCAAAAAAGGGCAAACTTTTAGGAGATGCGATTAAAAATACCCTTCGTTACGGTGACATATTTACCCAGTACAATACAGCCCGCTTTCTTCTCATATTAAACCACACAAGAAATGAAGACGGGAAGATCGTATTTAAACGGATTGCCCAGGTTTATGAAGAAATGGGCGGAAATAAGCGTGATATTGACTATCAGATCACGCCAATGTATGAAGAATAACAGAATATTTACAATGATTTTCACACCTTAGACAGAAAAGCTTCTGCCTAAGGTGTTTTTTTCTATTATAGATTCCTCCTTCCGGAGGAATCTATAATAGAAAAAAACCTTGAAAACAACGCATTCACGTTATTTCCAAGGTTTCTCCCTGCCAAGGGTGTAATGCCGGCGGCGGGACTTGAACCCGCACGCGGTTACCCGCAACAGATTTTGAGTCTGCATCGTCTGCCATTCCGACACGCCGGCTTACCTTCACAACGTTCATTATTTTACCATATGTTTTTTGTTTTGGCAAGTGGTTTCGAAAAATAAGTTTTGACTTCGGCAGGCCTCAAAAGACCGCATTGAAAAAGCGGGATTTTTAGTGTATGATGATAGCTGAATCATGTTTTAATTTGTGCAGCGGCTTTGCTGCAAAAGGAGGTGACTGCCATGACCTGCAGGGAGGCAGAACGTCTGGTCATGCCCTATATCAATGGCAGCATAACAGATGAAGAATTAAAGGCATTTGTGGAGCATATTGATCATTGTCCGGATTGCAGAGAGGAACTTGAGATATACTTTACAGTAGACGTAGGTATCCGACAGCTGGATGAAGAATCCGGCACTTACAATATTAAAGGTGCCCTGGAAACGGCACTGGAGCTTTCCAGACAGAGGATCCATACGCTGAAGCTTTTGCAGAATGCCATTTATGCAGTAAATACCCTTTGTTTCTGGTCTGTTTTTACGATACTTATCATGCAGGTACGTATCTGGAGCCAGGCTGGATTCTGACAATAAACGAAGAAAAGGACTTATATGATTATGAGCAATAAACTGGTACTTATTGACGGACACAGTATTTTAAACCGGGCCTTTTACGGGGTTCCGGACCTGACCAATGCAGAAGGTCTTCATACCAATGCAGTCTACGGCTTTTTAAATATCATGTTTAAAATACTGGAAGAGGAACAGGCCGACCACCTGGCAGTGGCCTTTGATCTGTCTGCGCCTACGTTCCGTCATAAGATGTTTGACGCCTACAAAGGCACCAGAAAGCCTATGCCGGAAGAACTGCGGGAGCAGGTTCCTTTGATGAAGGAAGCACTCCAGACAATGAATATCCCGATTCTTACCATGGAAGGCTATGAGGCAGATGATATTTTAGGAACGGTGGCAAAGCGCTGCCAGAGCGAAGGGATCGAGGTCTCTGTGGTTTCCGGAGACCGTGATCTTTTACAGCTGGCAGATGAGCATATTAAGATCCGTATTCCTAAGACAAGCAAGGGAACTACCAATATCTATGATTATTATCCTGATGATGTGAAGCGGGAGTATCAGGTAACACCAACGGAATTTATTGATGTAAAAGCTCTTATGGGAGATACCTCTGACAATATTCCCGGCGTTCCTTCGATTGGTGAAAAAACAGCGACAAATCTGATCGTGACTTATGGTTCTATTGAAAATGCCTATGCTCATGTGGCAGAGATCAAGCCGCCAAGAGCCCAGAAGGCTTTGATGGAGCATTATGACATGGCCCAAATGAGTAAAGAACTGGCCCAGATCTGTATTACCTGTCCGATCCCATTTTCCTATGAAGAGGCACTGATCGGTGATTTATATACGCCAGAAGCTTTTAAATTCATGAAGCGGATGGAATTTAAGTCTATTTTAAGCCGTTTTGATGCAGCTTCTATGAGCGGGACAGACAGCGAAGAAGAGAAGATCCAGAAGCATTTTAAAGCAGTTGCAGATAAAAAAGAAGCAGAGAAGATCTTGAAAGCAGCTGCTAAAGCACCGGTTACCGGTCTGCAGCTGATCACAGGAAGCAAAGCTTCTGTATCAGAGGAAGCAGAACAGCTTTCCTTTTCCTTTGAAGCAGACGGAACTGTTAAATCCGGCAAAAAGGTAAAATCAGCCTATCTTCCCGTAACAGCCCTGGCAATCTGCACAGGTCCGGAAGAGATTTATTGCATCACAGCTGCACAGGGACAGATAACAGGTGAATGGCTGATTGAAGAGGTAAAGAAGCTTTGCAGTGAAAAGGCTTCCCATTCTGTGTGGGTATTAGACTTGAAATCCATGCTGCCGTTATTAGATCTTATGGATCAGGCACCTGTATATGATGCTGGAGTAGCAGGTTATCTTTTGAATCCATTAAAGGATACCTATGGATATGACGATCTGGCAAGAGATTATCTTTCTATGACCATTCCGTCCCAAAGTGAATTGATCGGCAAAGGCAATCTGGGAGATCTGGTGGAAGAAGGAGATGAAAATGCAGTTGCATGTGCCTGCTATATGGGCTATATTGCATGGAAGGCAGCAGAGCCTTTAAAGAACCGCTTAGAGCAGGAAGAAATGTACAAATTGTACACAGAGATTGAAATGCCTCTGATCTACAGCCTGTGGCATATGGAACAGGAGGGCATCCTGGTAAAGCGGGATAAATTAAAAGAATACGGCGATGCCTTAAAGGTTGGCATAAAGAAACTGGAAACAGAGATCTATACAGAAACAGGCAAAGAATTTAATATTAATTCCCCGAAACAGTTAGGAGAGATCCTGTTTGGCCAGATGCAGCTTCCTGGAGGGAAAAAGACAAAAACAGGTTATTCCACAGCAGCAGAAGTTCTGGAAAAACTGGCCCCGGAGCATCCGGTGGTACAGAAGATTTTGGATTACCGTCAGCTGACCAAGTTAAATTCTACCTATGCAGAAGGTCTTGCCGCTTATATCGGTGAGGACGGCCGTATTCATGGAAAGTTCAACCAGACCATTACTGCCACTGGACGTATCAGCAGCACAGAGCCAAATTTACAGAATATTCCTGTACGCATGGAACTGGGACGTCAGATAAGAAAAGTATTTGTTCCAAAAGAAGGTTATGTATTTACAGATGCAGACTATTCCCAGATCGAGCTGCGTATTTTAGCCCATATGTCAGGAGATGAACGCCTGATCGAGGCCTACAGAGAATCCAGAGATATCCATGCCACCACAGCATCCCAGGTATTTCATGTTCCCTTAGAGGAAGTAACACCTCTTCAGCGAAGAAATGCCAAAGCAGTTAATTTCGGTATTGTATACGGCATCAGCGCTTTTGGTCTTAGCGAAGACTTAAGTATTTCCAGAAAAGAAGCCAAAGAGTACATTGAACGCTATTTTGAAACATACCCGAAAGTAAAGGAGTTTCTAGATGATCTGGTAAAGCAGGGAAAGGAACAGGGCTATGTGACTACATTGTATGGAAGACGCAGACCGATCCCGGAATTTAAATCTTCTAACTTTATGCAGCGGCAGTTTGGTGAACGTGTGGCAATGAATTCCCCGATCCAGGGAACAGCCGCAGATATTATGAAGATTGCCATGATCGCAGTGGACAGAGAACTGCGAAAGAGAGGTCTTTCTTCCCGCATTGTGCTGCAGATCCACGATGAGCTTCTCATCGAAACAGCAGAAAATGAAGTAGATGAGGTAAAGGAAATCCTGACTGATAAAATGAAACATGCAGCAAACTTAAAAGTTTCTCTGGAAGTAGATGCAAAAACAGGTGCTTCCTGGTTTGATGCAAAGTAGGAATATCTGGAATTAATAGGGAAGCCGTCCTGATGCGGCTTCCTGGTTAGGAAGTGAACGCATATGCCAAAAGATAGCAGATATCCGGTGATCGGACTGACCGGAGGCGTAGGTGCCGGAAAAAGCACGGTTTTGTCATTTTTACAGGAAAAATATGGTTTTTATGTGATACAGGCAGATCTGACAGCCAGAAGCCTGATGGAGCCGGGAAAAGATGCTTATAAGGCAGTCTGTGCTTTTTTAGGCCCTGTTATTTTGCAGGAAAATGGTCAGATCGACCGAAAGGTCATGGCAGATATTATTTTTAAGGATCCGTTAAAAAGAGAAGAGATCGACCGTTTAACTCATCCCCTTGTGTGGGAAGCGGTGAGAGAAGAGGCCCGTGAACATGCCCTTCAGCAGCCGGTAGTGATCGAAGCAGCGATCCCTTCAAAAGAATTTCGTGACATCTGCCATGAAATGTGGTATCTTTATACATCAAGAGACGTACGGATCCGGCGCCTGAAAGAAAGCCGCGGCTATTCAGATGAAAAAGCGGAGAGCATCATAGCAAATCAGGCGTCAGAAGAGGCCTTTCGCAGCTTTTCGAATCAGGAGATCAATAACAGCGGTTCTGAAGAAGAGACCCGAAAACAGATAGATGCCCTTTTAGAAAGGGCAAAAGATAAGGATAATGAAACAACATGAGAATGGTAAGCATAGCAAGCGGCAGCAGCGGTAATTGTATTTACATAGGTTCTGATCATACCCATCTTTTAGTGGATGCAGGCATCAGCAATAAACGGATCCAGGAAGGTTTAAATGATATTGGGCTCACAGGCTCTGATGTAACGGGTATTTTAGTGACTCATGAGCATTCAGACCATATCAAGGGACTGGGAGTTCTTTCCAGAAAATATCATCTTCCCATTTACGGGACAAAAGAAACTCTGGATGAGATCGCAGCCTGCAAGACTTTGGGAACTTTTGATACCAGCCTTTTATCCCCGATTGAGCCAGATGTGGATTTTCAGGTGGGGGATCTGACGGTAAAGCCTTTTAAAATCGATCATGATGCTGTCAATCCGGTGGCTTACCGGGTGGAAAATGGCTTTAAGGCCGTTGCTGTAGCCACAGATATGGGACATTTTGACCAGTATATCATTGACCATCTTCAGAAACTGGATGCTTTATTGCTGGAATCAAATCATGATGTGCGTATGCTGGAAACAGGCCCTTATCCTTATTATTTAAAACGTCGTATCCTTGGGGATCACGGTCATTTATCCAATGAAAATGCAGGGAGATTGTTAAATAATATCCTTCATGATAACCTGAAAAAAATCTTCTTAGGGCATTTAAGCAAAGAAAATAATTATGCAGAGCTGGCTTATGAGACAGTCCGTCTGGAGATTGATGAAGGTGACTGCCCCTATGGAGCATCGGATTTTTCTATTTCCGTTGCGCCCAGAGATAAAATGGGTGAAGTGATATATTTATAGATCACTTTAATCATATCCAAACCACATGTCTGTTCATGCGGACATTGCGGTTCACTATTTATGAAGAGGAGAATGAAAAATGAGTAAGGCAATCATCACAGTAGTAGGAAAAGACACCGTAGGCATTATCGCAAAGGTATGTACCTATCTGGCAGAGAATCATGTAAATATCCTGGACATCTCCCAGACCATTGTACAGGATTATTTTAACATGATGATGATCGTGGATGTGACCAAAATCGAAAAAACGTTTGGCGAAGTTGCAGATGAACTGGAAAAAGTGGGAGAAGAGATCGGTGTAACTGTTAAGATCCAGAGAGAAGAGATCTTTACAAAAATGCACAGAATCTAATTTCTGTTGCTCTTACTAACATCTGAAAGGAAAAACGGATCATGATTAATATATATGAAGTAAATGAAACCAACAATATGATCGAACATGAGAAACTGGATGTGCGCACGATCACCATGGGCATCAGCCTACTTGACTGCGCAGACAGCAATCTGGATGCTTTAAATGAAAAAATCTATAAAAAGATCACGACACTGGCAAAGGATCTGGTTTCTACAGGAAAAGATATTGAAAGGGATTTTGGTATCCCCATCGTAAATAAAAGGATTTCTGTTACCCCCATCGCTTTAGTAGGCGGTTCTGCCTGCAAAAAGCCGGAAGACTTTGTGACCATTGCAAAAACCTTAGACAGAGCTGCCAAGGAAGTAGGGGTCAATTTTATCGGCGGTTATTCTGCTCTTGTAAGCAAGGGTATGACCACCGCAGATAGAAACCTGATCCTTTCTATCCCGGAAGCTTTGGCAACCACAGACCGGGTATGCAGCTCCATCAATGTTGGTTCCACAAAAACCGGTCTGAATATGGATGCAGTTGAGCTTATGGGACGTATTGTAACAGAAACTGCACAGGCAACCAAAGACAATGACTCCTTAGGCTGTGCAAAACTGGTTGTATTCTGCAATGCTCCGGACGATAATCCCTTTATGGCAGGTGCTTTCCACGGCGTAACAGAGGCAGATGCCATCATCAATGTAGGTGTCAGCGGTCCTGGTGTTGTAAAAGTGGCTTTGGAAAAGGTAAGAGGGGAAAATTTTGAAGTCCTTTGTGAGACCATTAAGAAAACTGCTTTTAAGATCACCCGTGTAGGCCAGCTGGTAGCCCAGGAAGCATCCAAACGTTTGGGTATCCCATTTGGCATCATTGACCTTTCTTTAGCTCCTACACCGGCTGTAGGCGACAGCGTAGCTGAGATCCTGGAAGAAATCGGACTGGAACGGGTAGGTGCTCCGGGAACTACCGCAGCTCTTGCCATGTTAAATGACCAGGTTAAAAAGGGCGGCGTTATGGCGTCTTCCTATGTAGGCGGCTTAAGCGGTGCATTTATCCCAGTCAGCGAAGATCAGGGAATGATCGATGCTGTAAGTCTTGGAGCTCTTACCATTGAGAAGCTGGAAGCCATGACCTGTGTCTGCTCCGTAGGTCTTGATATGATCGCAATTCCGGGAGATACACCATCTACCACGATCGCAGGTATCATTGCAGATGAAGCAGCGATCGGTATGGTGAACCAGAAGACCACAGCGGTTCGTCTGATCCCGGTTATTGGCAAAAAAGTGGGAGATACCGCAGAATTTGGCGGTCTGTTAGGCTATGCGCCTATCATCCCGGTAAATACTTTCTCCTGTGAGAAATTCGTTACCAGAGGAGGACGTATACCGGCCCCGATCCACAGTTTTAAGAACTAATATTTGAACATTGATCTATAAACAGGACTTATACTTATGAAATTATATCTCATCCGTCATGGACGGCAGAACAGCCGCCTGTGCAATGTAAATGTTGATCTTTGTGAAGAGGGCTACCGTCAGGCAGCCCTTTTAGGCGAGCGGCTTTTCCCACAAAAAATCCAGGCTGTGTACTCCAGCGATCTTTTGCGGGCAGTAGAGACAGCCCAGGCAGCAAATCTGTACTGGAATGTAGAACATACCATCTGCCCGGAACTTAGGGAGATCGATTTTGGGGAAATGGAAGGCCTTTCTGATGAAGAGATCGCTGTAAAATTTGCTGATTTTAAGAAAGAACAGGCAAAAATGGAACAAGATCTGGCTTATCCCGGTGGTGAATGTGCTGCTGACGTAGTAAAACGGGCGGATCCTGTATTAAAAGAACTGGTAAAGACTGGTTATGAACGGACCGCAGTCGTGACTCATGGAGGACTGATCCGTATCATGGCCGCCTATTATACAGGAATCCCCTTAAGCCGTTTTCGTATCCTGGGGAAAGAGCTGGAAAACTGCAGCATCACAGAACTGCTCTGGGATGAGAAAAATGAACGTTTTACATTAGAGTGCTTTAATGACCATGCACATTTGGATAAATATCCGCAGCTTCTAAGAAAAAACTGGAAAGAATGAGAAGGGAACAGGCAAAATGAAAAAAGGAATTATTTTTGATGTAGACGGAACCTTGTGGGATTCTGCGGTTCAGGTGGCACAGTCATGGCAGGTGGCAGCTGAAAAGCTGTTAAAAGGGCCAAGGCTCATCACACCGGATATGATCAGCCGGAATATGGGCAAAAATATGAAAGACTTTGGGGATGCTTTGTTTCCGGATCTTCCTGAAGAAAAGCGGATGGAAGTAATGGCTGCCTGCATGGACTATGAAAACAGGTATCTTTTAGATCACCCCGGAACTCTTTATCCCAATGTAGCAAAGGTTCTCTCTGAACTCAGCAAAACTTATGAACTGTTTATTGTAAGCAACTGTCAGAGCGGCTATATTGAAGTACTTATGGAAGCCTGTGACCTGAAAAAATATATTACAGATATTGAATGTTATGGAAATACCAATCTTTCCAAGGCTGAAAATATTTCCCAGGTAATAAAGCGCAACCATTTAGATGCAAGCTTTTATGTTGGCGATACAGCCATGGATGAACAGGCAGCTAATGATGCAGGTATTCCTTTTGTTCATGCTGCCTACGGATTTGGAACAGCACAAAAGCCTGCTGCTGTGATCCATGACTTTTCTGAGCTTGTATTCATTGCGGAAACATTTTTTACAAAAGACTGAGGGGAGATAAAGATATATGACAGAGATCAGTGAACAGGCCAGACTGCGTCAGATCCTTGAATTTTGCCTGGATAAGGATCTGGAACGTATCCTTTTAAGCAATCCTGCAGATGCAGACGCTTTTTCAAAGTCTAAGCTGCGTCCCCTTCTTTTAAAGGGCGAAGTGATCTTTCAGGCAGAGGAGCAGCGGGGCAAACAGGCCTTCCACAAAAATTTAACAAAAGAAGAGGCGATCCTCTATGTGGAAAACTGTTTAAGCCGGGATTTTCGCCAGGCAGAGATCACATCTGCCAATGGCAAGGCCACTGTCCTTGTAAGCAAAAAAGGAAAGATGACGGTAAAGTTTAAAAAACAGGCCCGTATCATTACCCAGAAAGTTTTAGAACACAATCGGAAAAAACAGTATCTGCTTCCGGAAGGAACACCGGTCCCGTTTCTGGTGGATCTGGGTGTTATGACTAAAGAGGGGGAGATTGTTCACAGCCGTTACGACAAGTATCGCCAGATCAACCGTTTTCTGGAATTTATTGAAGATATTTTGCCTCAGTTAGACAAAAAGAAAGAAAATGTCATCATTGATTTTGGCTGCGGAAAGTCCTATCTTACCTTTGCCATGTATTATTATCTGAAGGAATTAAAGGGATATCCTGTAAGGATCATTGGACTGGACCTGAAGGAAGAAGTAATACGTCACTGCGGGGAACTGGCTGTCCGTTATGGCTATGACAGATTAAGCTTTACCTGTGGGGATATTGCGTCTTACGAAGGCGTAGATCATGTAGATATGGTAGTTACCCTTCATGCCTGTGACATGGCTACGGATTATGCCCTGGAAAAGGCAGTTGGCTGGGGTGCCAAAGTTATTTTATCTGTTCCCTGCTGTCAGCATGAGCTGAATAAGCAGATCCAGAATCCTGTTTTACAGCCGGTTCTGGAATATGGACTGATCAAAGAACGAATGGCAGCTCTTTACACAGATGCCATCCGGGCACAGATCTTAGAGTACAGAGGTTATAATACCCAGATCCTGGAATTTATCGATATGGAACACACTCCTAAAAATATTCTTCTGCGGGCTGTTTTTAGAAAGAAAAAAGAAACGGATCCGACAGAAGAGGAGAAACGGAAAAAAGCAGGAGAGCAGATAAGGGAACTGATTCGGTTCTTACATGCAGACCCGGCGATCGTGCGGCTTTTAGCGCCGGAACTTACTGTATCTGGTAAAGAATAACCGTTCAGTCCTGGATCTTTACATGGCTGAACGGTTATGATCAAAGAATACAGATGGGCTGGGTATATTCATTTCGCACCGGCTGTCCTGTTTTCGCAGCCAGCAGACTCTGGCGCACATGAGAGGCGTACAGATCCTGTTGAAACAGCATATTTGCAGTATCAGAAAGCATCCTGGATGCATCGGCAGTCTTTGTGACTAACGGTATCCGGGCATGCTTTTTTATTTCTCCCAGCAAAGCTGCTTTGTCTTTACGAAATCCCAGGATGCGGGCATAGGGAGCGTATCCGGCCTCTTTTCCGGCAAGTACCATTTCATCCGTGATTCCCAGAAGGATATGCAGAAGACAGCGGCTGATGCGGGTATAGGTATATTGACGCGTTTTTAACTGGAAAATGCGTTCTTCAAAGTTTCCCTGCTCATAAAGAACATGTTCTAACCGGTCTGATATGTCTTTAGAAACATCGGCAAAAGAAGAAAATGGTACATGATCCCGATTTAACGTTAAAAGACGGTAATTTAACAACTCAGACAGGTCATTTGCCTGCAATGGAAGCTCCTCTTTAAAAAGACGGCGTATTTCTTTTGGAACCTGGAAAAGAAATGCGTTCCTGTTCAGATCATCCCCAGACTGACCCGTAGCCGGATACTCTGAAAAGATTCCCTTTCTGATGGCAGAAGCTGAAGCCAGTTCTCCTTCCAGATCTTCACTGTGATATCCGTTTCCCTTTCGCCTGATGGCAACAGGCAAGATCGAACTGTTTCTTTTTATTAATGCTTTGCAGTATTCTACACCTAACAGATTGTTGGGTGTATCTAAAAGAGGCGGGATTTCCCCGTCAGGCATAAATTCATTTAAAGCCTGAACTCTTGCCTGCGGCCAGGTAAGACCATTTTGCAGGTTTCCTTTTAGTTTTTCTGAAAATGCAGCCGGTTCGTCTGCAAGGATTTTTGCTGCATCCATGAAATTTTCGCTTTCCCCGGTTTCACTGCCAAAGCAAAGGTGGGTAACCACTCCAAGGTTATCTAAAAGCGCCACAGAACCGGCAGCAAAGTCTTCGGCGCTGCTGACTGCAAAAATAGACGGGATCTCAAGGACCAGGTCTGCACCGCTTAAAAGGGCCATTTTTGTACGAAGATATTTACTGAAAACAGATACTTCGCCCCGCTGCACAAAATCCCCGCTTATGACAGCCACGCAGTATTCACAGCCCGTGCGTTTTCTGGTTTCTCTGATCTGATAGGCATGTCCGTTGTGAAAAGGATTATATTCAGCTACAATGCCGGTTACATTTATCTTCATTTTCTGTTGGTTCTCCTGTTCTTTCATTTCCCTGTTGTCATGATCAGGTGACATCTTACTTTACCTGTGGTATTATATGATGTTGGGGTCCTAAGGTCAAAAATCCTCTTGCAAGCAAGCTTGCATCGGATTTCTAACCTTTTAACCCTGGTATCATTATATTATACCCGGGCGGTAAGAATCCGTCTACTGTACCATCAAAAGGGATTTGTGATCTGGTTTGTATTAGGACACAAAATATACACATTTATATCACAATTGTATCAAAAATGGAACGTATATTATAGACATCAAAAGGAAAGAAAAACAAATCCGACCAGGATTTATTGATGATGGAGGTATTTGAAAGGAGCGTTTTACTATGTACGAAGAAGATAGAGAAAACAAAGAAGGAAGAATGAATGGTGAAGATTCCTTCCTTCATGAAGATCAGGATCATGAAAGAACAGAGATCATGGACGATGTAGATGAACATGAAACAGAAAAATATGAGGCTGAAAATAAGCAGCAGCCATCTTCCCAGAACGCACAGAATGTGAACTGGACAACTCCGAACCGTTCTTATTATTCAGAAGACCGTTCCGGACAGAGAGAGGCAGCTGACAGAGCTTCCGGTGAACGGACTTTTTCTGAAAGACCTGCTTCTGAAAGAGGAGATCAGTGGAAGGAAAGCAGACAGCAAAGGCCTGATCATGAAAGAAATTACAGAAAAGAATATCATGAAGCACCTCAGACACCAAAGCATAAAAACAGCTGGGTCAGAAAAGCTGCCGGCATCACAGCAGCAGCGGTTCTGTTTGGCGTTGTTGCAGGCGGAGTGATGACAGGTGTAAATTATGCAGGTGCCCGTCTGACCGGTCTTGCGGATATGACAGCTTCTGCGCCTGCTGAAACAGAAGGTACAGCAGCACAGGTACCGGAAACAAGCACAGCTTCTGATGATCAGAACAACGCAGTGGTATCTACTGTAACCGATGTTTCTTCTATTGCAGAAAAGGCAATGCCTTCACTGGTAGCCATTAATGATACCATGACCGTTGAGCAGAACAATTTCTTTGGTATGCCTCAGACTTATCAGGCACAGAGCAGCGGCTCCGGTATTATTGTAGGACAGAATGATACAGAACTTCTTATCGCTACCAACAACCACGTTGTTTCCGGCGCAACTGACATGAAGGTTACGTTTAATGACAGCACGCAGGTAGCGGCAGCAGTCAAAGGCACCGATTCTGCAACAGACCTGGCCATTGTTGCTGTAAAGCTTTCCGATATCCCATCTGATACCATGAGCAAGATCAAAGCAGCAACCTTAGGCAGCTCTGATAATGTAAAAGTAGGACAGCAGGTAATTGCCATTGGTAATGCTCTTGGTTATGGACAGTCACTTACGGTTGGTTATGTCAGCGCACTGGATCGTGAGATCACAGATGAAAATGGTATCCAGCATACTTACCTCCAGACAGATGCAGCCATCAACCCTGGCAACAGCGGCGGTGCACTTCTTGATTTAAACGGCAATGTCATTGGTATCAATGCTGCAAAGAATGCATCTACAGAAGTAGAGGGCATGGGCTTTGCTATCCCGATCTCAAAGGCACAGGAGATCTTAAATAACCTGATGACCAAGAAGACAAGGGAAGCTGTTGATGAAAGCGCACAGGGCTATCTGGGTATCCAGGGAACCAATATTGATGCAAATGCTTCCAAGGAATATGGTATGCCAGTTGGTATTTATGTATACAAGATCGTACCTGGCGGTGCAGCAGCCAATTCTGACTTAAAAGAAAAGGACATCATTACCAAGTTTGACGGACAGTCTGTTACCAATATGGAAGAATTGAAGCAGATGCTTACTTATTATAAGGGTGGTTCTACGGTTGACCTGACTGTACAGTCACTTGTAAATGGTGCTTATGTAGAGCATGATGTACAGATCACACTGGGAACCAGACCTGCCAACTCATAAAATAAATTACAGTTCAGCTTTGCGAAGATATTTAGGGACAAAAGTACGTTGGAAAAATGTTAAAAATATCAGAAAACAGGTACCGGAAGCAAATTTCGGTGCCTGTTTTTGCATTTATATGCTATACTTATAAAAGATTTATTCGCAAAGCAAGGAGGATCTGACTATGAAATTAGTATACGCAATTGTACGAAACGATAATGAAGATGATGTAGTAAGCCTTTTGAACCAGAATCATTACAGTGTGACCCGTTTATCCACCACTGGCGGTTTCCTGAAAAAAGGAAATACCACTTTAATGATCGGTGTAGAAGATGAGAAAGTAGAAGAAGTGATCGCCCTGATCAAGCAGGAGTGCGGACAGCACCAGAAGCTGACTGTAAATATGCCTTATATCTCCGGTACTGCCATGGTGAATTATGCCACCATGCCTATGACCGTAGAAGTAGGCGGCGCTACCATTTTTGTGATCAATGTAGACCGCTACGAGAAAATATAATTTTGCTGCCTGGGAAAACCTATCTGCAAAATATCCAGAATAACGAAAAGTATGAAAAAAAATGCAAGATTTCGTTAAAATCAGCTTGTTTCCGCTGAGGGCTACGTATATAATAAGACTATATGCTTCAACATAAGGAAAGGGGTAAAAAGATTATGGCAGTAATCGACATTATCAAAGAAAAAGCAAAAGCAGACAAAAAAACTATCGTTCTTCCAGAGTCCATGGACCGCAGAACATGGGAAGCTGCTGAGAAAATTTTAAAAGAGGGACTTGCTAACCTGATCATCATCGGTACACCAGAGGATATCGGCGAGCACAGCAAGGGCTTAGATGTTTCCGGCGCAACCATCATTAATCCACAGACCTACGAGAAGACCCAGGAATATATCGATCTCTTCGTTGAGTTAAGAAAAGCAAAAGGCATGACTCCTGAGAAGGCAAAAGAGACCATCTTAGGCGACTATGCTTACTATGGCTGCTTAATGATCAAGAACGGCGATGCTGACGGTATGGTATCCGGCGCTTGCCATTCTACAGCAAATACCTTAAGACCTTGCTTACAGGTTATCAAGACCAAACCAGGAACCAAGCTGGTATCCGCATTCTTCTTAATGGAAGTTCCGGATTGTGATCTTGGCGACAACGGTACTTTCGTATTCGCTGACTGTGGTCTGAACCAGAACCCAACTCCAGATGAGTTAGCAGCAATTGCTGTTTCTTCCGCTGAGAGCTTCAAGATGTTAGTAGGCCATGAGCCAAAGGTTGCTATGCTGTCCCATTCTTCCAAGGGAAGCGCAAAGCATGCTGATGTAGACAAAGTAGTAGAAGCTACCAAGTTAGCAAAAGAGATGGCTCCAGAGCTGGCATTAGACGGCGAACTGCAGTTAGATGCTGCTATCGTTCCTGAGATCGGTGCTTCCAAGGCTCCAGATTCCAAGGTTGCAGGACATGCTAACGTACTGGTATTCCCAGACCTGGATGCAGGCAACATCGGCTACAAGCTGGTTCAGAGACTTGGAAAAGCAGCTGCTTACGGCCCAATGTGCCAGGGTATTGCTAAGCCAGTAAACGATCTGTCCAGAGGATGCTCTGCTGACGATATCGTAGGTGTTGTAGCTATCACAGCTGTACAGTGCCAGAACAACTAATCCATCTGGATTGTGAATAATAATATACAGGAGAATTACCTATTATGAAGATTTTAGTTATCAACTGCGGAAGCTCTTCCTTAAAATATCAGCTGATTGACATGGACAACGAAAGTGTTGTTGCAAAGGGCCTTTGCGAAAGAATCGGTATCGAAGGTTCCAAGCTGACTCATCAGCCAGCAGGCAAGGACAAATATGTTGTTGAGAATCCAATGCCAAACCACACCGTAGCTATCAACATGGTTATGGAAGCTTTACAGGACAAAGATCACGGCGTGATCGCAAGCCCAGATGAGATCTCTGCAATCGGACACCGCGTACTTCATGCAGGTGTTGTTTACAGCGAGTCTGTTGTAGTAAACGAAGACGTTAAGAGAGTTATCCGTGAGTGCTTCGACTTAGGACCTCTGCACAACCCAGCTAACTTAATGGGTATCGAGGCATGTGAGGCAGCTATGCCAGGCAAGCCAAACGTAGCAGTATGGGATACCGGCTTCGGTATGTCTATGCCTGAGAAAGCTTATATGTACGCAATTCCTCATGAGTACTATGAGAAATACAGCATCCGCCGTTATGGCTTCCACGGAACCAGCCATATGTTCGTATCCGGCGAAGCAATTAAGTTTGGCAACTTAGATCCAGAGAAGGCAAAAGTTATCGTTTGCCACTTAGGAAATGGTGCCAGCGTATCTGCTTCCATCGGCGGCAAGTGCGTAGATACCAGTATGGGACTTACACCTCTTGAAGGCCTGATCATGGGTACCAGAAGTGGTGATGTAGATCCTGCTGTTGTTCAGTTTATCTGCAACAAAGAAGGAAAAGACGTTAACGAAGTTCTGAACATTTTAAATAAAAAGTCCGGCGTTTTAGGTATGAGCGGCGGCATCTCCAGCGACTTCCGTGATATTGAGAAGGCAAAGGAAGCAGGAAACCATCTTGCAGCAGTAGCTCTGGATGCATTCGTATACCGTGTTGCTAAGTACGTAGGTGCTTACACAGCAGCTATGAACGGTGTAGACGCTATCGCATTCACCGCTGGTGTTGGTGAAAACGATAAGGTTACCAGAAAGAATGTCTGCGAATACTTAGGCTACTTAGGCGTTAAGATCGACGATGAAGCTAACAACGTAAGAGGAGAGAGAAGAATCATTTCTGCTCCTGATTCCAAGGTAAAAGTTATGCTGATTCCGACCAACGAAGAGCTGGCAATCGCAAGAGAGACTTTAAGACTGGTAAAATAATATTTTTGGAAAATTTTGTTGACAAACCCGGTGCGCCTATGTATAATAGCATAGGTGCATATCAAGGAGTACGATATGCTGATTAATTTATCAGAGCTGTTCCCTGTTGAGGGGAAATCCAAAACCTATACTGTTCCATTGGAGATGACACATTTTAAAGGACCTGATGGTTCTTATAAAATTGTGGAAAAAGAGCCGGTGACTCTGGAGATTACAAATCAGGGTGAGCGAGTTCTGACTGTGACAGGAAAGGCTGTTTTAAGTCTTGAGATGCCATGCGCCAGATGCTTAGATCCGGTATTAGTTCCTTTTGAACTGGAGATCGACCAGGAGCTGGATATGAATCAGACGAAGGAAGACCGGATTGAAGCTTTGGATGAGCAGTTCTATATTAATGGTTATAATCTGGATGTCGACCAGCTGGTTGGTAATGAGTTAACCCTGAACCTGCCTATGAGAGTTCTCTGCAGTGATAACTGCAAGGGGATTTGCAATAGATGTGGCACAAATCTCAACCGAGGGACTTGTGACTGCGACAACAGGTCACTGGACCCAAGAATGTCAGTTATCCAGGATATTTTTAAACAGTTGAAGGAGGTGTAAACCATGTCTATTTGTCCAAAGAATAAATCTTCTAAAGCAAGAAGAGACAGCCGTAGAGCAAACTGGAAGATGAGCGCACCAAACCTGGTTAAGTGCAGCAAGTGCGGAGCCCTGATGATGCCTCACAGAGTATGCAAGGCTTGCGGAAGTTACAACAAGCGCGAAATCGTTAACACAGCTGAATAATCGTTACAGTTCAGCCCTGCGAAGATTTAGCTTCAAAAGCATGTTGAAAACTTGTTTCCATAAGTGCTTTTGAAGCTAGATCTTCATAAGGCAGACGCCCAAAGCTTCTTGTCCGCTGTAAGCGGGCAAGAAGATGCAAGGCTGAATTGCAACGATTAATCTGTAAGATAACGAAACGTAAGAGCCCTGGGATGATTCCCGGGGTTCTTTTTTTCTGAAAATGTGAGGGTGAAATTCCTGCAAAAACGTATTGATTTATGATACGACATCTAGTATATTAATAACTGTATTGCGAAACCGAAAGGAGAGTCTTTTATGATCAAAATAGCTGTAGACGCTATGGGCGGTGATCTGGCACCAGTTGAGATGGTAGCAGGAGCCATAGAGGCGGTACAGGCAAAACCAGGGATTCAGGTGCTTTTAGTGGGTCAGGAAGCTGTAGTAAATGCAGAACTTTCTAAATATACTTACAACAAAGAGCAGATCCAGGTGGTGAATGCCACGGAAGTGATTGCCACAGAAGAACCGCCGGTAAATGCCATTCGCAAGAAGAAGGACTCCTCCATTGTGGTAGGCATGAATCTTGTAAAGAATAAAGAAGCAGATGCTTTTGTATCTGCGGGAAGCTCAGGCGCCGTCTTAGTAGGCGGACAGGTGATCGTAGGAAGGATAAAAGGCGTAGAACGTCCACCGTTAGCACCTCTCATTCCTACTGAAAAAGGTGTATCCCTGCTCATCGACTGTGGTGCCAATGTAGATGCCAGACCATCTCATCTGGTGCAGTTCGCTCAGATGGGTTCCATTTACATGGAACACGTGGTAGGTATCAAAAATCCAAGAGTTGCCATTGTAAATATCGGTGCAGAAGAAGAAAAGGGAAATGCACTTGTAAAAGAAACATTCCCACTTTTAAAAGCCTGTCCTGATATTAATTTTATCGGCAGCATTGAAGCCAGAGAGATCCCGCACGGCGGAGCAGATGTAATTGTCTGTGAAGCATTTACAGGCAATGTGATCCTTAAGCTTTACGAGGGTGTGGGGGCTACACTGATCCACATGGTAAAACAGGGCATGATGTCCACCTTGAGAAGCAAGATCGGAGCTCTTTTAGTCAAACCGGCATTAAAAACTACATTAAAAGCATTTGATGCCAGCCAGTATGGCGGAGCGCCATTGTTAGGCTTGAAAGGTTTAGTAGTCAAGACCCACGGAAGTTCAAAGCGTACAGAGGTACGCAATTCCATCATCCAATGCGTAACTTTCAAGGAACAGCAGATCAATGAAAAGATTAAAGAGTCCTTGACGGTTGGAAACGGAAAAACAGAAGAAATCAAAGAATAAAGATCTAAGAAAGAGGAGCTAAGAAATGGAATTTGAAAAATTGCAGGGAATTATCGCAGAAGTGTTGAACATTGAACCGGAGGATGTGACAATGGCAGCTACGTTTGTAGATGACCTGGGTGCAGACTCTCTGGACATTTTCCAGATCATCATGGGAATTGAAGAAGAGTTTGACATTGAGATTCCAAATGAGGCTGCAGAACAGATCGTTACCGTTGGGGATGCAGTTGAACAGATTAAGAATGCACTGAACTAAATGACAGGAATCCAGGGCTGTTACATAACAGCCCTTTTGTGTTATTCACGGATCCGTAAGGAGGAAACGACAGTATGAATACTCAGTTAAAAGAACTGGAAGATAAGATATCTTATCACTTTCAGGATAAAAATCTATTGGCACAGGCACTGACTCACAGCTCCTATGCAAATGAACATCGTTTAGACCATAATCACTGCAATGAACGTCTGGAATTTTTAGGAGATGCAGTTCTTGAGATCGTTACCAGCGATTTCCTTTACCACAAATACACAGATAAGCCAGAAGGCGATCTGACTAAGATCAGAGCCAGTATTGTGTGTGAACCGACGCTGGCATACTGTGCAGAAGATATCCAGCTTGGAAGTTATCTGTTTTTAGGAAAAGGTGAGGACGCAACCGGCGGCAGAAACCGCAATTCCGTTGTATCAGATGCCATGGAAGCTGTTATCGGAGCTATTTATCTGGACGGTGGTTTTGCTAGTGCAAAAGAGTACATTCACAGATTTATCTTAAATGATATTGAACACAAGCAGCTCTTTTATGATAGCAAGACTATCTTACAGGAGATCGTACAGAGCCGTCAGGATGGAGAATTAAGTTATGAGATTCTGAAAGAAGAAGGCCCGGATCATAATAAATCCTTTGAGGTACGCGCTCTGATCGGTTCCAATGAGGTCGGACGTGGAAAAGGACGTACCAAAAAGGCCGCTGAGCAGTTAGCTGCCTATCATGGCATTTTAAAACTTAAGGCGGGTGAAACATGTATTTAAAAAGCATTGAAATACAGGGATTTAAGTCCTTTGCCAATAAACTGCTTTTTGAATTTCACAATGGTATCACAGGCATTGTAGGCCCAAACGGAAGCGGAAAAAGCAATGTAGCCGATGCCGTCCGCTGGGTACTGGGTGAGCAGCGTATCAAACAGCTGCGCGGTGCCAGTATGCAGGATGTTATTTTCTCCGGTACAGAGCTTAGAAAGCCTCAGGGATTTGCTTATGTAGCAATTACCCTGGATAATGGGGATCATCAGCTGGCCATTGATTATGATGAAGTCACTGTTTCAAGACGTTTATACCGTTCCGGTGAAAGTGAATATAGGATCAACGGCAGTGCCTGTCGTCTGAAGGATATCAATGAACTGTTTTATGATACAGGTATTGGCAAAGAAGGTTACTCCATCATCGGACAGGGTCAGATCGATAAAATCTTAAGCGGAAAACCGGAAGACAGGCGTGAATTGTTTGATGAAGCTGCAGGTATCGTAAAATACAAGCGGCGCAAAGCCATTGCCCAGAAGAAATTAGAAGATGAACAGGCCAATCTGGTACGTGTCAGTGATATCCTGACAGAACTGGAAAAGCAGGTAGGGCCTTTGGAACGGCAGTCCAGGTCTGCAAGAGAATATCTTCAGTTAAAAGAAGAATTAAAGATTTGTGACGCCAATCAGTTTCTTCTGGATACAGAAAATACCCAGGGACAGTTAAAAACAGTAGAAAACCGCAGACGCCTTCTTTCAGGAGATGTGGAAGAAACCAAACAAAAGGCAGATGACCTGCGCAAAGAATATGATGCATTAGAAGAAAAGCTGACAAAACTGGATGATGAGCTGACTGCTGACCGGAATGCCTTAAACGAAGCAGCTATGGCAAAAAGTACCAGTGAAGGTCAGATCAATGTTCTTCGGGAGCAGATCCATACAGAAGAGGCCAATGAAGAGCATTATAAAAGCCGTAAAGAAGCCATTGCAAATGATATGGCTCATTATGAAGAGCAGCTGGCATCTTATAAGAAAAACCGGCAGAATGCAGAAGAGCATGCCAAAGATGCAGGGGAACGTTTAGAAACAGCAAAGAACCAGTTACAGGAAGCAGATTCTACCATTCAGAGTTTAGAAGCTGCCATTGAACAGGCAAAAAGCGATATTATCCAGGCTTTAAATGAAAAAGCAGGTTTGACTGCCAAACAGCAGCGTTATGAGACTATGCTGGAACAGGTGAATTTACGGCGCAGTGAAGTTTCCCAGAAGCTTCTCCGCTTTAAAAGTGATGAATCTGTTCAGGATGAGAAGATCAATCAGGAAAAAGCTTCTTTAGATAAGATACAGGAGCAGTTAGAAACCGCTCAGTTTGCAGCAGAAGAGGCTGAAGATGCCATGATCACTGCGCAGAAAGAAGTCCAGCGGTTAAATAAAAATTTAAACAACACCCAGCAGGAATACCACATGGCCCATACCAAGCTGGAATCTTTAAGAAACCTTGCAGCGCGCTATGACGGCTACGGAAACAGCATCCGCCGGGTGATGGAGGTCCGGGACCGGATCCATGGGATCCACGGCGTGGTGGCAGATTTGATCACTACTGGCAAAAGGTACGAAACAGCCATAGAAACAGCCCTTGGGGGCAGTATCCAGAACATTGTCACAGACTCAGAGATTACGGCCAAGCAGCTGATCGAATATTTAAAGAAAAATAAATATGGCCGGGCTACATTTCTGCCTCTTACAAGTATGGGAAGCGGATCGGCCTTTTCAAGGCCTGAGGCGTTAAAGGAAGCAGGCGTGATCGGCCTTGCAAGCGAACTGGTAGAAACAGAAGAATGCTATCGGGGACTGGTACGGTATCTTTTGGGCCGGGTGGTAGGGGCTGTTAACATTGATGCAGCGATTGCCTTAGCTAAAAAATACCGCTACAGCCTGAGAATTGTCACTTTGGAGGGTGAGCTTTTAAGCCCAGGCGGTTCCATGACGGGAGGCGCGTTTAAAAACAGCAGTAATCTTTTAGGGCGCCGCAGGGAGATTGAGGAGCTGGAACAGACCTGCGAACGTTACTTGAAGCAGGCGGAGACCATTCAGACAGAGTTAAGTCTTAAAGAGGCAATTGTTCAGGAAAAAAAGGATGAGGCGGCTGTCTTAAAAAGAGCCGGACAGAAGCTGGCGCTGGAAGAGAATACGCTTCGGGTTACTATTTCCAGACTGGAGGAGAAAAAGGGAGAGATTGCCGATTCTTCCTCTGATCTGGTAAGGGAGCATCATCAGCTGGAGCCTCAGGCAAAGGAGATCAGCGAAAGCCGCAGAAGCCTGCAAACACAGAAAGAGGCCCTGGACAGCGAGAGTGAGGCTGCTGCTGAGACTGTAAATGCACACAGCCTTATTTTGGAACAGGCAAAGCAGGAAAAAGAGGAAGAACGCGAGAAGCTGGCGCAGTTAAGCATTA
>UQTA01000036.1 GCA_900543885.1 uncultured Clostridium sp.
GGCAGCTCGTCCGAGGACGAATAGGGTACGGTCAGGAATGTAGCGAAGGATTACTATGCCGATCTGCTGGTTCCTGTAAGGGGGCAGTTCCAGTGTAAAGGAAGTGGAAACACCTTTTAAAACAGTAGCGGACAGCAGATAAGAGGTAAAAAAAGTCATTGCGATCCCTAAAAGGATAAAAAGGGTGAGCAGCAGGGCGCTGATCATGGAAGAAAACAATCCACTGGTATTTCCAGACAGAAAGATCAGTATCATTGTGATAAAAAGAGGAAGACGTCCGTTGCAGGGAATGAAATTATTGGTAAGCATGGCGATCAGACGTTCCCTGGGAGAGTCGATGATGCGGCAGCCTGTGATCCCGGCTGCATTGCAGCCAAATCCCATGGCCATGGTCAGCGCCTGCTTTCCACAGGCTTTGCAGCACTGGAAGGGGCGGTCCAGGTTATAGGCAATACGGGGCAGATAACCGGAATCTTCCAACAAAGTAAAAAGCGGAAAGAAGATGGCCATTGGCGGGAGCATAACAGAAACGACCCAGGCAAGGACCTGGTAGATACCGTATATACAGGCATTTCGTACAGGTGCAGGAAAGCGAAGGAACATAAGGCTTTTTTCTAATACAGGCTGAAAAGAAAAAAGCAGTTGTGACAATAGGGCAGACAGACTGTTTGCTCCTACAAGAGTGATCCAGAAGATCAGGGCTAAAAGAGCTGCCATAGCTGGATAGGCAGCCAGACGGCCTGTAAGGATGCGGTCTAATCTGCGGTCTTTTTCATTGTAATTTCGTTCTGGCAGTGTGACGCAAAGGGAAGCAATCTGTTCGGCACTGTTTACCAGACCGGAAACAATACGGTCCTGGATCCCTTCAGGAAAGAGCCCCTTTTGATTTAAATAAGAAACTGCCTGTTGGTTGGCTGCGCTTATTTCCAGGTCTGATAAAGGATTTTTACCGAAAAATGCAGATAATTGTTGTAAAAACAACGGATCGTTTTCTAAAAGCCTTAAAGCAATAAAGCGGGAGGAAAAAGCTTTTTTGCAGGAACGGCTGGAAGAAGGACATTGCCAGCGTGAAACAGAGGGCTCCAGAATTGAGATGGCTTTTTCTAATTCCCGGCAGTAGGTAACCTGATAATGTGGGACAGCAGGACTTTCTGTAAGATCATCAAGCCGGGAAAGAAAAGGCTCAAGTGTGCTTCTTTTTCTTGCGTAAGTGCCGACAACAGGTACACAAAGCAGGTCAGATAACTGGTCCAGATCGATATGGATGTCTTTTTTGGCTGCTTCATCCATGAAATTGACGCAGACCAATACCTGGTCTGTACATTCCATGATCTGCAGTACCAGGTTCAGGTTGCGTTCCAGACAGGTGGCATCACAGACTACCACAACTGCTGCATGTTTTTCAAAACAAATGAAATTACGCGCCACCTCTTCTTCGGCAGAGCGGGAAGAAAGAGAGTAAGTACCAGGTATATCCACCAGGGCATAATCATGGGAAGGACTAGAGCATATTCCCCAGGCAGTGGAGGTAGTTACACCCGTCCAGTTCCCGGTATGCTGTTTTTTTCCATGAGTGAGATTATTAAACAGTGTACTTTTTCCTACATTTGGATTCCCGGCAAGGGCAACCACAGGATATCCTTTTGGAATATCCTTATTTTTGGTGTGATGTTTCATGGGGCTCCTTTCCGCAGATCAGAATATTTCTGCTGTCGTTTTTTCGTATAGCGATCACTGCACCGCGGATCAGGTAAGCTGCCGGATCACCTAAGGGGCTTACTCCGACGCATTCTACCATGGTATTTTCAATCAGACCTATATCAAGAAAACGCCGGCGCATGTTTCCTGGAGATGTAAGGCAGCAGATACGTGCTTTTTCGCCGGGATTTATATCACTCAGACAAAGAGGAAGGGCCATAAATATACCTGCCTGCAGAGTTCTTTGTATTTAACATATGACAGCAGGAGGCAAAATGTTATAAATATAATAAGATAGGGAGCTGAACTATGTTATAATTCAGCCTTGCATCTTCTTGCCCGCTTACAGCGAACAAGAAGCTTTGGGCATCTGCCTTATGAAGATTTAGCGCCAAAAGCACTTATGAAAACAAGTTTTCAACGTACTTTTGACTCTAAATCTTCGCAAGGCTGAATTGTAACTCGATATTTGAAAATGACTGGAAAATACAGGGAAAATAGGTT
This sequence comes from uncultured Clostridium sp., assembly GCA_900543885.1. Classification (GTDB taxonomy): domain Bacteria; phylum Bacillota; class Clostridia; order Lachnospirales; family Lachnospiraceae; genus Enterocloster. The sequence goes on from UQTA01000036.1 coordinate 2,203, forward strand.
ATACTATTAACAAATTAAAAATTAAAATTACAATAGGAGAAAGCAGAATTTATGGAAGAAAATTACATTGAGTGGCTGGTAAAACGCAAAGATCCCGTTTATGCATGGCCGCTGAAAATACTGATGATCCTTGTCTGTGCAGTTTCTGTACTGGCAGCACTGCAGATCATGTTTGGGATCCTGATCCTGGCAGCAGCAGCTGTGGCAACTTATTTTGTGTTTTTAAATTTAAATGTGGAATATGAATATCTTTTTGCTGACGGCGGGTTCAGTGTGGACAGTATTCTTGGAAAAGCGAAAAGAAAGAAGAAATTTGACTGTGACAAAGAAGAAGTGCAGCTGATCGCTCCGGCAGATTCTTATGTTTTAAAGGATTATGAAAAACAGGGGATGAAAGTTTTAGACTGCACCAGCCATGTTCAGGGTGCAAAGGTATATGCTCTGATCAGCCAGAAAGGTTCACAGGTCACAAAAGTATTATTTGAACCGGGAGATAAAATGCAGGCTGCCATGCGCCGGGTATTTCCGCGTAAATTTATTGCTGCATAGGAGAAATATTTCATAAGTTTTTTTCATAAGAAATTATAAGCAATTTCAATGAATATTTTCGTGTAAATGGGTTTGACAATCCATATAAAATTTGCTAGTATTAGTTACTAATAAGAAGGCAGGAACGCCAGTGTCTGATAAAACCAATGTTTTTTTAGCACTGGCGTTATATTGAACCTTCAGATAAAAAATTGACAAAGAAAGAGAGGAAAAAACGAATGGGTACAATTATCGGTGAAGGCATTACCTTTGATGATGTGCTTTTGGTTCCAGCTTATTCAGAAGTGATCCCAAATCAGGTTAATTTAGGCACAAACCTGACTAAGAAGATCCGCCTGAACATTCCATTAATGAGTGCAGGTATGGATACAGTTACAGAGCATCGGATGGCGATCGCCATGGCCCGTCAGGGCGGAATCGGCATTATTCATAAGAATATGTCTATTGAGGCACAGGCTGAGGAGGTAGATCGTGTAAAACGTTCTGAGAACGGAGTTATCACTGATCCATTCTATCTTTCCCCTGAGCATACATTAAAGGATGCCAATGACCTGATGGCAAAGTTCCGTATTCCGGTGTGCCGATCACAGAGGGCAAGAAGTTAGTTGGTATCATTACCAACCGTGATTTAAAGTTTGAGGAAGATTTCAGCCGTCCTATCAGAGAATGCATGACTTCCCAGAACCTGGTTACAGCAAAAGAAGGCGTTACTTTAAAAGAGGCAAAAGCGATTCTTGCAAAGGCAAGAGTAGAGAAACTGCCTATCGTAGATGATGATTTTAACCTGAAAGGCCTGATCACCATCAAAGATATTGAAAAGCAGATCAAATATCCGCTGTCTGCAAAGGATAATCAGGGTCGTCTGTTATGCGGTGCGGCTATTGGTATCACTGCAAATGTTTTAGAGCGTGTGGAGGCACTGGTCAAGGCAAAAGTTGACGTAGTTGTTTTAGACTCTGCTCATGGTCATTCTGCAAATGTTATCCGCTGTGTAAAGATGATTAAAGAAGCATATCCGGACGTACAGGTCATTGCAGGTAATGTGGCAACGGGTGATGCTACCAGAGCTTTGATCGAAGCTGGTGCTGACTGCGTTAAGGTTGGTATCGGACCTGGTTCTATCTGTACTACCCGTGTAGTAGCAGGTATTGGTGTTCCTCAGATCAGCGCGATCATGGACTGCTATGCTGTTGCAAAAGAATATGGTATTCCGATCATTGCAGACGGTGGTATCAAGTATTCCGGTGATATTACAAAGGCGATCGCAGCAGGCGGCAGTGTTTGTATGATGGGAAGCATGCTTGCAGGCTGTGACGAGAGCCCGGGCGCATTTGAGCTGTATCAGGGACGTAAATACAAAGTATACCGCGGCATGGGTTCTATTGCAGCAATGGAAAACGGAAGCAAGGATCGTTACTTCCAGACAGATGCGAAGAAACTGGTTCCGGAAGGCGTAGAAGGCCGTGTAGCTTATAAGGGTATGGTGGAAGATACCGTATTCCAGCTGTTAGGCGGTTTACGTTCCGGTATGGGTTATTGTGGAGCAAAGGATATCCCAACTCTTCAGGAAACAGGAAGATTTGTTAAGATCTCCGCTGCATCCTTAAAGGAAAGTCATCCACATGATATCCATATTACAAAGGAAGCACCAAACTATTCTACTGCAGAATGATAAATTAGTTATAGTTCAGGGTCGCCGCGTCAGCGGCGGCCTTTTTGCGTTTCCGGGGATTTTGCAGGAAATGTGTATCTGCAGGAAATGGTGATTTGCAAAAATCATGCTGTCAGTATATATGAGAAAGGGAAAAGGATACGGATATGGGAGAACGTTCAAAACTTACCACTTTATGTTACATTGAAAAAGATGACAGTTATTTAATGCTTCACAGAGTCAGCAAAAAGCATGATGTAAATAAAGACAAGTGGATCGGCATTGGAGGTCATTTTGAAGAAAATGAGAGCCCGGAGGAATGTCTGCTTCGTGAGGCAAAAGAAGAAACAGGACTTACGCTTACGAACTGGAGTTTTCGGGGAATCGTGACTTTTATTTCCGAAGGCTGGGACACAGAATATATGTGTCTTTATACAGCAGATGGATATGAGGGAGAGCTGATCCCCTGCAATGAAGGCGTGCTGGAATGGGTTAAGAAAGAAGATCTTTTAAAGCTGAATCTGTGGGAAGGAGACAAGATCTTTTTAAAGCTTCTTCAGGAAAAGGCTCCTTTCTTTTCACTGAAATTGGCTTATAAAGGGGACCAGCTGGAAGAAGCAGTGCTTAACGGCAAAAAATTAAAGAAAATGTAACAAAATTGCCTGTTTTTGTAACCAGTATATGTGTTATGATGGAATAGTTCAAAAGAAATATCATACAGAGAGGACTTAACCTTAAATGAAAAAGAATAAAATATGCACATTTCTGGCATTCTATACGGCTGCTGTTTTATCTCTGTCTCTACCGGCCTGGGCCAGCCAGGTAACGATTTCCCCCTTAGATCCAGGGACATCCACTTCACAGAGTCAGGCGGTCCAGCCAACACAGCAGACTCAGCCATCAAACACCCAGAATACCGCGTCACAGACAACCGATATTTCTTCTATTGCAAAACCAACCATTGCATCTCAGGGAGCGGTTTTGTTAAATGCAGCGGATGGCAGCGTACTATTTTCCAAGAACGGTGAAACACAGTACTATCCGGCCAGTATTACCAAACTGATGACAGCCCTTTTAGTAGCGGAAAACTGCAGTTTGGATGATACAGTTACTTTCTCTGCAACTGCCACCACGAATCTGGAATCTGGTGCAGTGTCCATTGGCATGACAGAGGGAGATACTATGACGGTCCGCCAGTGTCTGTATGCACTGCTGTTAAAGTCAGCAAATGAAGTGGGAAATGCTCTTGCGGAACATGTGGCAGGCAGCAATGCTGCTTTTGCAGAGAAGATGAATGCAAAGGCTGCTTCTTTAGGCTGTACCAATACCCATTTTGCAAATCCCCATGGTTTGAATGATCCCAACCATTATACAACACCACATGATATGGCTCTGATCGCCCGGGCGGCTTTTGCAAATGATATTGTAAAGACAGTGGCTTCTACCAGAACCTATACTCTTCCAGCTACCAAAAAGAACCCTTCTGGTCTGACTGTGACCATGGGACATAAAATGTTAAATCCAAATGATTCCAGATATTATCAGGGCATCATTGGAGGAAAGACCGGCTATACCTCAAAAGCAGGAAATACGCTGGTAACAGCAGCTGAGAGGAATGGAGTCCGGCTGATCGCAGTTGTGATGAAGAGTCAGTCTACCCATTATACGGATACGAAAGCGCTGTTAGATTATGGATTCAAACTGGCAGAGGCAGGTGCCTTAAGCAGCCAGAACAGTTCTTCCAGCCAGAATAATCCTACCAGTCCTGCAGTGAAAGAAACGCAGGCTGTTTCTTCCAGTCAGGAATCCGCGCCAAGTGAAAGTCAGTCTAACCAGACCAGCGAAATTAAGTCTCCGGCTGGCTCTGTATCTTCCGACAATACAGGCGGTCCTGGTGTCACCACAGAACGAGGCTGGGTAAAGGATAACAACGGCTGGTATTATGTGAAAAATAATGGGACCAAAGCTGCCGGAGAATGGATCACAGACAGTGGAGAAACTTACTGGATAGAAGCGGACCATTATATGGCCAAAGGCTGGAAAGAAATAGACGGAAAATGGTATTATCTCTGTTCTACAGGAAGTCTGGCAAAGAATGTGTGGAAAACAGGGGCAAACGGAGCCTGGTATTATCTGGGCCAGGACGGCGTCATGCTTACGAATACTACCACTCCGGATGGCTATAAAGTAGGAGCAGACGGCGCCTGGATCAAATAAGGCAGCTTATTACCGGTAGTAATGTTCTACAAACTTTAAAAACTGCTTTACATAGGGTTTTAAGATCCTGTTTTTGCTGTATACGATATAAAATGTACGGACCTGCGCAGCGCTCTCCAATGGAAAGGTGAGAAGCTGGTGGGTTCTTTCCATATCTTTTACACTGCGGGCAGAAAGAATGGAAACACCCAGACCGGAGGCAATGGATTTTTTGATGGATTCCAGATCATTCATACGGGCAACAATATTTAATGCGGAAAGGGAAATGTGGTGACGTTCCAAAAACAGGTCGATCTCCTTGCGGGTGCCGGATCCATTGGCACGAAGGATGAATGGACGGGAGAGAAAATGATGCAGAGCCACAGGTTCATCCTTTTTTAAGGCATCAGACAGTTCCAGGTATTCTGTTGTTACCGGAGCTGCCAGAACCAGAGAATCGGAACAAAACGGAACAAAGCAGCAGTCTTCGGCATCTGTTTTAGAACCGGTAAGTCCAAAATCCACAGCGCCCTGAACTACTTTTTCAATAGCATCAACACTGTCTGACTGCCAGATATGAAAATGAATGTCCGGCTGTATTTTAGAAAACTCTGCCAACAGTTCCGGCAGAAGATAAGAAGAAGGAATGGTGGAGGCACTGACATCGATCAGCTTCCATTTATTTCCAGCAAATTCATCTGTGATCTGGTCGCGCATATTTAACATATGAACAGCACATTCATAGAGCTGCATTCCGCGGTCCGTTACTTTCATCTGCTTGGTGGTACGGATCAAAAGTCGGGAATTCAGCTCTTTTTCTAATGCCTGGATATGAGAACTGATGGTTGGCTGAGTTAAATAGAGGTGTTTGGCGGCCTCTGAAAAACTTTTATAATCTACGACGGCTACGAAAGCCTCTAATTGTTTAAATTCCATGGTTAAGGACTCCTTTTAATACTGTGTATAAATCGAAAGTCAGGGAGACTCAGGTCTCCCGCGCATACGCGCTTTACTGCCTGCTTACGCAGGCGATTCGCTCGTTAATGGCTTGTAAAAAACAAATGTCGCCTTCGGCGTCGCTTGTTTTTTTCTGCGCTCATTATATCATAATTTATAGATAAAATCTATAAATGCATATATTATACGTTAATATCCGATTAGATATTGAGAAAAATTGATGTTAAAATGAAAATAACGATTAGAGAGGTGAAATTATGTACCAGGTAGGAATCGATATTGGGTCCAGTGCGGCAAAAACAGTGGTGCTGCAGGACGGAGAAATATGGAAGACCATGGAAATGGCAACAGGATTTTCCAGCAGGAAAACAGCAGATGAGATTTATCACTGGCTGGAAAGGGAACAGGTAATACGTGAAGATACCCGGTATGGGGCAACCGGTTATGGAAGAGTGTCTGTGCCCTATGCAGATAAAGTGATAACAGAGATCACCTGTCATGGAAAAGGTGCCTGGAAACTGTTTGGTAAGGACGGTATAGTCATTGATATCGGAGGTCAGGACACAAAGGGGATCGTATTAAAAAATGGCCGGGTGATGAAGTTTGTTATGAATGACAAATGTTCTGCCGGAACAGGAAAATTCCTGGAGGTTATGACCAACCGGCTGGGACTGACGCAGCGGGAATTGTCAGAGCTGGCTTCTAAAGGAGAAGGAGTGACGATCAGTTCTATGTGTACTGTATTTGCAGAGTCAGAAGTGATCAGTCTGATCGGAAAAGGTACTTTCAGGGAAAACATTGCATACGGGGTAGTGGAATCTGTTGCTGTAAAAGTGGCTCAGCTTATATCACAGCTGGATGGAACCCATTATTTTCTGACAGGAGGACTCTGTGAAGATGAATATATGATAAGCAGGCTGAGTCATGCTTTAAAAGCGCCGGTAGAAAGTATGCCGATGGCAAGATATGCAGGGGCAATCGGGGCGGCACTGCTGTCAGGAGAGTAAGGGAAACGCTCACACCTGTATTGACGGGATGAGATGAAATGTATGAAAAGATAAATATCAGGAGGGATTAAAAAATGGATCTGCCAAAAACATTTGACGAATTTGTAGATGCGAGAAAACAGGGATTTATAAGAGCTAAGGAATTTAAAGATAACGGAGGAAAACTGGCTGGCTGCCTTTGTTCCTATACACCGCAGGAGTTAATGGATGCAGCAGGTGTTGCAACAGTAGGACTTTGCGGCACCAGCAATGAAACGATACCGGACGCTGAAAAAGTCCTTCCGAAGAATCTTTGTCCACTGATCAAAAGTACATATGGTTTTGCGTATTCTGAGAAATGTCCCTATACCTATTTCTCAGATATTATCATTGGAGAGACTACCTGTGATGGAAAAAAGAAGATGTATGAGCTGTTAAATGAGATCAAAGAAACCTATGTGCTTCATCTTCCGCAGAGCCAGGAAAGATCCTATGCAAAGGATATATGGTATGAGGAAGTTAAGCTGTTGAAAGAAAAGCTGGAGGAAAAATTTAACTGTAAGATCACAGAAGAGGGACTTCGCAAAGCAGCACATGTTCGCAATGAGCTTCGTCAGGCACAGCTGGATATGTACCATCTTCAAAAACTGGTGCCGCCTGCTATGAAGGGAACGGAAATGATGATCGCTCTTCAGCAGGGAACATTTACTTTTGATGTTCATCAGCAGATCGATAATATCCGTAAACGGGTAACAGAGGCGAAAAAGGCTTATGAAGAAGGAAAACGTCCGGTATCAGCATCAGCAAAGCGTATATTGATCACTGGCTGTCCTACAGGCGGTGTGATCCAGAAAGTAGGAAGTGTGATTGAAAAGAACGGCGGTGTGATCGTCTGTCTGGATGACTGTTCCGGTGAGCGGACCAATCGCCTTATGGTAGATGAAAATGCACCGGATATCCTCAGGGCTATTTCTGATCGTTATCTTGCTATCAACTGTTCTGTTATGACTTCTAATAACGGACGTCTGGAAAATACGGCACAGATGATCAAAGATTATAAGGTAGATGGCGTGGTAGAGATCGTTCTTCAGGCTTGTCATACATTTAACGTTGAATCTGTAAAAATGGGACGTATGGCAGAAGAAATGGGCATTCCTTATATGAAGCTGGAAACAGACTATTCTACAGCAGACAGTGGACAGATTGAAACACGTATTGCTGCATTTATAGAGATGCTGTAAAAAATACGGTATTGTCTGGATGGACACAAAAAAGGCTCTATGTACATATTCTATGGTAACAAAAGAAAACAAGCATCTGTGTATGAATATGAAATAGGAAAGGAGCCTGAATATGTGTAGTGATGATATGAATGGAAGAAACGGTACTTGTATTCCTGGCGGCATAGGACCGGTTAATTGGGGACCGGGCGGTTGCAGACCGGATCCTTGCAGAAACGGCTGCTGCTGTAATGGCAGACCTGGTCCTATGGGACCTCCAGGACCGCGGGGACCACAGGGATTTCCTGGGTATCCGGGACCACAGGGCCCCACAGGAGAAACAGGAGCTATAGGACCACAGGGGCCGCAAGGTCCAATCGGAGAAACAGGTGCAGCAGGTCCTCAGGGACCAGCAGGAGAGACAGGAGCAACCGGTCCACAGGGTCCAAGAGGAGAAACAGGAGCAACCGGAGCGACTGGCCCACAGGGCCCGGCAGGAGAGACCGGACCGGCAGGTCCACAGGGTCCAAGAGGAGAAACGGGAGCAACTGGTCCACAGGGTCCGGCTGGACCTGCAGGTACGGTTACTCCGGCGGCCGCAGTTGCGGATGCCACCAGTACAGAAGATATCGTGGCTCAATTCAATCTCCTTCTTAACAGCCTGCGGGAAGCAGGACTGTTGGAAACAGAATAAGCTGCAAAGCAGCGTTTGGTTATGAGCAGGAAGTAAAAGCAGATTTTGAATCATTTTGGAAGGACCGCCGGTTGTTACGGCGGTCTTTTTGGTATCATTTTGCGTCACACTTGAAGCAAAAGAAAATTCGTGTTATAGTACTTTCTGATTACAATATTTTCAGGGAAAACAGGCAGTTTTCAGCCTGTATACCTGTTTCAAAAGCAGAAAGGTGTTATAATAAACATGGAAATAAACGTAGAAAAGCTGAATGATCTTCCAGAGGGAAGTTATCAGCTGATCGATATGAGAAGTGATCACGATTTTGAATACGGAACGATTCCGGGAGCCATTCATATTTTACAAAAAGATCTGGCAGGTCATCCACAGATCATGAAATCTAAAAAAGTGATTTTATTCTGCAGTCACGGAACCAACAGTATTGAGGCAGCAGAAGAACTGGAAGAGGAAGGATATCGCGCTTATAGCCTGGAAGGTGGATATATTGCCTGGCTGCGAGAAGAAATGCGCAGGCAGGAAGCGGAAGATATTAAAAACCAGGTGGAACAGAGCATCCGCAAGAAATTCCGCAAAACCATATGGTCCCCATTTACAAAAGCAGTGAAACAGTATGAACTGGTAAAAGAAGGGGACAAAGTAGCAGTCTGTATTTCCGGTGGAAAAGATTCCATGCTTATGGCAAAGCTGTTCCAGGAACTAAAGCTTCATAATAAATTTCCATTTGAAGTGGAATTTCTGGTCATGGATCCGGGATACAGCCCGGACAACCGCCATGTGATCGAAGAAAATGCCAGAAAATTAGGGATTCCAGTCCATATTTTTGAATCTGATATATTTGATGCTGTGTATACCATAGAAAAATCCCCTTGCTATCTCTGTGCCAGAATGCGCCGGGGATATCTTTACAACTATGCAAAAGAATTGGGATGCAATAAGATTGCCTTAGGCCATCATTATGATGATGTGATCGAAACCATTTTGATGGGGATGCTTTACGGCGCTCAGGTCCAGACCATGATGCCAAAACTTCACAGCACCAATTTTGAAGGAATGGAACTGATCCGTCCGTTGTACCTGGTACGTGAGGACGATATTAAGGCATGGAGAGATTACAATCATCTTCATTTTATTCAGTGTGCCTGCAAATTTACAGATACCTGTACTACCTGCAACAACGAGGAAAACAGATCCAAACGTGTGGAAATCAAAGAATTGATCCGGGAAATGAAGAAAAAGAATCCATTTGTGGAAGGCAATATTTTCAAGAGTGTGGAAAATGTAAATCTGGATACCGTGGTATGCTACAAGAAAGACGGAGAGCGCCATTGGTTCTTAGATGACTATGATAAGAAGGTCCGGCAGTAACACGTTGTGTATACAAAAGAGGGAGATCGTCAATGGATACAGACCTAAAAATACGGTGTTCCCATTCCGCTTATATACAAGCGGAATGGGAACTATTTTGTTTTCCCTGTGGTCAGGAATACGGGATATACAGAAAAAATGATGCTGGAAATCTTGTGCCTGGGTATCCTGATCTCAGCTGTTACCAGGATCCTGACGGCATTAAAAAAGAGCGCGATCATCTATATTCCGTAAAAAGTTATATTTTTTGTTGTTAAAAATCACATTTTTGCTTTCTGGAAAATAAAATACAATAGACGATCAAAAACAAGGAGTTTTTATGAAAAATCCTGTAAAAAGTTCTGTTAAATATTCCAGAAAGCAGTCTGTATTCTATTTTCTGTTCATTTCTGCTGTAAGTGCGATCACTGCACTGGGGATGTCTGGCTGCAGTACGGCAGCATCTGCAGAAAAAAATACCCCTATCACTTTAAACGAAGTCGCTCATTCGATCTTTTATGCCCCACAATATGCCGCTATTGAGCTGGGATATTTTGAAGAAGAGGGAATTGACCTGACTCTGGTTAATGGCGCAGGCGCTGATAAGGTAATGACCGCCCTTATTTCCGGGGATGCTCAGATTGGTTTTATGGGTTCTGAAGCAAGTATTTATGTCAGCCAGGAAGGCGCAGCTGACCCAGCCGTCAATTTTGCCCAGCTGACTCAGCGCGCAGGCAATTTCCTGGTTGGAAGAACCGAACAGTCGGATTTTAAATGGGAAGATCTGAAAGGCAAGAAAGTTCTGGGCGGCAGAGCAGGTGGCATGCCTCAGATGGTATTTGAATATATCTTAAAAAAACATGGTATTGATCCCAAAACTGATCTTACGATTGATCAGAGTATCAGTTTTGGCCTGACGGCTGCGGCATTTACTTCCGGAGATGCAGATTATACCGTAGAATTTGAGCCTTTTGCAACGACCCTTGAAATGGAAAACTGCGGTGCAGTTGTTGCTTCTTTAGGTAAAGAGTCAGGTTATGTGCCTTATACGGCTTACTGTGCAAAGAAAAGCTATATAGAAAAAAATCCCCAGGTAATTCAGAAATTTACCAATGCCATTCAAAAAGGACTTGATTATGTAAATTCGCATTCTGCCTGGGAAATCGCCAAAACGATCCAGCCACAGTTTAAAGACACACCGGTAGAAAAAATTGCTGTCATTATAGACCGTTATAAATCTCAGGATACCTGGAAAGAGGATACAGTATTTGAAAAAGACAGTTTTGAACTTTTAGAAAATATTCTGGAAGAAGCCGGAGAATTGAAAAAAAGGGTTTCTTATGAGGAACTGGTGCGGACGGATTTTTCCATTAATGCAGCGGGAAAATAAAAGAGAATAGAAAAGTTGAACTGGGGCAGGACGGGAACTTACTTTTATCAAAATCGCTTTAAAATAATATTGATAAAGGTTCTTCTGGAATATGAAATGAATATTGTCGGAAGAACCTTTTTATTGTTATGGTAGGATGCTGTTCATATATTATATATCTTTCTCTGCTGTATATAATGAGAATTATCCCTTCTGAAAATGATGGATTCATGCTTGTCTTTCTTGATTTTGCCTTCTTTGATGAGTCGCCGTTTTTCTGCGCGGATACGCTCCAGAAGAATTGAGGCCGGTTCATCATTTGGATCTTGTGATACGAGTCTTCCTTGAACCGCTTCCTGAAGAATGGATTTTTTCAGCTGATCGGGAAAAGTTGTATTAAGAAAAGTAACGGATGTATATGCCTCTTTATATTTTTCTATATACGGTAATAATCGCTTAATCCTTTTTATAATGTGATATTGTTCTTCTAAGGGAGGAAGCGGCATGAAAGTTGATACAATTTTTTCTTTTGAAATATTGGGTTGTGCTCCCCCTTCTCCCTGTTTCACAAATGCAATTTTCTGAGACATCAAAAAATAAAACAAGTATTCATTAAAAATTTCAATAGGTAAACAGGCACAGCAAGCTTGATTGGTTGTTGCAGGAAATGTTAGAATTCCCACTTTTCCAATAGTCGCACCATACATCGCAATTAGTACAGAACCAGCTGGGTTCAGTCTAACTGATGTTTTTTCTAAAGCAAGATTACTTATGCTTTCAGGAATAGATACAACATAATCATCATTCAGATCACCAGTTTTTAGCCATGGGATATTACCAGCATAATATTCTGGTATTGACCGGCTTGGCGTAGCACCTGCCCCCCAATCACCGATACTGCCAAGCCGTACCCACTCCCAACTCTCCGGAATCTCAAACGGAACCTCATCCGCGATACATATCGGCTCATTCTTGCCGACTTTCTCATAAGGCAAGTTATTAGAAGTGAATGGCTCCATAAAAACAATGAAATATATTGCTCGGAAATGGTCAGTTTTTGCGTGATGGGGAGGTATGAATGAGCTTTGGGACCATTTACTGTACGAGCAAAAGACAGATTGCACATTGGCTTTTCAATGAGTTATAATAAAAATAGTTATGTAGTCCGGTATATGAAATATCATGGTATACAAAAAGGGCTATTTTCAGAAAAAAATATTATGGTTTGCAAGATTTAGAACTAGCACTAGTAGTGAAAAAGGTTGGTGAAATGTGATGAAAATTATTTGTTTCCATAATCCAGGTGAAGAAAATGGTTATTTGAGTAATTGGTATCTATCCAGGTTTACGATTGATAATATAACTTTTTCTTCAATGGAACAGTATATGATGTACAACAAAGCAGTTTATTGCCATGATGAAGCTGTGGCAGCTCAGATTCTTACTACAGATGATGTCGCTAAAATTAAAGCACTGGGGAGAGCGGTATCAAATTACGATGAAAATTTATGGAATGGTATTCGCCAGATTGTGGTTTATCGTGGGCTTTTAGAAAAGTTTTCTCAAAATAGTAAGCTGAAAGAGAAAATTAAAACCACCGGTGATGCTATACTGGCGGAATGTGCCGTTAGAGACCGTATTTGGGGGATTGGCCTTTCAATGAAAGACCCTGACAGATTCGACAAAACAAAATGGAAAGGTCAAAATCTTCTTGGATATGCTCTGATGATGGTACGTGAATGTTTGTAACGGACGTGTGCTTGAGTAGAGAAGTCGTTTTGCTTTGATCGTATCGATGTCATTGCGATTCTTTTCGGTAAGGAATCCTATTATGTATATTATACAGCCCACTGCAGGGTGTATAAAGAAAAATGGATAGACATTTTTACGGTTTAGATTGTTTGCAACAAATATTGAAATCGATTGCAAAAATCTCTTGACAAAACCACATAAGAGGGCGTATGATGAAGCCATCAGAGAAACAGGAGAGGGAATATGACGATCTACGATATCGCAAAGCAGGCAGGTGTATCTGCCAGTACCGTTTCCAGGGTTATTAATAATAAGCCTGGGATCAACGCCCAGACGCGTAAACGGGTACAGAAATTATTAAATGAAAATCATTATACTCCCAATGAAGCAGCCAGAGGTCTGGTGATGCAGTCTTCCAAGATCATCGGTATCCTGATTGAAGATCTGCGGATCGAGCATCATACAGAATCAGCCTATGTGATCGAACAGGAGATGACCGCTTTAGGTTATACCTGTATTACTCTGAGTACCGGGCGAAGGGATGAGAAAAAAGCGGATTACATCCGTATCCTGGAGCAGAGAAGAGTGGATGGTGCCATTCTCATGGGGTCTATGTTTGAAACAGAATCCGTGAAAAAGAGCATTGAAGAACATCTTCCGGATATCCCCGTAGCCATTGTAAACGGTTATTTGGATCTTCCGAACGTTTACGGTGTTCTTATTGATGAGGAACGGGGCGTAAAAGACTGTGCAGAGCTGATGTTTAAGAAAGGAAAGAAGCATCTGGTGATGGCAGTGGATTCGGATACTCCTTCTAACCGGAACAAACAAAAGGGCTATATGAGAGCTATGTTAGAAAAAGGAATCGATAAAGACCATATTCCGTTCTATACAGCGGTCAATAAAGAATTTACCAATCCCCGTGATGTAAGGCTTGCCGGTGCGAAGATCACAGAACAGATCCTTACAGAACGGCCTGAGACAGACGGCATTATTTATACGACAGATCTGTTGGCAATAGGCGGCCTGGAAGCGGTAAAGAAAATGGGAAAACGCATTCCGGATGATCTGGCGATTATGGGTGTAGATAATACCATGTACGGTGAGATCGTTACACCGAAGTTAAGCAGTCTGGACAATAAGCTGGTGGAAGTCAGCCAGAATGCTTCAAGGGCGATTTTAGATGCTCTTGATAAAAAAGAAGTATCCCACAAGGTGATGCTTCTTACGGATATTAAAGAGAGAGAAACCACGTAATAGTGAAAATGTGGTTACAAAAAGAAAAGGTTCTTTCAATAGGAGCATTTTCTTTTAATAATATTGAAATCGATTGCGAAAAGCAAATCAAATAAGTATAAAAGATAAAGGAGAAAGAGATCATGAAGAGAGTGCCTTATGAGGTAATGGTAAACGAATTTGAGAGAGTATTAACAAAGTACGGTTTTGAGCCAAAGGATGCAAAGGCTTCTGCAGAGCTGTTTGCACAGAACTCCATGGCAGGTGTATATTCTCATGGATTAAACCGTTTCCCAAGAGTGGTTGAATACTTAAAGAAGGGTGAGATCGACCCGAAGGTAAAGGCTGAAAAGCTTATGGGATTTGGTGCTTTTGAGCGTTGGGACGGACATCGTGGTTTCGGACCTTTAAATGCAAAAATGGCTATGGACCGTGCAGTTGAGTTAGCAAAAGAATTTGGCATGGGTATTGTTGCACTGGGAAATAACAACCACTGGATGCGCGGCGGCAGCTACGGCTGGCAGGCTGCAGACCAGGGCTGCATCGGTATCTGCTGGTCCAATACCTGCCCGAATATGCCTGCATGGGGCGGTATGGATCGTAAGATCGGAAATAACCCACTGATTTTTGCAGTACCAAGAAGCAATGGTGAGCATGTAGTCATTGACTGTGCTGTATCTCAGTTCTCCTATGGAAAACTGGAAGACTGCCGCTTAAAGGGACAGCAGCTGCCAGTACCAGGCGGTTACGATACAAAGGGCAACCTGACCACAGATCCAGGTGAGATCGAGAAGACCTGGCGTGTACTTCCAATGGGATACTGGAAAGGAAGCGGTATTTCAATCGCTCTTGACTTGATCGCAACTGTACTTTCCAATGGAAACTCCGTACAGAAGATCGGTACATTCGGTGATGAAGTAGGTCTGACCCAGATCATGATCGCCATTGACCCAAGCAAGGGCAACAGTGTAGAACTGACCGACGAGATCGTAAACAATATCGTAGCAGATGTAAAGAGCTCTATTCCTGTAAAAGAGGGCGGAGAAGTTTATTATCCAGGCGAACTGGAACTGTTAAATATCAAAGAAAACAAAGAACAGGGCATCCCGGTAATCGAAGAGAAGTGGGAAGAAGTACTGGCGATGTAATAATGAGCACCGGGAAAACAAAGCGCCACCGCAGGCGGCATTTGATTTTCACAAGCAGTCATTTTTGCAGCAATGATGGTAATGAATCATTGCTGCATTTTTTATTTTCTGGAAATGCACAAAATGTATACAAACTATGATACACTAAAAACATACCCGCAGGTAATTGGGACATACTCTTGAAAATCATCAGCAAAAACTTCTGAGGGTAGATTAAATGAAAATCGAAAGGAAGAACAAGGCAATGTTTTGTGCCAGAGGAATCTGTATGTCTTATGGAAGGCATACAATACTTGAAAATGTGGATATAGACCTGTCACCGGGAGAATGTGTGGGGATCGTGGGAGCAAATGGCTGTGGAAAGACCACGCTTTTGTCCATCCTTGCAGGAGCCAGAAAAGGCAAAAAAGGGAGTATTCTTGCAGAGGGGAAAGATATTTTTAAGGAACATTCCATTGCTTATGTGCCTCAGGAAAACCCACTGGTGGAAGAACTGTCTGTAAAGGACAATCTTCTTTTGTGGTATAAGGGGGACAGGAAAAAAATGGAAAAGGATCTGGTGGATGGTCCAGCGGCTGTTTTAGGTATTCCAAAGATGCTGAAGAAAACAGTCAGCCAGTTATCTGGGGGAATGAAGAAAAGATTGAGTATTGCCTGTTCCCTCGCTTTTGGAAGCAAATATCTGATCATGGACGAACCGGGAGCAGCTCTGGATCTGGAATGTAAGGAGATCATACGGCAGTATATAAAAGATTACGTAAAACAGGGCGGCGCTGTGCTTTTGACTTCTCATGAGATGGAAGAACTGGCAGTATGTACAAAGATGTATGCATTGAAGCAGGGGCATTTAAAAGAACTGCCGTTAGGAATGAGCGCAGAAGAACTGATCACAGTTTTTGACAGTTAAAAAGAGGATGTAACAGGATGAAAGCTTTTTGTGCATATGTGAAAATGGAGTTAAAAAGGGCGTTTAAGCGCCTTCCTTTTTTGCTTTTTGGAACAGCAGCTCTTGTGATCCTTTTAGGCGGAGGAGCTCTTTTAGGAAAAAATATCCTTTATGGAAATAAGGTTTCCGGCCGTATTAAGGTGGCGGTTGTCCTTCCAGAAGAAGATCCAATGGCTTACCGCGCCATGAAAATGCTCCGGTCAATGCAAAGTGTGAAAAGTCTTTGTGATTTTTCTGATATGAGCCGTGCGGAGGCGGAAAAAAAGTTAAAAAGAGGCAGTGTATATGCGGCTCTTTTAATACCAGAACATTTTGTGGAAGATATTATGAATGGTACCAATACGCCGGTTACTGTGGTTTTAAAAGATCAGTCCCAGGTTGAAAGCAGGATTTTTGAGGAACTGACACAGGCAGGCGCAAAGACGCTGGGAGCAGCCCAGGCGGGGATTTATGCAGGGGACGAGTACCTGTGGCAGAACCAAAAAGAGGAAGCAATACCGAAACTGGAAGACGAATTAAACCGCCTGTATCTGGAAGCCAGTATTCCAAGAACGGATTATTTTAAGAAAATGGAAATAAGCGGAACGGGAAATATAAGCACAGCCTGCTTTTATGGGATCAGTGCCAGTGTGCTGATCCTGCTGTTTTCGGTGTTGTCGGTAGCAGGCTATCTGCTTCCATGGAGCAGGGGAATGAGAGAGAGTCTTGACAGAGCCAAAATGGGGCCGGGGATCAGAACGGCCGGCCGGATCCTGGGGCTTAGCGTTCTGCTTTTTGTCATTACATTTTTAGGAATCATGGGGGCTGTTATGACGGAATGGATCCCGGTGGACCTGCTATCTTTTGAATTTGTTAAGATCCTGGTTCTGATGGTTTTGATCGATCTGTCGGCAGCGGCTTTTTGCAATGGCCTTTTTCGTTTATCCGGCAGTTTTCCAGGCGGTGTTCTTTTACTGTTTTTGGTGATAACCGTGAATCATCTGGCAGCAGGCGGTTTTCTGCCGAAGGTATTTTTGCCAGAGGGGATACAGGTATTTTCGCCTTGGATGCCTTCCGGCGTGTGGATGGAAGCTTTTAAAGGAATCGTGACGGAAAATGTAGAAGGAAAGGTAATAGGCAAGCTTTTGATTCTTTTTGCTGTTGGCTTTACTGTCAGCTGGCTTAAGGAGGCGCAGGAAAAATGAAAATGGTATATACATGGTTTTTTCTTTCCTGCAAGCGGTATTTAAAAAAGCCTGGTATCCTTTTGGTATTGCTGCTTTTGCCGGTGACAGCATGGCTGGTGGGAAAATATGTTCCAAAAGAAAAGGAAGGAATAAATATTGCGCTGTATCTTCAGGACACAACGGATAAATATGAGTCCAAAGAAAGCAATCTAAAGGAAAACTGGAAGAATATGGGGATCCGTCTGGTGGAAGAATTGTCAGACAGCGGTACTGCGGATCATAGAACAGACGCACAGAACCTGTTTCACTTTTATTTATGTGACAGCGAAGAAGAGCTGAAAAACCAGGTGATCTTAGGGGAAGCAGAGTGCGGTTATGTGATACCGGAAGATTTGGGAGAGCGTCTGCGGGATAAAAGAATCAAAGATGCTATGATGCTGTATACATCTCCATCCACAGTAACAGGTCCTATTTCTGCGGAAACGGTATTTGCGGCTTTGTCAAGACTGTATGATAGGCAGATGCTTGTGGACTATGTACAGGATGAAAAAGCAGGTGATCTGTATGATGTCTGGTATGCAGAAGGAAATATTTTTCATTTTGAATATGTTTATGAAGAATCTGGCCAGATAGGGGAGAATTTTAAGAAAAACCAGGGCAATTCCGATGCTTCGAGTACCTCGGTTTTTACGGTAAAAGGTATTACTGCCGTGCTTATTTTCACCATGTCGCTCTACAGTGCCTGTATTCTGGAAGAAGATGAGAAAAAAGGACTTTTTGCCACATTGTATCCGGCAGAAAAACGAAGATGCCAGGCTGCCATGTTTTTGGCACTGCCGGTATTCGTGTTTTTTTCGGGAGTTCTGTCCTTTTTGACAGGTGGGATTTTAAAAGGAGAGATGGCAGAGACAGTCGGACAGATCACAGGATTATTTCTTTACAGCGCAGCCTCCTGTGTTTATGCCTGGATATTAAAATATATTACAGGTAGTGGAAAAGTATTATTCTGCCTGATCCCGTTTTTTATCGTGGGAAGTCTTATTTTTACACCGGTTTTTGTGGATATGGGGCGTTTCGTACCATCTATACAGTGGATAGGACGAATATTTTTGCCGTATTATTATTTGTAACTATTTTGTTGTTACAGTTCAGCCTTGCGAAGATTTAGGGTTAAAAGTACGTTGAAAACTTGTTTTCATAAGTGCTTTTGGCGCTAAATCTTCATAAGGCAGACGCCCAAAGCTTCTTGTCCGCTATAAGCGGGCAAGAAGATGCAAGGCTGAACTGTAACATTTTGTTACAGGAGAACCGATAAAAGAGTTGACGCATATATCTTTTCATCGTATGATGAAAGAAGACTGACACAAAGATTGTGAAACGGTTACAGTGATCTGCAGTATCCGGTAACCGTAAAACTTTCTAAGTGAAAGACGCTGAAAATAAAATAACAGGATCAAAGGAGTTTTCCGTCTGTTTTGCAGCCCAGAACAGCTGGTTATCCGTCAATCACAGCCTATAAAGGGCTGTTTATAACTGTTATATAAAAGAATCCACAATGCCCTCTTTCGGCTTTGTGTCTGTATTTATGCGGGTAAAACATGGAATACATGTTTTATTCGTCTGCGCCTTTTAACGTGTGATACAGTCATAAAAGCAGAAAGGGGGAATTTTTTTGGTCGAAAATGGGGAGAAGCAGGGCAAACAGCTTGGTACTTTTAGTACTGTTATAAAAGCCTGTGTTCCGGCGCTGATCCTTTTGGTATTGTGGCAGCTGGCTTTTATGTCCGGAAAATGGAGCGCTTATGTGCTTCCGGGACCGGAAAAAGTGTGGAAGTCTTTTCTTTCCATGGCAGGAAACGGAATACTTTTTAAACATATCTTGGTAAGTTTTAAACGTGTTTTTATTGGTTTTTCCATTTCGTTTGTATGTGCATTCTCCTTAGGGATGCTAGCGGCACTGAAAAAGGATCTGGAAGTCTATTATGGCCCGTATGTGGAGTTTATGCGAAATGTGCCTCCCATCAGTCTGATCGCTCTTCTCATCCTCTGGTTTGGCATTGGGGAGACTTCCAAGGTGATCATTATCGTCCTTGCTTCCTTCTTTCCAATGTTTATGAATATCCGAAAGGGACTGCTTTCCTGTGATAAGAAGCTTTTGGAGGTGGGAAAGACCTGCGGCCGTTCTAAATGGGCCTGCTTTTTTAAGATCCGTCTGCCATGGGCATTTCCAGATATACTGGTGGGAATGCGCATCGGTCTTGGATACAGCTGGCGGGCCATTATAGGAGCGGAGATGATCGCTGCAGGAAAAGGCCTGGGGTATCTGATCCTGGATGCCCAGCAGATGTCACGTTCAGACAAGGTGATCGTAGGAATTTTTGTGATTGGTCTGGTGGGACTGTTATGTGATAAGGCATTTTTGTGGATCATCAAAAAATGCGTCCGGGGAGGTGTGGAAAATAGCTGAGATACGATTAAAAAAACTGGAAAAAAGCTTTGAAGTATCAAAAAACAGGCATCCGGTATTAAGACAGTTTTCCACAAATCTGGATACGGAAAAGATCACGGTGATTCTGGGACGCAGCGGCTGCGGAAAGACCACACTGCTTCGCATACTGGCTGGTCTTGAAAGCCTGGACGGAGGAGAGATCCTTTTTGAAAAACCAGAAAAACTGGGAGTGGTCTTTCAGGAACCACGGCTGATGCCGTGGCTGACATTGGAGCAGAATATTTTATTTGGGGCAGATAAGAAGAAATATTCAAAGGAACAGCGAAAGGAAAAAGCGGCCGCTTTGCTAAAACTTACTGGACTGGAAAAATTTGGAAATGCCTATCCGGATCAGTTATCCGGGGGGATGATGCAGAGGGCGGCTTTGGGACGGGCTCTGGCCTGTGATGCCTCCTATCTGCTTATGGATGAACCTTTTGCAGCGTTAGACCATTTTACCAGACAGACCATGCAGAAGGAATTTTTAAGGATCTGCGAAGAAGAAAAAGTGGGAGCGTTGTTTGTTACCCACAGTGTAGATGAAGCGCTGCTTTTGGGAAATGAGATCCTTGTTATGGAAAATGGAAAAGTGGGAAGCCGGTTTGATGTAGGGGAAAAGGTAACGTATCCCAGAGACTTATTATCAGAAGAGATGATAGAGATAAAGCGTAAGATTTTTATAACACTGGAAAATAAGTTTGAAATACAGAATTTGTAAAAAAGATAAAAATATTTAAGAAAAACATAAAAAACAAAATATTCAAACAAAACAGAAACTATGGGAGGAAATGAAACATGAAAAAATGGAACCTTTACGCAGCGGCAGTGCTGGCAGCAGTAGGAATCTTAGGAGGCTGCGGGGCTAAAAGTGCAGAAACCCAGGCACAGACAGAAGCACAGACCACAGAGGCAGCTGCACAGGAAAGTCCAGCAGCTGAAAGCAAAGAAGCAGGTGCAGAGGCTGATGAGTCTAAAGCTGAGGTCGGGAAAAACGGCACTTTATCAGTAACCTATGTAAAATCCCCATTAAATGTGCCAAGTATCGTAGAACAGGATCAGGAGATCTTTGCCAGTGTATTTGGACCAATGGGCTATGAGATCCAGTATTCAGACCTGACTACCGGACCGGAGCAGACACAGGCTTTAGCTTCCGGAGATATCCAGTTTTTAAATGCAGTAGGTGCTACTTCCGTTATTTTATCGGCTTCTAATGATGCGGATATTAAGATCATGAGTATTTACAGCCGTTCTCCAAAGGCATTTAAGCTGTTTGCAAAGGATGACAGTATTAAGACAGCCGAAGATTTGAAAGGTAAGAAAGTGGCAGGTCCCAAGGGAACGATCCTGCATGAGCTGTTAGTGGCTTATTTAAATAATGCAGGTATGACAGAGGATGACATTGAATTTATGGCAATGGGTATTCCGGACGCACAGGCTGCTTTAGCAGGCGGAAGCGTAGATGCAGCACTTCTTGCAGGACCAACTGCCTACAATATGGAAAAAGATGGTTATTATGTAGTAACAGACGGTGAAGGACTTACAGAGGCTACTATTGTTACTGCAACCAGTGAGAAATTTTACGAAGAACATCCGGAACTGGTAAAGGCATTCCTTACCGCCCAGAAGCAGGTATTAGATGAAATGGATGCAGACCATGATGGAGCAGTTGCCGCTACTGCAAAAGCAACTGGTTTAGAGGAGGCCGCTGTAGAAGAGATGTATGGTCTTTATGATTTTGATATGGAGATCAAAGACAGTGACATCGAAGCCATGGAAAAAACAGAGAAATTCATGGAAGATACAGGTATGATCGAAAATCCGGTCGATGTGGCATCTCTGATCCTGGATGTAAAATAAAGATGGGAAAATCCCTGTTTTTCCTGATTGTAGGGGAAAGAGGTACATGTTATAATAGGGCTGTTGCAAAGGAAAAAGATACTTTGCAGCAGTCCTTTTTTGTGTATTAACTGTTTCGAACGAGGGAAACCTTAGGTGAAAGAAAAAGTATAAAAGACTTTGGATGTGTATTTTATGGCAAAAAGGGAAGAGGAATAAAGCGAGGTTAACTATGGATTATAAGATCATCGTCCTGGATCTGGACGGAACATTGACAAATAAAGACAAAGTTATCACACCACGGACAAAAGAAGCCCTGATGAAGGCACAGGAAGCCGGCAAGATCGTGGTTCTGGCATCCGGCCGTCCAACAGCCGGGGTACAGCCACTGGCAAAAGAACTGGATCTGGCCCGGTTTGGAAGCTATATTTTATCCTATAACGGCGGTATGATCACCAATTGCAAAACAGGCGAAGTGATCTTTTCATCTACTCTTCCGGTAGAGTCAAACAAAAGGATCATGGGGCTGGCAAAGGAGTATGGAGTAGATTTTTTGACCTATGAGGGAGAAGAGATCATTACCAACAATGATGCCTGCATTTATGCCCATAAAGAGTCACAGATCAATCATCTGCCCTTACGTCAGGTGGAACATATGGAAGAGCATGTAAACTTCCCGGTGGTAAAGTTTCTGCTTTTAGATGACGGGGATTATCTTGCAACTGTAGAGCCGAAAGTAAAAGCGGCTCTGGGAAAGAATTTTGCAGTATACCGCTCAGAACCCTACTTTTTAGAGGTTCTCCCGAAAGGAATCGATAAGGCACAGTCTTTAGAACGTCTGCTGCAGCATCTTGGAATGACAAAGGAGGAGATGATCGCCTGCGGAGATGGATATAATGACCTGACTATGATCCAGTATGCAGGATTGGGAGTGGCCATGGAAAATGCGGTACTTCCTGTGAGAAAAGCAGCTGATTATATTACCGCTTCCAATAATGAAGATGGAGTAGGTCTTGTGGTAGAGAAGTTCATGTTGTCCTGAGGAGAGAAATACATATGAGAGAGTTGCTGGAGGAATTTTTCACTCATTATCTGAGAGAGCGGGATTTGGAGGCTACACTGGCTCTTCTTACAGATAATATTATAAGTATTGGAACTGGAGAGCAGGAAATAGCGAAAAATAAGGAAGAACTGCGGGCATTAACAGAGATTGAATTTAAAGAATTGCCGGAACCGCTGGATTTTGAGCTGTCAAACTATACAGAGACACCCTTAGGCGATTATGGGTGGAGCGTATTTGTAAATGTCCTTGCCAAGATCAATACGGAAGGCATAACAGCAGAACTGTTTACCCGTTTCACCTGTGTCTGTATCAAAGAAGATGGGAAGTGGAAGATCGCATCACTGCATACGTCTACTCCTACAAAAGAGCAGGAAGAACAGGAATTTTTTCCTCTCCGCTACAGCAAGAGAAACAACATCCAGAAGATTTCTTCAGAAACAGGGGAACAGCTGATGAAACTGGTTTCTAAGGCCCTTCCAGGCGGTATTATAGGGTGCTATCTGGAAGAAGGATATCCTCTTTATACGATCAATGATACTATGCTTCAGATTTTAGGCTATACCTACGAAGAACTGATAGAAGCTACGGACGAAAAAATACTGAATATCGTTTATCCCTCAGATCGGAAATGGGTGGAAGAAAGCATAGGACAACAGATCCGGGAAAAAAATGAATATAAAGTTGAATACCGTGTGGCAGGAAAAGATGGCCAGATCATCTGGATCAGTGATATTGGAAAAAAGATAAAGGCTGAGGGTGGAAGAAATGTGGTGATCAGTATTATGACGGATGTATCAGACCGTATTGAGAGGGAAAATCAGCTGATCAAAGAAGCTCAGTTAGATCCTCTTACGGGACTTTACAACCGGAAGAAGGCCATCAGTCTTATAGAAGCTTCCTTTTTAAAGGAAAAAGGCGGTATTCTTTATATTTGTGATGTGGACAATTTTAAGACTATGAATGATACCAAAGGCCATCTGGCCGGTGACCGTGCATTGATCTATCTGGCAAAGCTGATGAAACATTATGCGGATGGATCCTGTATAACAGCCAGACTGGGTGGGGATGAATTCCTTTTATATTTTTGCGGCTGCACAGAGAAAACTGGTGAAGAAGTTATCAAAAAGATACAGTCTGAGTTTTTAACAGCGATGAAATCAG
This sequence comes from uncultured Clostridium sp., assembly GCA_900543885.1. GTDB lineage: Bacteria > Bacillota > Clostridia > Lachnospirales > Lachnospiraceae > Enterocloster. Next base: position 25,965 of record UQTA01000036.1, read on the forward strand.
CGAATCCGGATCTGGATATTTCCATCAGTGCCGGAGCTGCTTTGCGGGAAGGTGAAGAAGATTTTAAAAATCTGTATAAAAAGGCAGACAGTGCCCTTTATCTGGCAAAAAAGGAAAAAGGCCGTCTTTATTTTTATCAATAAAAGCATTGCAGGAGGGACTATTTTTTATATGGTGCTGGTACAGACAGTGCCGATTTTCAGATAATGCAAAGCATAATAGAAAAAGGATTAATCTGCGCCCCGGAGCTTCCGGGGCGTTTTGTATTACCAATCAGTTTCACAGTGGCTGCGGTTTATGAAAAGGCAGTGAAAGCAGATCGCAAATAGTATATGAAATCAGTTCATTAAGTGGATCTGTTCTGTGGTGACTGGTGTAAAACAGGTAAGTTTCTGTCCGTCCAGATCTGTTTTATGCATATCTACACCGCTGATCTGATGATTGTCATAGGTAGTATAATAGTAAATTCCCTTTGTGGCATTGCAGCAGGAAGTATAAAGGGTGATCTCGTATTTTCCATCTGCCACTTCACAGCAGCCTCTCTGCTGGTCTACAGAGCCTAAAATATGGAAAAACTGGCTGACACTGGAAGCCTCATCCTGGCTGCACCGGGAATTCATTTTCACATAAGCGGCCCGTACAAAACGGGAGGAAGAAGACAGATCTCCAGGAAGTCCCAGGGCACCCATTCCCCGGCTGTAGGCATTTAAAGGAAGGACATCAGAAAAGGTGTTTTCTGGCTGTCTGGGAGATAAATGCATATAGTTGTTTAACTGGAACATTTGCTGTGGGAATGGTGGATTGTTGGTGAGGACACCCACAGGATTATCATAGATCATCAGGCCTTCTTTCACAGATTCTACGGTAATGGAGCCGGTCTCGTCGGCAATGAGCCAGTGGAGACTTCCTACCGGAAGTTCAGGACTAAAAGGGGTATCTACCAGATCTGTGTTTTCCAGTGCTTTTTTTGCTTCTTTTAAAGAAGCACAGGAGCCAAGGATAAAAGGGATCAGTTCAAACTGTGTGATCTGTTTTTTGGCAGTATTCAGGTTTACTGGTTTGTAGGCTGCATTTCCAACAAAATTCAGACCGGCAATTCCCAATCCTTTTTCGTTTACAGCGTCATAGTAAAGAGGATATCCTCCTGCTACATGAGCCATGCCGATGATAGCATAGTGATTTTCAAGTTTTTCTTCATGGCGCAGAGCAAATACGTAATTCCGGGGAGTGATGGTGATCTCATCTCCATAGGAAAATTCATAATCCAGAGTGCGGCCCATGTAGAAGTCTCTGGTTTTGTAGGTTGCGGCTGTACACATATAAGTTGGTCCTTTCTGTGATATTGTTCAGGTTACTGCCTGGCACCATATCCGCTAACGGCGGATACGGGTATGATAGAATGAGTTTTCCCCGCATAGGCGGGGAATTGCAGATGTACATAGCAAAAGACTGCGGCAGAAAGTCAAAGGATAGTTTGGTTAAAATGATTCTGCCACAGTCTGTATGAAAGATATATCCTGATAGAGGTAAAAACGGTCTATTATACTCTGGCGATACCTTCCTCAATAGCAGTATCAGCAACAGCCTTTGCAACTACGTCAGCAACAGCCTTATTTAACGGGGAAGCAATGATATTTTCAGGAGTCAGTTCTTCATCCGGGATCATGCTGGCGATTGCATAGGAAGCTCTCTGTTTCATTAATTCAGTGATCTCTTTTGCGCGAACAGAGAGAGCACCCTTAAATACACCTGGGAATACCAGTACGTTATTGATCTGGTTCGGGAAGTCGGAACGGCCGGTGCCTACAACAGCAGCGCCGCCTGCTAATGCTTCATCAGGCATGATCTCAGGAGTTGGGTTTGCCATAGCAAATACAATACCATTATTCATGGTAGAAACCATTTCCTTTGTAACCAGGTTTGGACGGGATACACCGATAAACGCGTCAGCGCCCTTTAATGCGTCAGCCAGCTTGCCGTGCTCATGATTTAAGTTGCTGATATGGGAGATCTCTTCCTGTCCAGGATTTAAGCCTTCGTCACCTTCGCAGATGATGCCGTTGATATCACACATGATCACATTTCCAAAGCCCATGTTGATCAGGTGTTTGCCGATAGCGATACCTGCAGCGCCTGCGCCGTTGATCACGATTCTTAATTTGCCCATTTCTTTCTTTGTTACTTTTACTGCGTTTAACAATGCAGCTGCAACAACAATGGCAGTTCCGTGCTGATCATCATGGAATACCGGAATGTCACATATTTCTTTTAAACGGCGCTCGATCTCAAAGCATCTTGGAGCTGCGATATCCTCTAAGTTGATACCTCCGAAGCTCTTGGAGATCAGGTAAATGGTCTGTACAATGGTATCGGTGTCTTTGGAATCGATGCAAAGAGGGAATGCGTCTACATCAGCAAATTCTTTAAACAAAGCGCATTTTCCTTCCATAACCGGCATACCGGCAGCAGGACCGATATCCCCAAGACCTAAAACAGCGGTTCCGTCTGTAATAACAGCTACCAGATTGGAACGGCGGGTCAGCTTAAAGGACTGCTCATAGTCTTTTGCGATCACACGGCAAGGCTCTGCAACACCTGGTGTGTAAGCAAGAGAAAGATCTTCTCTGGTTTCGATCTTTTTACGGGAAACTACCTCGATTTTTCCGTGAAGGTCGTAGTGCATCTGAAGGGAAGCCTGATTGATATCCATAGTAAGTGTCTCCTTATAATTAATTATTTATACCCACTTTGTGGGATACATATGCATCATTCTATACCATCTGCTCAGGATGGAAGATCTCATCAAATTTCTCAGCGGTTAAAAATCCAAGATCTACGCAGGCTTCTTTCAGGGAGATATTTTCCTTGTAAGCCTTTTTGGCTGTCTTGGCTGCGTTTTCATATCCAATATATGGATTTAAGCAGGTGACAAGCATCAGGGAGCGATGAAGATTTTCGTCCATTTTTTCACGGTTTGCACGGATTCCGCTTACACAGCGGTCATTAAAGGAATTTAATGAGTCGGTGAGCAGGCGTACAGACTGAAGGAAATTGTAAATGCATACCGGCATAAACACATTTAACTCAAAATTGCCCTGGGAAGCTGCCATACCTACGGCAGTGTCATTGGCAATAACCTGGACAGCTACCATAGTAACAGATTCACACTGAGTTGGATTTACTTTTCCGGGCATAATAGAACTGCCAGGTTCATTTTCAGGAATAAAGATCTCGCCAAGGCCGCAGCGGGGACCACTGGACAGCCAGCGGATATCATTTGCCATCTTCATCATATCAGCAGCCAGTCCCTTTAAGGCGCCGTGAGCGAAGACAAGTTCATCCTTGCTGGTGAGAGAGTGGAATTTATTAGGAGCGGTAACAAAATCTTTTCCAGTCAGTTCGGCAACTGCTTTTGCCACCTCTGTGTCAAAGCCCTTAGGAGCATTTAAACCAGTTCCTACAGCAGTTCCGCCAAGAGCCAGTTCATGAAGTCCTTTTAAACTTAAAGAAAGCATGGCTTTGGACTTGATGAGCATTTCTCTCCAGCCGCTGATCTCCTGTGAGAAGGAAATAGGAGTGGCGTCCTGAAGGTGGGTACGTCCTGTTTTTACGATGCCTTCATTTTCAGCCATCAGCCGGGTAAAGGTATCAGTTAAACGGTCAATGGCCGGGAACAGTTTGTCTTCGATCTCCATAACTGCTGCAATGTGCATGGCAGTTGGGAATGTATCGTTGGAGCTCTGGGACATGTTGGAATGGTCATTTGGGTGAAGCAGCTTTTCACCTGCAATGGCGTTTCCACGTCCGGCGATCACTTCATTTACGTTCATGTTGGACTGTGTACCGCTTCCTGTCTGCCATACGGACAGAGGAAAGTTATCGTCCAATTTACCTGCCAGTATCTCATCGCAGACCTGGCAGATGAGAGAAAGCCGTTTCTCATCCAGTTTTCCAAGACGGTTGTTTGCAATGGCTGCTGCCTTTTTTAGAATGGCAAAAGCGCGGATCACTTCCATAGGGATCTTTTCAGTTCCAATGGGAAAATTCTGGAAGCTTCTCTGGGTCTGAGCACCCCAGTAGCGGTCTGCAGGAACCTGCATTTCGCCCATGGAGTCATGTTCGATACGGTATTCCATGAATAATCTTATCCTGCTACTAAAAACATATACAAATATGCATATGCTAGATGATTTGCTATAATCTCACGATTTATAGTTACTGTTTCAACGTGTATGCTTTGGTGGTTAAAAGTAACACACTACTCACAAGTTCT